>JBCBGY010000004.1:52528-64869 GCA_038526275.1 Pseudomonadota bacterium | reverse complement strand
ATCTTTACAAAGGAAACTGGCAGAGCGGCCGGATCCAAGGGGATGGAACCGCGACTTATCCCGACGGGTCAGTTTATGTCGGAGAATTCTCTGAAGATCTGGCCCATGGGACAGGCGAGATCACCTACCCCGACGGGTCGACCTATTCCGGCGGGTGGAAGGCCGGTGTGATCGAAGGCGACGGCATTGCCCGCTATGCCACTGGGTTGGTCTATGAGGGCGGGTTTCTCAATGCCAAGAACCACGGCCAGGGCAAGATGACCTATCCGGATGGCTACATCTACGAAGGTATGTGGCAGGATGGCGTCCGTCAGGGCCAGGGCACGGCGACTTACGCGGATGGCACCGTCTATCAAGGCGCGTTCCTGGATGGGTTACGGCACGGTGAGGGGTCCATCACCATGGCCGACGGGTTTACCTATTCCGGCGAATGGCGGGAAGGCAAGATCTCGGGGTCTGGTGCCGCAACCTACGCCAATGGGGACGTCTACGAAGGCATGTTCCTGGAAGGCACACGGCATGGCCAGGGCAAGATGACCTATGCCAATGGTGAAGTGGTCGAAGGCGATTGGGATGACGGTGTTTTGACCCAAGTTGCCGATGACGTGACTGAACCTGCCGACACAGACACGAACTGATGAACGCCACTCGTAACCCCGAAACAGCCGGTTATGTGCGCTGGGCACATGATCGGAGGAAAACCCATGTTTCGGACCTTTGCCCTTCTGACGCTGGCCTTACTGCTTGGCGCCTGCGGACAGCCCGGCGCCCATAGCGGACCAAGCGAACCGCCCGGGCGCTTCCCAGGGGTGATCACGGACAACGAATAGGCCTGTTACACCTGATCGCCACGGGCCATTTTAGCCAGAAAATCAGTGGCCTCTGCCAGAATCTGTTCGCGTTTCTCCTCCGCCATCCGGTCCCATGTCCGGTACATCTGGGCCATACGGGGGTTCTTTTGGAACCGATCCCGGTGGCGGTCCAGAAAGGACCAGTAGAGCAGGTTGAAGGGGCAGGCTCCGGGGCCGACCTTGGTTTTGACCTTGTAGTCGCAGGATTTGCAGTAGTTCGACATCTTGTCGATGTAGTTGCCGGAACTGACATAAGGCTTCGATCCCACGATACCGCCATCGGCGAACTGGCTCATCCCGATGACGTTCGGTGCCTCCACCCATTCAAACGCATCAGCATAGACGGCCAGATACCATTCCGCGACCTGCTGGGGATCAAGCCCAGCGAGCAACGCAAAGTTGCCTGTCACCATCAGCCGTTGGATATGGTGGGCGTAGGCTTCGGCCCGGGTCTGTTCCACAGCTTTGGACATGCATTGCATTTTGGTGGGTGCGCCCCAATACAGGTCGGGCAGGTTCGCCTTATGATTCAGGGCATTGCGGCTGGGATAGTCCGGTCCTTCCAGGAAATAGATGCCGCGCATATATTCCCGCCATCCGATGATCTGGCGAATGAACCCTTCGACGGCGTTGATCGGCGCCGCGCCATCCGTGTAGGCTCGTTCGGCGGCTCGGCAGACTTCGAGCGGCAGGAGAAGGCCGGCATTCAAGTATTGGCCGATGACAGCATGGTAGAGAAACCGATGTTCGCTGAGCATGGCGTCCTGATAGTCGCCAAATTTCGGAAGCGCGTCTGAAATGAACTGATCAAGGGCAGTCAGGGCTTGGCTGCGGTCGGTCGCGAACCAGAAGGGGCGCAAATCACCGAAATGGTTGTCAAATCGGGCCTCAACCAGATCCAGCACCGCTTGGGTCGTGGCGTCCGGCGCAAAATGTGGCGGGCCGGGATAGCCCACCTCGTCTGGCGCCGGTTTACGGTTGTCATGGTCGAAATTCCATTTCCCTCCGACAGGGTCGCCACCATCCATCAGAAGGCCCGTTTTGCGCCGCATGTCTCGGTAGAAATATTCCATCCTTAGCTGTTTGCGCCCTTTGGCCCAGTCCGCGAACTCGGCCCGGTTGCTGACAAACCGGTCATCGGCCAGTTGGTGGACCTTTAGCGGCAGCGCCTCCAGCGCCTGTATAAGGCGCCATTCACCGGGTTCCGTCGCCAGAACCTCTGTCGCCCCATGGGTCTGGGCCCGGCGGAGCAATTCACCGGTGATCGAACCGGTATTCTCGGTATCGTCCAGTTCAGTATAGTCGACCTGCCACCCCGCCCGCCGCAGATGATCGGCGAATTTGCGCATAGCGGCGAAGAGGAACGCGATCTTTTTCGGGTGGTGACGGACATAGCTTGTCTCGTCGCTCACCTCGGCCATGACGACCACATCGCTGGCGGGATCCGCCGTGCGTAGGGCGGCGATCTGCTCATTCAACTGGTCGCCCAGGACCAGCACCAGTTTCACCATGGGACTGTTGCGCCCTTCCAGTCGAAGAACTGCCCGGTTTGGTCGGTGGTCAGGCCGTCGATCACCGTCAGCAAGTTGTTCGCGGCTTGGTCTGGAGAGACAGAAGGGTAGCGCGACAGGTACTTCTCGGTGAACGGCGTGGCGACTGTCCCGGGATGAAGGGCCACGCAGATGGCCTGTTTATGGGATCGGGCCAGTTCAATGGCCGTGGTGCGGATCACCTGGTTCACTGCGGCCTTTGCGGTGCGATAGCTGACCCAACCGCCAAGGGCATTGTCGCTGATCGAGCCCACCCGGGCCGACAGCGTGGCCAGTACCGCCCTGCGGCCCCGTGCAATCAACGGCAGGCTGTGTTTCAGCACGAGTGAGGGGCCAATGCAGTTAAGCGCGAACTGAGCGGCCATCGCCTGCGGATCTAGCTGTTTCAAGGACTTTTCAGGGCCGGTCCCATTGATCTCTAGCGCACCGGTGGCGGTTATGATCAGGTCGAAAGGGCCTTCCAGCGCGTTAAAAAGCAGGCGAACACTCTCTTCTGACGTGACATCAAGCCCATTGCCTTTGCGGCTGAGCCCGACGACTTCCGCGCCCCGGGCTTCGAGTGCGGAGACCAAGGCTGAGCCAATCCCACCGCTGCTGCCTATGATCAATGCGCGTTCCATCGGCTCCGCGACGTAGCAGGCCGGGATGCCGGGTCAACCTTACACTAGCCCGCAAATGCCGCCCAGGCCCGCCGGATATAGTCCGCCTTGAAACTATGCCCGCCGGTGAAGGTGCAGATTTCGAGGAGTTTACCCTCCGGGTTTTCCCGGGCCTGGCAGGTTAGCCCGTCGAGCGGCACCGTCTCAACCACTGTCTGATAGCCGCCAAAGCTTGCATACATGTCCAGCACCTTTCCCACGTCGCCTTGCTTCGTTTGGGCAATCGGGCGACCGGCCAATGGCACCATATTATCTTCGGTGCCATGATAGTGGATGATGTTAGCCGGAGGCGTGTCGCAGCTTTGGGGCTCGGGCGCCCAGAAGGTTCCGGCCAGCGGGGCAAAACCCACATAGCGGTCACTGTCGTGGCAGGCGAGCGTCCAGGTCATCATGCCGCCAGCCGAAAAGCCCGTGGCCAGAATGCGTTCGGGATCAAGACCAAAACGCGCAACCGCGTCATCCACCACCCGGGCGGCATAGGCCACTTCATCCCGCTGCCGAACCCGGCCTTCCTGCGGTGAATTGGCGATGGTCCAGTCTTCGGCAGAGGATTTTATCGCGATCAGAGCCACGCCCAGATCCTGCGCCAGATTTTGAAGGCTCTGATTGTTCATCGTGCCCTTGGCTGAGCCCCGATACCCGTGGGCGAACAGGATCGCACCGGGTTTATCGCCTTCGGAAACGCCTTCGGGCATCCGGATCAGGTAAAACCCATCTTCAATGTCACAGTTCGTATCGGGGCCGCAGGCCAGGGCTGCCGCGGGCCATAGAAGGGAGAGGCCCAAGAGGGCAGCGAGCTGTTTCATGGCGATAACCTGTTCGTTGGTGCGCAGGGAACATATGGGTCTTTTTATTTTCGGATTGGTTGCGTATGCTTCACATCATGGTGACGATGCGCAGAGATTTGGCAGTTTTGGAACCGGCTTTGCCGGTGCTTGGCCGTGCGCTCCTACTCCTTCCGCTTAGCCGCCTCTGAGCGTGCCATTCGGCGCGAGCGCTCAGAGGATCCGCTGCTTCGCGCCTCGGCTCAAGTGATCACCAACCGAAAGTTACCGAAATGACCGATACATCCTCTGACCGCGTGTTGATCTTCGACACAACCCTGCGCGACGGCGAGCAAAGCCCCGGCGCCACCATGACCCATGACGAAAAGCTGGAGATTGCCGGGCTGCTCGATGAAATGGGCGTCGATATCATCGAAGCGGGGTTTCCCATTGCCTCCGAAGGCGACTTTGCCGCCGTTTCCGAGATTGCCAAGCGCGCCAAGACCTCGGTTATCTGTGGCCTTGCGCGCGCCAATCTGGCTGATATCGACCGCTGCTGGGAGGCCGTGAAGCACGCCAAGCAGCCCCGGATCCACACTTTCATCGGCACGTCCCCTTTGCACCGTGCCATCCCGAACCTGACCCAGGACGAGATGGCGACGCGTATCCACGAAACTGTGACTCATGCGCGGAACCTGTGCGACAATGTCCAATGGTCACCGATGGATGCCACGCGGACGGAAGAGGACTACCTGTGCCGCGTAGTGGAAATAGCGATCAAGGCGGGCGCGACCACAATCAACATCCCGGACACGGTCGGCTATACGGCACCCCGCGAAAGCGCCAGCCTGATCCAAATGTTGCTGGAGAAGGTTCCCGGCGCGGACGAGATCATCTTTGCCACGCACTGTCACAATGACCTGGGCATGGCGACAGCAAACTCGCTGGCAGCGGTGGAAGCCGGTGCCCGACAGATCGAATGCACGATCAATGGCTTGGGCGAACGGGCCGGGAATACCGCGTTGGAAGAGGTCGTCATGGCCTTGAAGGTGCGGCACGATATCATGCCTTTCACCACCGGGATTGATACGACCAGAATTATGAATATCAGCCGTCGCGTGGCCAGCGTGTCCGGCTTTCCGGTCCAGTTCAATAAGGCCATCGTCGGCAAGAACGCCTTCGCGCATGAATCCGGGATCCATCAGGACGGCATGCTCAAAAATGCCGAGACATTCGAGATTATGCGGCCAGAAGATGTTGGCTTGTCTGAGACAAACATTGTTATGGGCAAGCATTCCGGGCGCGCGGCCCTTAGGTCAAAACTGAAGGATCTGGGGTATGAGTTGGGTGACAACCAACTGAAAGATGTATTTGTGCGCTTCAAGGCCCTGGCCGACCGTAAGAAAGAGGTCTTTGACGAAGACCTTGTCGCATTGGTGCAGGATAGTGGCAGCGCGGGCGAAGAGCGTCTGCAGGTGAAATTCCTGCGTGTCATTTGTGGGACCGAAGCGCCGCAATCGGCAGACCTGACCCTGACCATTGACGGCGAGGACCAGCAGACCACGGCAACCGGCGATGGGCCGGTGGATGCTGCTTTCAACGCGGTCAAACAGCTTTATCCACATGAGGCCAAGCTGCAGCTTTATCAGGTGCACGCGGTAACAGAAGGTACCGATGCGCAAGCAACCGTTAGCGTGCGGATGGAAGATAAAGGCCGTATCGTCAGCGGCCAGTCGGCTGACACAGATACCGTCGTGGCCTCTGCAAAAGCCTATGTTGCCGCGTTGAACCGCTTAATTTCACGGCGAGACAAGACAGGTGGGGACGTGGCCGAGATTTCGTACAAAGATGTGTCTTAGGTGCGTGCCGGGCCACCTTTCCATCTGAGAGAACAACGAATTAATTAAAAACAGGGCTTTATGGGGCTGGTAACCCATGGAGCTTACTTTCGTAGCGTCTAGACAAGGGCGCTACGAATGACCGTTGCAAAGGTCTTGGAAAACTACTTGGACCTGACATTGGATGCCGTCTGCGTGGGCTATCGGGGCCCGGGCGCGACGGAGCCGTTGCTTGTATTCGCCAACCCCGCGCACCTACGCCTGTTCGGTTATGACTCAAAGGACCTGATCGGGCAGCCTGTCCGTTTGATCTTGGACCCCGACCATTTCGCGGAATATGCGGCTCAGGTGGATGCGTTACTCCAATCTAGCCAAACCAGTTTTAATGTCGAAACCAGCTGCCGAAAGTCCGACGGAACAACGTTCTCGGCAAGTATTTCCTATTTTGTCTGCCAGGATGAAGAGATCGGCGCGCAATATACGTGCGCCACGATCCGCGACATTTCTGATCTAAAGGTGCGGGAAGAGAAAGCCGAAATGGCGTTGCGAGAACGTGACGACCTGATCGAGGAAAAGGATCGTGTCTTCGATGAATTGTTCGCTACCCAAGACAGGCTGATCAATGCAATCAACGCTTATCCGGACCCTTTTGTCATTTATGACAAGGATTTGCGACTTGTGATCAGCAACTCCGCTCACAAACGGAGTTTTTCCAGCGATGAAGATGCGATTCAGCCAGGTATGCATCTGCGCGATGTCCTGCACGAAGCGAAGCGAACTGGCAAGCTAAGCTCTTTTGGGGGTGATCCCGACGATTTGATCGAGTTTTTGCTCGGTGAGGACGCCGTCAGCGAGAATGTATCGATCTGGTCCTTTGACGATGGCCGTTACCAAAAGGTCTTCAGAGTGCAGGCCGAGAACGGAGATCGCGTGGTCATCCGTATGGATATCACCGAGCTTGTCCGCCAAAAGCGCAGCGCGGAAGAGGCCCAGGAACGCCTTCTAGCCGCAATCCGCGCATATCCCTCGCCGTTTTCCCTTTATGATTCTGACCTCAGGATCTTGGTCTGGAATGATAGCTACGCCGGTACACTCACGAATAGCCCTGACCCGATACAAGTGGGCATGTCACTTGAAGATGTCCTGCGGATCGGAATTCGATCGGGCGGGCTGGCCCTGAATGGTGACACGGAAGACGAATATCTTGCAAAGGCTCGGCTCGCGGTCACAGATTTGCGTCCCGCAGAAGACATTGAACTGGCTGGAGACCGGCACCACCGGCTGCTTCGATCCCGCACCAGTATTGGCGATTACGTCTTTTTGCGCATCGACATGACTGAACTGGTGCGCCAGCGGCGGGATCTGGAGGTAACGCAAAACCGATTGATCTCGGCCATCAACGCCTTCCCGGACCCGTTTGCCATCTACGCTCGGGATTTGAGCCTTCAGATTTGGAACCCAGCCTTCACCGCCTCGATCACTGACCGACCAGAGGAAGTAGTACGTGGTATGGACATTCGAGACGTCGTCACCATGGCGGTTCGGAACGGCCGACTGAAGACCGAGGGAGAGAAAGTCGAGGAATGCCTGCGCGGATATTCCCCTGCCGAGATCACACTTATCGAAAGCGAAGAAGTCGAGTGGGCCGATGACAAGTACTGTCGCATCATACGAACATTAAGCGAGCAGGGTGAGTTGGTGGTGCTTAGGTTCGACATCACCGCAGAGGTTCTACAACGGCAGAAGCTGGAGGACTATGCCCGGCGCATGGAGGAGGCCAACCAGGAAATCCTTTACAAGGCCCTGCATGATCAACTGACCGGATTGGGCAACCGTCGGTATCTTATGCAAAAGTTCGACGAATTGTCGGAACGGCGTGCCCAGGTCGGTGGCGAACTCGCGGCGCTGCATATTGACCTCGATCGCTTTAAACAGATCAACGACACAATGGGCCATGCTGCGGGTGATCATGTCTTGCTGGAAGTCGCAGAACGGATCCGCGACAAGGTCGAAACCGATGATGTGGTTGCGCGGATCGGCGGCGATGAATTCGTGGTTCTGATTTGGCTGCCTGAGGGCAGCAATCGTGCCGAGGATCTCGCGCAGGCACTCCTGGCAGATCTGACCGCACCAACCTGCTATGAGGGGCGCGAATGCCGTTTTGGAGCTTCAATCGGTGTTGCCCGAACCCCGCTCGCGGATGAAGATCAACTGCTCACAAATTCCGATGTGGCGCTCTACAAGGCCAAACGTCACGGAAGAGGCCGGATTGGGATTTTCGACCGCACAGACGTCGAAGAAATGCGGGAGACGAAAGAGCGCGCCGACGATCTGTTTCGCGGATTGGAGGCCGAAGAATTTATTCCGTTCTTCCAGCCCCAGATCGATGCCAAGACGGGTAGGTTTGTCGGACTGGAGGCATTGGCCAGGTGGCAACATCCGACCAAGGGCATTCTTGCGCCCGACCATTTCATTGGGGTTGCGACAGATCTGAGCGTGGTTGCAGATATCGACCGGATGATCTTCGAGAGCGCCTTGGTCGAGTGTCAGGAAACCTTTGGCGATTGGCTGGAGCCCCCCAGTGTTTCCTTTAACGTCAGCGCGCGCCGGATCGATTTTGAACAGATCGCCGAGATAGGGGAGCTTGCCAGTACATATTCCGGTGTGGTCGCCATCGAACTGCTTGAGACGATCTTCATGGAGGAAGAAAGCAACGATTTCCTGTTGCAACTCGACCAACTGCGCGAGATGGGTATTTCTATCGAAGTTGACGATTTTGGCAGCGGACGAGCTTCTGTGGTCGCCTTGCAGCGCATTGCTCCCGACAAGCTCAAAATTGATCGTCGCCTCGTTGCCCCGATGGCGGCAGGCAACAACGCCACCCGTTTGGTGCAATCCATCGTGGAGATTGGGCACGCGCTGGATATCAGCGTAGTCGCAGAAGGGGTGGAGACTGCAGAGCAGGCGCAGCTTTTGGCCAACCTAGGCGTTGAACGTCTGCAGGGCTTTTACTTTTCCCGTCCTCGAGCTTTGCATGAATTGCAGCAGCATTTGTTGCATATCAACCAACTGCTCAAGGCCAGCTGAATGGTTAAACTAGAGCTCCTGACGAAATCCCTGAAGCATCGATAACGCATTGAAATTTTTGATTTCAGACAGCGTCGGTAGGTTCAGATTTTTCGCGTGAGGCTCTAACGGAGAAAAATGCCGGGCCACTGCCATTTGCCGCACAAAGCAAAAACGGCCGCGAAGCGACCGTTTTTCCGCTCGGGAAAGCGCTGAATAGCGCCTCGCGAGACGCGTTAGTAATATCCCGCATTCCGCATGGCTTGGTCCGCATAATCCTGGGCATTTGCGAGGGCCTCATCCACGCTGATCTGACCAGAGAGCGCAGCCGTCATTTGTTGCCCCATGAAGCCGCCAATATCGGCAAATTCCGGAATGGATGCGAATTGAACACCGACATAGGGCGAAGGGTTGAGCGTGGAATCCGCCGGGCTTGCAGACAGAATAGCGCTCAGTTCAGCTTCAGCGAATGTGGCGGCCTGCTGGAACGAGGTGTTGCCATAGGTGGAGGCGCGGGTTCCGGTCGGAACCTGACCCCAGCCTCGCTTCTGGCCCACCAGTTCGATATAGGCTTTGGATGTCGCCCATTCGATGAAACGGATCGCATCCTCGGTAGCGTTTGACCCGGTAGGTACAGCCAAGGCCCAAGCCCACAGCCAGTTGCCGCCCTTCGAAGTCACGGCGCTTGGGGCCTGTGCGAAGTCAACGCGGTTTGCCACTTCCGACTGGTCCGGATCGGTAATGAACGATGCAGCAATAGTGGCGTCGATCCACATGCCGCACCGGCCTTCATTGAACAGCGACAAGATCTCGTTGAACGAGTTGCTTTCCGATCCCGGAGGGCCGAACTGTGTCAGCATGTCGATGTAGAATGTAACCGCGTTCTTCCATTCCGGCGTATTCAGCGCGGGTGTCCAGTCTTCGTTGAACAGCTGCGCGCCAAAGGTGTTGGCCATCGTCGTCAGGAAGGCCATGTTATCGCCCCAGCCGGGCTTTCCGCGCAGGCAAATCCCGTAGATGCCGCGGTCGCGGTCTGTCATGGCCTCGGCGGCTGCGCGGACTTCATCCCAGGTTGGCTGATCAGCCAGGGTGATGCCAGCATCGGCCATGAGGTCTGACCGATACATGATCATGGAGCTTTCGCCATAGAAGGGCGCGGCGTAGAGTGTGCCGTCGTAGCTCAGACCTTCGCGAATGGCAGGCAACAGATCTTCGGTTTGATAGGCCGCCGAAAATTCCAGCGGTTCCAACCAGCCGCGTTCGCCCCAGATGGGCGCTTCGTACATCCCGATGGTCATCACATCGAACTGGCCGCCTTGCTCGGTAATGTCCTTCGTGACTTGTTCGCGCAAGGTGCCTTCATTGAAGGTCACCCAGTTGAGTGAAATTTCTGGGTTCAGTGCCAGGAATTCTGGGGCCAGTTTTTGCATGGCGATCATGTGGCCGTTGTTCACGGTCGCTATGGTCAGCTCGCCAGCGGTTGTGGTTGCGGGTGCGCCGATCAGCATCGAAACGACGGCGGCGACAGGTGCAAATTTTTTCACGATTTTGCTCTCCTTCACGTGGGTTAGGGCAGATCAGCTCTGCGCTGATCGGTGCCGTCGATTGTTAAGTGCGCGGCGGCTTGCTCCACACCTCGACGCGGCGGTTGATAGAGCGTCCATCGGGTGTGACATTGCAGGCTGCGGGGGACAGTTCCCCATAGCCGGTTGCGGACAGGTTGATATGATCCAACCGACCATCGGCGGCGGCCCGGATTTCGGTGACGACTTGTTCAGCGCGACCGATAGAGATGCTCAGATTGCTGTCAAACGGCCCCTGATCATCGGTAAATCCGACCAAAAGGATCTCTGTGCCTTCGGGTTTCTGTTCCAGGAACCCGATCAATCGCTCCAGGCCAACACGCGCCTGTGGCGTGAGCCGGTCAGATCCCGTGCGGAAGCGGAAGGTCGAAGACAGACGGTCAAACTCGGACATTGTGGCGAGCATGTCTTCGGCAAAACCCGTCTCATAAGCATCGAGATTGGCATTCCGGAGGCTGACCGCGCGGGGGCTATCGTTGCCCTGGCTGACCCGCGCGACACCGAGATCGATAAAGCCGGTCTTTGCGATAACCGCATCAGCGGCAGACGACTTCGACCATTCGAGGAATTCATTTGCCTGATCGTTCTTTGTATCTTCGCGGGTGTAGAAGTAGAGCGCACGCTGCAGGGCATATTCACCCGTTTTGGCCGAGAAGAAGTCGGGCGTCATCGAGATGCCGCACTCATTTGTCAGGTTCACGGCCTGCGCGCCCCGCTGGAAAGCGATGGAAACATACCCGATGGCATTCTCATCCGCGCTGACGGCACGCGACACGTCGAGGCTGCTATCGGATGAAACAACGTTTACGGGGTTGCCAGCGGCAGAAGCGCCGAAAATTCGCTCTTCAAAGATAGCGCGTGTACCTGCGCCTGCGCGCAAATGGACAGCGTTGATGGGAGCATCAAGCCCACCGACCTGGTTCCAGTTGGAAATGGCACCGTTGTAGATGTCGGCCACTTGGCTCATGGAAAGCGTTTTCACCGGATTTGATGGGTGCGTGATCATTACGATACTGTCGACAGCGACGATATGTTCGTTGTTGGGGCTGACCATGCTACCGGAGCCATATTCGCGCAGCGTCCGGGCTTCTTCGATTGTGATACGGCGGGATGACAAACCGATTTCGGCAGACTTTCCCAAGAGGTTTGCAAACGCGTCTGAGGAGATCGAGGATCGAACCCGGAATGAGCTCATCAGATCGCCAAACCCTTGGTTTGCCACGAACTGGGCGTTGATCTCGACCGATCCGATTGTTTCCGTAACTTGCTGTTCGGCATCCAGATGCGCCGCGTAGCCGGAAAGCAGGACAGGTACCAGACCTTCCGCAATCGCATCAGAGCCGGCGATTGTCACCTCGTCATCCAGAACTGCGATGTCTGGACAGGCCGAACCCACGCATTGAACCCGGTCTGCTGATACACGCAGTGCGCCGATATTGGTCCGCACAACGTAGATGTTGTCCTGATACTCGATCAGTTCGCCGACGATATCGAACCCGCCATCGGTCGATTTCAGCGTAATCTCTTGGGCCGTAACCAAGGAAGGAACACATACTGCGGCACTGATCATGAGTGCTTTCTTCACAGTATTGGCGACACCCAGCTTGTCGATCTTCATAAACATTTCTCCCGAAACCTCTCGGTCTGTTCACAGACACATCACTCCCCGACGAGAGCCGATTCCCGTCCAAATCACTATGAAGGTAATATGCTGCCTGTTGGGCTGAATTGTGTCTAAGACGTGAACAAATGCAGACCAGAATGGGTTCCGTTCAATGACTGTTCAACGATTGGCATACCAATTTGGCCGGAGTTCGACCGCGATACGGTGCTCACGAAAGTGTTTTTGAAGGTGAAAACCGAGTATGGTCGCAATTCTGAATGCCAGGTTCCACGCGATCAGGACGCGAAATCTGGTTGGATGAGGGTCTGATCAATCCATTGTGGTCCGGACACCCTTCTTTGGGCGTTAGGATGCCGGAGCGCATTCAAAACGCTACGTGACCCGGGATCGGGTCCGGTATTTCGGG
>JBCBGY010000004.1:43840-52428 GCA_038526275.1 Pseudomonadota bacterium | reverse complement strand
TGCCGGAGCGCATTCAAAACGCTACGTGACCCGGGATCGGGTCCGGTATTTCGGGTCGTCCCAAAGGTCGTTTGCGATAACATCTTGCAGGACGGACACCGCGCTGCGAACATCATTGGCCTCCAGGTAAAGAGGTGTGAGCCCAAATCGCATGATGTTTGGCGCGCGAAAATCACCGATCACGCCACGATCGATCAAGGCTTGCATCGCGGCATAGCCGTTTTCGAAGGCAAAGGAGACCTGGCTCCCGCGCAGATGCGGATCGCGTGGCGAAACCAATTGCAAGCCGGGGCAGCGAGCTTCGACCTCAGTTATGAACAACTCGCTCAGGTCAATCGAGGCCGCGCGCAGATCGTCCATTTCGACTCCGTCCCACGCGTCGAGGGCCGCGTCCAGCAGGGCGAGTTGCACAATTGGCGGCGTGCCCACCCGCAGACGTTCGGTCGACATGGCCGGGCGGTATCCCAACTCCATGGCGAATGGATTGTCGTGGCCCAGCCAGCCAGCAAGAGCTGGCTCGATAGTTTCAACCAGGTCGGGATGTGCATAGATGAAGGCAGGGGCGCCCGGACCACCATTGAGGTATTTATAGCTGCATCCAACGGCAAATTCCGCTTTAGAGGCCGCCAGATCGACCGGTAGAGCGCCGGCGCTATGCGCCAGATCCCAGATCATAACCGCGCCCGCCTCATGAGCGGCCGCAGTAATCTCAGCCATATTATGCAGTCGGCCAGACCGGTAATCCACGTGGGTCAGCATAACGACCGCGACATCACTGTTGATCTCGTTCAACACATCTTCCGGCGCCGGGGTGCGTAATTCATAGCCCTTGTCGATGGTCCCGATCAGCCCTTGCGCCATGTAAAGATCGCTCGGAAAATTGCCGTTGTCGGACAGAATGACCTTTCGCTCCGGGCGCATCTTCAGGGCTGCGGCCAGCGCCTGATAAACCTTGATCGACAGGGTGTCTCCTGTCGCGACGGATCCTTCGGGCGCCCCAATCAGCCGAGCGATCCGGTTGCCCACCCGGCGCGGCAGATCCATCCATCCGGCGCTGTTCCAGGCCCGGATCAGCTCTTGACCCCATTCCTGTTGGATCACGGTTTGAGCCCGCTCCAGCGCGCCCTTTGGCAATGGGCCCAGCGAGTTGCCGTCGAGGTAAATCACCCCTTCGGGCAGGTCGAACAGGTGCTTTCGCGGCAAGGTCATAGTTCACCCCGCACATACCAAAGCTCTGGAAACAATTCGACCGAGAGCATCCGGCGCAGATATTGCACACCCGAGGTGCCACCCGTGCCGCGCTTGAAGCCTATTACCCGCTCAACGGTTGTGACATGGTTGAAACGCCATCGCCGAAAATAATCTTCCAGATCCACCAGCTTTTCGGCAAGTTCGTAGAGCGTCCAGTATGTGTCGATGTTTTCGTAAACGATCTTCCATCGCGCCTGGATTTCAGGAACTGCCGTGTGCGGGGCGTCCAGCACCGGCTTGGGAGCATTATCAGCGTGCCCGTCAAGCGTGACAAACAGATGGCGGTTGACCTCATCGTAAAAGCTTAGGCGGCTCAGTTCTTCGGTCAACATGGCGCGAATATCCGGCAGATGTTCATGCGGTTGGATCATGTGCGGGTTCCGGTTACCCAGGATGAACTCGATCAGCCTGTATTGGTGCGACTGAAACCCCGATGATGGGCCAAGCGCGTCCCGAAATCGGGTGTAATCTGCCGGGGTCATGGTCCGCAGCACATCCCATTGGGCATTGAGCTGTTCGAATATACGGCTGACGCGGGCCAGCATCTTAAACATGCTGGCCGTGTCACCCGTTTGAAGCGCGATCCGTGCTGCCGAAAGTTCGTGCAGGACGAGCTTCATCCATAGCTCCGACGTTTGGTGCTGAATGATGAACAGCAACTCATCATGGGCGTCGCTCAGCGGAGCTTGCCGCGACAATAGTGCGTCGAGATGCAGGTAATCGCCGTAGGACATGGCCTCGCGGAAATCGGTGCGCGCGCCGTCGGTTTTGGGGTCGAACTGAGTCATGTCTCACCGTTTTTCGCCACACCGCGAACTCCAGCGTAGCTGAGTCGGAATTTACTTCAAGCTTGAAATATCTCGCTTGCGGCGCTAGCGCTATCGAAATCATGTCAGTACAGGTGGCGGATATGGAGCAATCGGCGCGCCCTCAGCCTCAGGCGGTCATGGACGGTTCAGGGATCGACTGGGATGATGCCCTGACCAATGCCGACTACATTCCTGACGGGATGAAATATCCGGATCGCTGGGTTGAACGCGCCGCCGCATTCCGCGCCACGGCCCGAGGCCAGCAAGACGTGCCCTATGGTGATCACCCGCGCGAGCGGCTGGATCTGTTTCTGCCTGATACGCCATCCAAAGGTTTGGTTGTATTCGTCCATGGAGGATATTGGCGGGCCTTCGACAAATCGAGTTGGTCCGATCTTGCCACGGGCCCATTGGCGCTCGGGTGGACGGTCGCCTTGCCAAGCTACACATTGGCGCCGGAGGCGACGATCCCGGACATTACATTGCAAATAGGACAGGCTATTTCGTGTGCGGCTGGGATGGTTGCAGGCGCGATCCGGTTGGCAGGCCATTCCGCCGGTGGGCATCTGGTCACCCGGATGATTTGCAAAGACAGCCCGCTGGAGCCCGAAGTGACCAACCGGATCAAGAAGGTCGTTTCGATCAGCGGTGTCCACGATTTGCGCCCGCTGCGTTTGGCTGAAATGAATGACGTACTGAAACTGGACGAGGCCACTGTTCTTGCAGAGAGCCCAGCGCTTCTGGATCCGATGCCGGGCAAGGATGTGATTGCCTGGGTTGGTGCGGCAGAACGCCCCGAATTCCTGCGGCAATCTGCCTTGCTCGCCGAGGCCTGGGGGAGAATGGGCCTGCAGACAAAGCTTGTTGCCGATCCGGGACGCCACCATTTCGATGTGATCGATGGTCTAAAGGATCCGGATCATCCTTTGACCCGGACTTTGATCACCTAGCGTCTGGCTTCGCGAAGGCGCATGTAGGTCTTGGGGCCAACCACGGCGGCGAGCATCAGCTTTGCCCAGGCGTCGCGGGGAAGGGCCCTGTCAGCGGCGCCGCGCAGGGCAAGGCGCAACGCCTTTCCCCTATGTTGGTTGGCGATCTCCGGTCCGAGACATCGAAGTTCAAAGGCCAAAACTTCGCGCGGGGTCATAAGGCCCGCTTCTTTTGCGATCTCAACAAATAGCCGTCCGCGTTCGACATCGTCTCCGGTGCTTAGCCTGTCGGGACGGGCGTCATTGATCCAATAGGAAAGCGGCGCGTCGACATAGACCACCTCTGCAGCCCGATCAGCCGCAGCCATGAAGAAAAGATGGTCTTCATACTGGCGCAGGCGGTCCTCAAATTGGATGGCGTTCGGGCCTTTCAGCAGCGCAGCGCCCAGGCAAAATGAACTGCATTGCGCGAATTTGTTCTCGACATAGAGAAAATGGGCGCCACGTTCGGCAGGGTTCAGGGCGCGATCAGGTTCGATCTTGGTTTGACCACCGGGATATCGCACTTCGGTGCCAGTGACGCAAAATCCGCGATCCGGGTCAGAAAGCGCGAGCAAGGCCGCATGCTGTCGGGCAAGCTTCTCGGGGTGCCAGGCATCGTCACTGTCGAGAAAGGCAATGAACCGGCCTTTCGCGGCGGCGATTCCCGCGTTGCGCGCAGCGGCTGGTCCGCCATTCACCGGCATCTGGATAAACGCCGCGCGATCATGCGCATCGAGCAATCCTCTGGCTTCCGTCATGTCTGACGTCGAGGCATCATCGACCACAATCAGTTCCCAATCCTGGAACGTCTGTTCAGAAAGCACCGTAAGAATCTCGGAAACCCGGTCAGGACGGTTAAAGACTGGGGTAATGACGCTGATTTGCGGCGATACAGTGCCAGTTGGATCAATCATGGGGCGTTTACTCCAAGCTCCGCCCGGCAAATGGGCGTCGTGGCTCCTCATGCCTCATTTGGCGACCGACAGCCAATAGTCTTAAAGGTGACCTTGCTGCAGACTGGTCACGAAGCTGGCTTTGAGCTAGAGCAGCCCAGGCGAAATTTGGACATGGGTCAGATGTTTGAAAAGGGTGTGGCGCTTGTTTATGCGCGCAAATGGGACATCCACGGCGGCATAGAAAACTATGCCACCACTCTGGCGGGCATGTTGCCGCAGGCCCATCCGGATCAACAGGCTGTGCTGGTCGATAGTCGTGGAAGCGGCAGTTTGCTGGCGTCGGTGTTTCAGGTGATCCGCGCGGGGCGGGACCTGCGGCGTCTGGCGCGAGACGGGCGTATCGATGTCGTCCATATCAACATGTCCGAACGGGCGAGCTTTTTCCGGAAGGGCTATCTGGTGCAGTTGGCGCGCTCTGCCGGGTTGCGGGTGATCCTGCACCATCACGGCGCTGATCTGGTGTCGAGTTACGAAGCGCTGCCTGCACCGGCCAAAGCGTTCGTGCGGGGCGCTGTTAAATCCGCCGATGTGAATGTCGTCCTGGGCAGCGAAACCGGCCAATGGTTGACGGACCGGATGGGATTGCCGAGTGATCGTTGGCAGGTGGTCTATAACGCGCTGCCAGATTTGCCGACGCCACCCGAACCTTTGCCCGAAGCACCAGACCGCCCCTTTCGGCCTCTGTTGCTGGCCGTGCTGAGCGACCGCAAAGGCGTGAAGGAATATTTGGAGGCACTTGCCGCTTTGAAAGCCAGGGGCACGGCATTTGAGGCCACGGTTGCAGGCGGCGGGCCGGAGCTAGAGCGGTTTCAAGCCATGGCTGCAACTTTGGGGATTGCGGACGACTGCACCTTTCCCGGTTGGGTCAAGCCGGAGGATGTTCCGCCGATGCTGACCCGCCACGATGTCTATGTGCTGCCATCCCACGCTGAAGGACTGCCGATTGGCATATTGGAAGCGCTGCGTCAGGGGCGGGCCGTGATCACCACAACTGTTGGCGCGATCCCAGAGGCATTGCCCGCCGGGCCAGATATGGCGCTGGTCCCGCCAGGCGATGTGCCTGCCTTGACGGAGGCCCTGGCTAACATGGCCGCTGATCCGGCGCAGCGTCGTGTGGCAGGACAAACGGCCCGGACGCGATATGAACAGAATTTTACGTTTGAGGCCCATCTCAACCAGATGGTTTCGCTCTATCGTGGCCATGCGACCGACCAAGCGGTAGACGTGGCCGCGGATCTGCCAGAGGGGGCGCCATCATGAGCACACCGTCACCGGATAGCCGCTGGACCGATCCAAGCTTTGTCCTCCGGCGCGTATTGCGCCGCCCGACAGTGCCGATGGAACCCTACCAGCCCTTGCAGATCGATGCCGCCGCCCGGGAGCGTTTGCAGGATGTGGCCCTGAAGGCTCAGGGTCTCTCTACTCCGCCAGTGGCCTTCGTGTTCGGCGTCATGCCGCGCAGCGGTACCAACTACCTAGAACGGATGTTGTGCCAGCATCCGGATGTGGTCACGCCGCCGGATGACCTGCGCGAATTGCCGTTTCTGTCTGCCTTGCCAGACATGCATCGGTTTGAGGACTCCTTGGCGCGGTTCTACGCCCCGAACAGCGAGCTATTTGCGCAGAACGAATGGCTCGCCTACGCCATGGCCGGTTACCTGTCTTCCGTGCGGTCCAGCGTCGGCGAAACGGCAAAACTGGTGGTGATCAAGGATCCAAGGGTCCGCCATATCTCGCTGTTCGACGCGGTCTTGCCGCGTGAAAAGGCCATGATCGTGGTGCGAGACGGGCGTTATCTCGTGGATAGCACCATCCGGACATGGCCCCTGAAGCCCTTGGGCCGCACGTTCGAGGATGTGTGTCTGGAGTGGGATGCGGCGACGCGTGCCGCGCTTGATTACGGTGATACGGCCCCTGCCGAACGTGTGCGGCTGGTGAAGTACGAAGAGGTGGTGGCTGACCCCGCCACCCGGATTGGCGAGCTTTGCAGCTGGCTGGGTATCGATCCGGCGGCCATTGAAGCCGAGGCGTTGACCGATGCGCCGATCCTTGGCTCGTCCACCCATTCGCGGGAAAACGGTGGCGAGGTGGGCTGGACGCCGGTTTACAAGAAAGACGGCTTTGACCCGACAGGCCGTGATCTCGGCTGGACGGATAAACAAAAGCGCATCTTCGAGCGGGTCTGCGGAGAGACCCAGAAGCGGGCTGGTTATGATTTGTAAGCCGCTTCTCCGCATCTGGTTGACCGCCTGTCTATTGGTGGCCTCGCTCAGCGTTGGCTGGGCTCAGGACTACACGATTTCGCCCGGCGACAAGATCGAGTTCGATATCCTGGACGATGATGAGGAGGTGCGCACAATTTCGGTCGCGCAGGATGGACAGGTGCAATTGCCGTTGCTCGGCACGCTCGTCGTTTCCGGTCTGACAGTGCCAGAGGCCATCGAGAAGATCCGCACGAACTACATTGAAAGGGACTTGCTGAAAGACCCCAAGATCTCGCTGGCCATTGCGGTCTTTCGCCCGGTATTCGTGCTGGGCGATGTGGCGCGGCCCGGAGAGGTTGAGTTTCGGCCCAATATGACGGTGGAACAGGCTGTGGGCCTGGCTGGAGGGCCGTCAACCGTGACCTCAAACGCGGAACAGCAATTGCTGAACGAAGCGGTATTGCGGGGAGAGCTACGGGTGATCGCAGCGGAATTGGCGCAAAAGTCAGCGGAATTTGCGCGGCTCTCGGCCCAAATCAATGGCGACGATGCGATCAATATCACTGCCGTCCCGGAAGAGGTGCGCGATCTGATCGAACTCAGGCAGTTCGAGGATTACGGCAGTGTCGAAAGCCTGATCCTGGAACAAGACCGGATCCAACTGGTTGCGGACAAGGAGACTGTAGAAGACCAACTGGAAGCGATGGAGTTGGAAATCAGCCTGTTGGACGAACGCGTGGCGGAACAACAGACCCAGATCGAAGGCTACGAAAGCGAGCGCGACCGGTTGCGGCAGTTGTCCGAGCGTGGGTTGTCGACCCGTGACCGTCAGGCAGGTGCCGAGCAGACCTACAACAATGCGCTGAGCGCCATGCTGGAATCGCAGCGGCGGCAGGCCGAAGCGGTGCGCAAACGGTCGGAGATCCGCAACGCGCTGGCTGATGTCGAGCGAGAGGCGCGGCGGCAGTCCCTAACTCAGCTGCAGCAGACCCGACTGGAGCTTCAGCGCTTGGTCGAGCGCCGCAAGTCCGCGGAGGAAAGGATCTTTCTCGTGACCTCCTGGCAGAGCCAGCGGAGCCGCGACCAGCTTTCCATCAACCTGTCCTATAGCGTCCGGCGCGAGGTTGAGGGTGTGTTGGAAACCAGCGCCGTGGATTTCAGCGATCCGGTTTTGCCCGGCGATGTGGTGCTGGTCAGCATCGATCTGCCCGGCTGAACCACCGCGTTCCATGTCGTTCAACCGCCGCACCGTCCTGCAAGGCTTCGCCGTCGGGCTTGCCGCGCCGACGCTTGTGCGGGCTCAATCGGCGCCAGAGCCGCTGCACGCCACGTTACCCGATTGGATGACGCTTCGGCTCGCTGTACCCAACAGCCCGGATGCGGCGACCCGCTACGCGGACTATGATCAGGTCGGTTTTCATGGGGACCGGTTCGTTTCAGAAAACAAGACCAAGACCCTGTTTACGGTTCCTGACCAACCTGCGGGCGAGGCCGGTGCACTCAACGTGGATCTGTCGTCCTATTCAGACCAGCAAGCGGACCTTGCGCGACTGAGTGGGCGGGACGACGTGCCCTTCGATTTGCATGGGATGGTTTGGCACAATTCTTTGTCCCCAGTGCTTAAGGCTCATTTGGCTCGGTCGCCAGCGGATTGGCGCCCTTTGCTCGACCGCCTGATGCAGGCTCATTTGGCGGACGATACTTTCCCGCGCTTCGACATTAACGAAATTGCCCGTACCACCCACCCCGTTGATCCGACCTATGACTATTGGCGCGGTCCGGCGTCCAGTGTGAAAAACGGCTCGGCTTGGTTCGAAGCGGCGGAGCAGGCGGGCGACTGGCCCCACGGACCCGGTTTTTGGTGGCTGCATCCAGCGATCAAGGCGTGGGACTATTCTGCCAAAGTGATCTTTCAGGATTTTGGTTTGGATGCCGGGCGCCCTTGGGGCGCGGGGGACCGCACCGTTCCCGCCGGGTTTGAAGGGCGGCGCGACGAAATGGTCAAACGTCGCCAGATGCTGGATGCGATCAATTATGCCCTTGTGCATGGTGGGCGGATCGATGTTTTCGGGTTTCAGGCCCATTTGAACCCCGGCTTGGCTCTGGATGCCGCCGACCTGCGCCTGTTTCTTGCGAGCCTTGCCAGCATGGGCGTGGAATCCGAAATCACCGAGTTCGACATTGCCCCGGCCTCCCGACACGCGCCTGTCAGCGCAGAGGATTATGGCGCGGCCTTTCTGGCCCTTCTGTTAAAACATTCAGACCTTCACCAGTTCGGTGCGTGGAGCGGTTGGGCTCCGAAAGATCAACCCTGGCGACACACGGTGATTGACCGCGATGGCATCACAGATGTTGGACGGGCAATAGCGCGGGCCGCGCAGGCCGCTACGCCTCCCG
>JBCBGY010000004.1:0-43740 GCA_038526275.1 Pseudomonadota bacterium | reverse complement strand
ATCACAGATGTTGGACGGGCAATAGCGCGGGCCGCGCAGGCCGCTACGCCTCCCGATGATCGAGCAAAACCTGAGATTCAGCGCCATTATCAACTTTGCTTCGGTGTGACCCCGGTGATCTGGCGTGCCGCACGCGACAGCACGAAACCCGGATTTAAGATCGACGGGTCTGCGCGCGGTACGCGTGTATTGGCTGGGTCGGGCGGGGCACTCCTGCCGATAACAGGTGAAACCTTTGCCCCGGGGCAATCGGTGCCGCCTGTCTGGCGGGAGAACGGGCGCATCATAACCTTTGCGCCATCGGCCATGAGCCTGCGATTCCAGTGGCATCAGGATCAATCCGACCTGCAACGGGGTGGGCCGATCCTGACTCTGATGAGCGATCACACGTCGATCATGACGCTGGCCATAGAGAAGGGCCAAATTCGTGTTGCCGCTGACAGCGCCCAGATTGATCTAGCTACCGCACCTGGTTTTGCGACAGTGGCGTTGAGTTGGTTCGAGGGGACGCTGCAAATCGCCACTGACACGGGCGAAACAGGGTCACTAGACTTGCAAGACAGGCCAACCCGCCTGATCCTGCTCGGGGATGGTCAGGATGAAGCACCTTTCCGGGCGACGGATTTGACCCTCTACCGTGATCCGGTTGCCGACGGGACGGCTTTGCGCCAACGTGCCCGCCAGCAAGGGTCCGAGATCTTGACAGCGGATGCGATTATGGATCTGGCGAGACCGTCATGAGCGACCAGACGTTTGGGGATTTCCAAGAGCTCAATGTCGGCCCACGCCGCGGTCAGGTGCAATTGGGCCAGACCTTCTATGCGCTCATGCTCGGTGTTCTGATCTTTCTGGCCTCTGACCCGATGTATCCGCTGCTGATGCGCGGGCCAAGCGAATGGGTTGCGACTGTACCGGGGCTCGACGGCGTACGCCGTTTGGTCTGGCTGGGGATATACGGCATCATGATGCTTGGCTTTATCGTCATGCATCGCCGCATTGTGCCCGCTCTGACGAACCAATTGTATTTCTTCCTGACGATGGCGTTTTTCATCATCAGTTCGCTTTGGGCCCATAGCACGTCCGAAGGGATCATCGGCGGCGTCCAGGCGCTCTTCACCATGGTCTTTGGGATCGTCATCGGCTACCGGCTGGGCTCCGAGGGGATCGTAAAGGGCATCTTTGTCTCTGGCATCCTGACCGTCGCGGCCAGCCTGATGTTCGTGGTGGTGTTTCCCGAACATGCATTTGGTTACCACCATAACAAAGGCGCCTTGCGGGGCATCTATCCGGAAAAGAACCTTCTGGCCCAGTATCTCAGCTATGCGTGCTGGGCGTCGGTTTTTATGTGCCTGATCTATCCCCGGTCCTGGATGCTGAAGGCGTACGCGCTGCTGGTGGTGATCCTGTGTTTTGCCTGTATTTCATCGATTGCCTTACTGCAGTTGGTCGTGATCTTTGGATCAGTCTTCTATCTGTTTGTGACCCGTCGGGTGGCGCATCGCGGCGCCATTGCTTTGCTGCTGACCCTGTCTGCCATCATGGCAGTGGTGATGGTGCTGCCCATTGTCCTGGCCGCATTGGGCGAGGATCTGACCTTCAATGGCCGCACCGTCCTTTGGTCGCATCTGATTGCCAACATTCTCGAACAGCCTTGGATCGGCTATGGCTACAGGGGATTTTGGCATACGAGCGCCGCCGAACAGATGCGTTCAATCCTCGGCTGGTCGGCCTATGGCGCTCACAATGTTTGGGTTCAGGCCGCCCTCTTTGGCGGGATTGTCGGGCTAGGGCTTTGGATCGCGCAATGGTGGGCCGTGCTGTTGAAGGCCTGTCGCGATTTTGGGAGCAACGAGGCTGTCCATAAATCCGCCATGTCGGTTTTCGTCTTCATGGCGCTGCTCTGGTCCATGTTCGAGACAACGCAGCTTCAGCACTTTACCCACAATGCCATCCTCACCGGCTTGGCCTTCGCGATGCGATCCCCCGGCTTTCGTTAGAACCAAAGCTAGGCTGATGTTGTCGCCCGATCCAATAGTTCGGACTGCCGGTCGAGCCAGCCACCGGCGATGTCGGGCAGCATTTCGGCGGTTTTCTGGATGACGGGGGCATAGAGGTCTGCGACGGCCTCCTTGACCTCGGCAGGGATCCCGCCCGCGCGGTAGCTGGACGACCCGCGTTCGCGCAGCGAGCCGCCGACTTCGCGGCTTTCGGGCAGGGCGAGGTCAGTGCCCAGAAACGTCGCAACCTTTGCAAGGAAGGCGTCGGGGGCCGCTTTGATCTGATCGAAGTCGAGGATCAGTATTTGATCCGCCGGGAAGGCCGATTGCCAGCGGCCAATGATTTCGGGCCAGTTGGATCTTTCAAAGCATTCAGGGTCGCGCAGGAATGACACCATGCGGTCCGTGTCATTGGCGGCCTCTGCTGGCAAATCCTTAAGGGCATGAGACCATGCGCGGGACAGCGGTTCGCGCAGAATGAGGATGATCTTGGCCTTTGGCAGCGCATCGGCGATAGCCTGAACCTCGCCTTGTGGCAGCAGCGAGTAGGCGGGAGTGATTTCGCCCGTCACTTTGCCTTGCGCCGCGCGGGTCTGAAACAGCCCGCGATACCAGTCGATCGATCGTCCGGGCTGAAGGAAATAGCGCAGATCCCAATCCCAATCCAGGCGCACGGCCACGTCGGGCCGCAGGTCTCGCCGCACCAGTCGGGCCGCAGCCAACCCGTAATGGCGCAACCGTGATCCCAGATGCTCGCGGTAGCGGTAGGGGTAGGCGGTGACATCGGGGCTCAGCGTGTCGAAATGGTGCAATTCCTTGCAGGGGGGCATCCAGACCGTCTGGTTCGAGGACAGGACATGGTGCAACCAGGTCGTTCCCGTGCGCTGGCCTCCGATACATATAAAGTCAGGCATCCGGTCCTCCAGGTGCGACTTTGGCATAATTCAGCTTCAGGTAAACCAAGCTATGGACAGCTATGGCACGAACAGCAGCGCCTGTCGCGGTGGCGAAGGCCGCTCCGGTGAGCGACCAGGTGGGGATCAACAGAAAGGCGAGACAGGCGGTCAGTAGCGCGGCCCCGACTTGGCTGGTGATCTCCCAATGGCTGCGGCCCTCGATGATCAGAACATGCCCCAGCGGTCCGGACAGGCCGTTGATTGCAACGCTTGAGAGAAGCAAAGCCAGCGCCAGTCCCTCGGTCGTGAACGCTGGTTGGATCAGATCGCCGAAATAGATGACCAACAGCCATGCAACCACACCTCCCACCGCACTGATACCAAAGGCCACCAGCCGCCATTTGCGCAAGAGCCCCAGCGCCGTCGGGCGATCATTGCGGGAAATCGCAACCGATAGTTTTGGGTTCACTGCACCGAAAATGGATGTGTTGAAGACCAGTAGGCCCTGCATGACCGTCTGGTAGAAGCCGAAAATGCCGATTTCTCCCCCTTGGACGAACAGTCCCAGGATCAGGAGGGGTCCAAAGGCCGTTAGTCCCTGTGCCGCAAGGGACAGGGTCAGGGGAACCGCCTCGCGCAACCAAAGCGTGGCATCGCTGACGATCTTGGCGGGGCGGAGCATGTCCAGCCGCAGCACGTTCCAGGCCTGGATCAGGGCCGAGGCGCACATCGTGATGGCCAGGATCGCTGCCAGCGTGTTTGCGTCGGCCACGTCAAACACCAGCACGGCCGCAAAGGCACACAGGGCAAAAGCCAAAGGTTGGCCGACATTCAAAGGCGCATAGGCCAAGCGCACCCGGCCCGCCGCCCGCGCGACCTGCATGAGGGCAGTCATCAAGGCGAAGGCTGGTAGGGCCAAGATCGCGATGCGCAGCGGTGTGGCTAAATCCGGTTCCAATGCCTGCGGTGCGCCAAAGACCAGGACCAGGGCCGTGACGGAGGCCACCGTCAGCGCCACCCAGAAGATGGTGCGAATGAACCCTTTGGCCCGACCATAATCGCCTGCATCGATGTAAGGCGGGATGCGCCGCATCGCCGTGACGGTCAGTCCCAGAGCCATAAACGGACCCAAGAACAGGACCATGCCGCGGGCATACATGAACGCGCCGAACGCATCGAGCGCCAGCATCCCCGACAGCAAAAGCAACGTGCCCAGGGTAAAGACCTTGCCCAGAAGCAGCATTACGGCCGATTCCGCCGAGACACGTGCCGTGCCAGCAGGTTTGGGGGCCGTCGGAGCCGTCGAAGGGGTGTTTGAGCCGGACATGGAACTATGACGAGTGAAGGCCGCTAGAAGTTGAAATCGTCAAACGACGGGCAATCACCACATATGGCCCAGTGGGTCAAATGGAATTCGGGCGCCTGTTCCGCGATTACAGCTACGGCAAGCTTGCCAAGATGGCTTCTGCAGCGCTTCGAGGATCGGCTGCCGCATTGATGGGCCGCCCGACAACGATATGGTCCGCCCCATCGGCGATAGCTTGCGCAGGCGTCGCGATACGTTTTTGGTCGCCGTGATCGCTGCCCTCTGGCCGAATGCCTGGCGTAACGATCAGTTTGCCGTCGGCTTCCGGAAGGGCGCGGATGGCGGCAGCCTCGTGGGCTGAGGCAATCACACCATCGGCGCCTGCCTCAAACGCGCGGCGAGACCGTTCCAAGACCAGATCGGGTACAGATCCTTCCTGCATCAGGCCGGCATCCAGATCGCCTCGGTCGAGCGACGTAAGCACCGTCACAGCCAGGATCTTCATGTCAGACCCACCCCGACCCTCCATCGCTGCGCGAACCACATGTGGGTCCCCCTGGACCGTCAGCAGATCCAATTCGAACTGCGCCAGACCCCGCACCGCAGCTTCGATGGTGTTGCTGATATCGAAGAGCTTCATATCCAGGAAGATGCGCTTGCCGTGATCCTGTTTCAGTTCGTTGGCCAGGGCCAGCCCGCCGCCGGTCAACATGCCCAAACCGATCTTATAAAAGCTGACCGCCGGACCAACGCGTTCGGCAAGCTCTAACCCGGCAAGGGCGTTGGGCACATCAAGAGCAACGATCAGACGGTCGGATTCAGCGGACATGGGGCGGGCTCCTTTGGTTGGGTCGAGGAACGGTATCGCCGCAGAACTGTCAAGCCGATGTCGCTTGCACTTGCCCGATTGATGGGGCCTAAGTCGCGGCGAAGGGAACCTTGCCATGCATCCAAACCCGGTCTTCCGCCAAGCGCCTGAAGCGCGGAACCGAGAGTTCGCCCGCGCCCGTGGTTTCGGGATGCTGAGCGTGGCGCGTGGTGACACGCCGTTGCTGGCTCATGTTCCTTTTCTGCTGAGCGCCGACGGGACAGAGGCTGAGCTGCATCTGGTGCGATCAAACCCGATTGCGCAGTCGGGCCCGGAGCCGATGCCCGCTATCATCGCTGTCACCGGGCCGGACAGCTACATTTCGCCCGACTGGTATGGTGTTGCGGATCAGGTGCCCACCTGGAACTATGTTGCGGTTCACCTTACCGGGACGCTGCGGCGTGCGGACCCGGATGAACTGGGACCAATGCTCGAACGTCTCTCGGCGCATTTTGAGGCCCATCTCACCCCGAAGCCGGTCTGGACCATGGACAAAATGTCGGACGGGGTCGCCGAACGGATGATGCGGGCAATCCTGCCCTTTCGCATGGCGGTTACGGGCATTACGGGCACCTGGAAGCTGAACCAGAACAAGGCCGACGCGGCGCGATTGGCAGCAGCGCGTGAGGTAGAAACCAATGGCGTCGGGACTGAGCTGGCGCAACTTGCCGCGATGATGCGATCTGATCCCTGAACGGAGAGAACCGATGACGATGCAATTCTTCTATGCCGCAGCCTCGCCCTTTGTGCGGAAAGTGTGGGTCGTTCTGCACGAAACCGGCCAGCTTGATCAGGTAGAGATGGTGTTGTCCACCGGCCATCCGTTGGACAGTTCTGCAATGCCGGTAGCGCATAATCCGCTCGGGAAAATCCCCGTGCTCAGCCGGTCCGATGGGCCAGCGCTTTATGACAGCCGGGTCATTTGCCAGTTCCTGAATGACCGTGCGGGCGGCTCGCTCTACCCCGAGGCGCGAAAGTGGGAGGCCATGTCATTGGAGGCGACCGCCGATGGGATCATGGATGCGGCTGTTCTGATGGTCTATGAAGGGCGCTGCCGTCCGGAAGACATGGTCTATGCGCCCTGGGTCGAAGCCCAATGGGAAAAGGTTACGCGTGCGCTTGAGTCCGTTAACAGCCGTTGGATGAGCCACTTGGCTGGCCCAATGGACATTGGACATATCGCGGTTGGCTGTGCCCTGGGCTATCTGGATTTCCGCCATGCCGACCGCGACTGGCGCAAGGGCCTGAGCGCGCTCGCCGATTGGGAAAAGGCGTTCGCGGAACGGGAGAGTATGCTGGCCACCCGTCCCTCGTAGGCATCTACCCCGTGTGAAACGTGAGATTTGCGAAGGTGGCGGGGAAGAGAGCTATCTCCGCCAGCTAGTTCGAAACGGATGCCAACGCAGGCTCCGATGCCACCACCGCGGCTCGCAGTTGTTCGGCCTCAGAGTCACTGACTGCCTTTGGGGCCCAATCGGAGGTCTCAACCGCCACGTCTCCGAGCTGTTGGGCAATCGCCAATGCGGCAATATAGGCGCCCTTCACGCTGGAATGGTGCTGGTCCGGGCTGTAGAGATCTGTCTGACCTTGTTCCCAGGCCTCCAACCAAGCAGCCCCAACGGGGATAACCTTTGCCCCGGTTTGACTGGCCAGATGGCCATAGGTGCGTTCGATCTGTCGAACGGCTTCTGTCTTTGACAAGGTAGGATGTTCAATTGTCTCCGGCGGCCAGTGGGCGAAGTAGTAAAGCTCGGTTTCGGGAACCGGCACGAGTTTCGAGAGCGCCAGAACGCCTTCCTTCTGGAACCTGCGACCGTGGGACGTGAAGGATGCCGTGCTAAAATCCTGCAAAATAACGGCGTCCCAATCTTCTGCCGCGATCCGTTCTTCGGCGTCACCGTCGGCCACATGGTCGACCAGGGCATGGCCGCCAACCGCGATCATTTCAACCTCGTAGCGCACCGGCGGTTCGGCGGATGCCGCGATCCGGCGCACCTGCTCAGGCACATTGCCCCCGAATGTGAACGAGTTCCCGACAAAAAGGATCCGCTTGTCGGGTGCAGGTTCCGGCCACAGCAGCCACAGGGCAAGGGCACTCAGCAGAACGACATTCACTGCGCGTATCAAGGTCATCACAGATCCTCGTAAGGCCAAAACGCGCATGCGTTCCAGCATCGCTATAGATCACGTTAGGTTTGCCGACCAACGAAAAGGGTCGTTTCGGCTGTTAAAGGCTTGGCACGCTGCCCTATCGGGCGATCCGCTCCTTCGTTAAGAATGCCGGTGATCTAGCCGAAAGGATGGCCTGAGGATGGTAAAAATAGTAGAGGTGCGGGCGCGGTTGTTTCAGGTGCCACTGGCGGAAGTGCTCGTCGACGCCAAACACGGCGATCATCATTTCTTTGAGCTGATCACGGCCACCGTCCGGCTTGACGATGGGTCCGAAGGGACGGGGTACACTTACACGGGCGGCAAGGGCGGCCATGCCATTCTGGCACTGATCGAACATGACCTTGCGCCCTTTCTGGTTGGGCAAGATGGCGCTGTGGTGGAACAGCTTTACGATGCCATGCAGTGGCATGTTCACTATGTTGCCCGGGGTGGCATTGCCTCCTTTGCCATATCGGCGGTGGACATTGCCCTATGGGACGCACGGGGCAAACGCAGTGGCCAGCCATTGTGGCGGATGGCCGGCGGGGCGGGGCAGTCCTGCAAAGCCTATTGCGGTGGGATCGATCTGGGGTTTGACCTGCCAAAGCTTGTCTCCAGCGTGTCAGGCTATCTGGAGCGCGGCTTCAACGGGGTGAAGATCAAGGTGGGCCGGAGCGATGATCTGGAACGTGTCAGAGCCGTCCGCGACGCCATTGGGCCAGACATCGCCTTTGCCGTGGATGCCAATTACTCCATGAGTGTGGATCAGGCGATTGAAGCGGCCATCGCCTTTGCGCCCTATGACATTCTGTGGTTCGAAGAACCCACCATCCCCGATGACTATCAGGGCTATGCGCGCATCGCCGATGCAACGGGCATGCCGCTCGCCATGGGAGAAAACCTGCATACGATCCATGAATTCGACTATGCGTTCGAACAGTCAAAGCTGAGCTTTATCCAGCCTGACGCGTCCAATTGCGGCGGTATCACCGGATTCTTGCAGGTCGCGGAACGTGCCACGGCACGGGGCATTCCGACCTGCAGCCACGGTATGCAGGAGTTGCATGTCAGTTTGGTCTCGGCCCAGGAAAATGCTGGCTGGCTCGAGGTGCATTCTTTCCCCATCGATCAGTACACGACCCGTCCGTTGGTTGTTGAGAACCACCGCGCCATCGCGCCCGACGAACCGGGGATCGGTGTTACTTTCGATTGGGAAAAGCTGAACGCGGCCAATCTGCTGGCTTAAAGGTGTGTGACGAACGCCCTAATGCATTGAGATCATTAATTTCCAGCTCTGTCAGGTGGTTTTCTGTGACGCCTCAGCCTGCGGATCCCAAAAGGCCCGTCAATTTGCCTCTGTCGATTTTCGAATGGTGGCGTTGATCCATTGGCATCCGGCGGATCCAATGGACCTTTTCGATGCCCATGCCGCGCGCGGATCGCTCCCAGGACGACTGGTTCACTTGGTCCCCTTCGATCACCAGCATCGGCGCGCCGTCGGTTCCCATTAAGGCCGCTTGCCGGACGCCGGGCCACTGTCGGGCGGCTGTTTCGACGGCAAAGGGGAAAAGTGGCCCGGTGGCGGTTGCGATCTCTGTCCCGACCCGCCCGAGCAACCATAGACGACCCGCTCCATCAAAGGTGCCCGCATCCCCCGTCCGATGCCAGGTCACACCGTTCTCTTGCACCTTGTTTGCCGCATTCTGGCGTGGGTCGAGGTAGCTTTTGTTCACATGATCACCGGCTACCAATATCTCGCCGTCCACTATCCGTGTCCGGGTTTGCGGCACGGGCGGACCCACCAAAAGCCCGCCCCCCTGCGCCATTTCCTCAAACTCCTCAGGAGTGATGTCATTGGTATTCAGATGGGCGATAGGTTCCGCTTCGGTCGAGCCATAGACGCAGATCAAATTCAGCCCTGTCTTGCCGTGCAGCTTGGTGATGAGATCAGGGAAAACCGGTCCGCCTCCGGTAAACACGGTGTGTAACCCGCTTGGGGTTGGCACCTTGAGAAAGGTCTCACAAAGCGATGGCGGGATCAGCATGCGGGTGACGTTTTGCTGACTGAGCCAGGCACCCATCGCCTGCGGGCTCAGCCGATCAATCCGGCTCATCTTCCAGTTGGGCAGCACAGATGTCCGCCCCTCGGCCAAATTGATCAGCGTAAAGACCGGAAACGCGACCAGATCGCGCTCTTTCCTGTCGCTCGCCAGCAGCGGCGCGACGGCCTTATACTGGGCTGTCAGAAATCCATGGCTGCGGGGAATGGCCTTGGGCGCGCCGGTTGTGCCTGACGTGAAGGAGATCAAAGCAGTGTCAGACGAGGCCGGGATAACGCCATGTTCAGGTCTATCCAAATGGTCTGAACCGGGGCGAAGCAAGGTGAGCTTACGCAGTTCCTGCAGCAAAAATCTTAGCGCGATATACCAGCCGGACGCGCAAAATGCCTTTGGCTCAACCGTGCGCGCCGCATGACGCAGGCCCTTAAGGCCCATGGCAGGCTCTGGCAGAACCACGGTCGCGCCGAGGGACCAAAGCGCGGCAAGGCTGGCGTAAAGATCTGCGGCTACAGGCATGGCCAGCAACACCCGGTCGCCTCGTCCGATCCCCTTGTTCCGCCATTGGCCCGCCAACTGACGAACCCGCCGGTCGAGTGCGCGAAAGCTGGTTTCCTTCCCTTTGCCATCGACGATGGCAATGCGGTCTGGGTTTTCTTCAACCACAGCCGCGAACCGCGCCAAAAGATCAGCCATTATAGCCTAAGGCCCAGCAATTCGTACCGGCGGAAGATCTTTCCGCCTTCAACGGCGCTGCGGTCTGCCGATTGGTTGTCATCATGGATCAAGGCGTGGATCAGCGTCTCGTAGCCCAAACGGCGGCAGGCGTCCTGGCAGGCGCGCACCAGATGCCGCCCCGCACCCCGTTCGAGGCTGGCATAGGTTTTCAGGATCGCGGTCTTCGTTTCCAACCCTTCATTGTAGTTCGGCAGCGCAAACAGGAACCCGGCCAGCGCGCCATCCGGACGCCAGGCAAAGAAGATCAGGTCCTGCTTCAGCATTGGTACAAAGGGCATGTACATGGCCAGAAAGTCAGCTTCCGCAATTGGTTTGTAAAAGGCGTTCTGGGCAAAAGCCTGGGTCGACAAGCGGAAGACTTTGCGAAACAAGCCTTCCGGGTCTTCGCCGTCCCAGGGTTTTACAGTGAATGCGCTAGTGTCCGGAGCAGGCGTGTTGTCGACCGCGGCCAGCGGCATCTTGGCAGAGAAGTAATGGCTGACCGCGGCAAATCCTGCCGCGTGAAACACGTCTCTCTCGTGGGGCTTGTTGCTGGGCTCCAGTAGAAACGGCGGGCTGCCGTCGCTTTCGCAGACAAAGCGGTAGCTGTGCCAGGTGTCCCCCGACATCGGCCCGAGGATCCGGTCGCGTCCTGCGGCTCTGATCTGATCGATCGCATCGGACAGTAGGGCCGCCCCGTCGCCAGGGGTTTTGCAGGAGAAATCCCCGATGGTTGCGGCAGTTTCACCGTCCCAGGTTGGGCCATCCAGATAGATCGTCAGGGATGCGTTGTCGGTTTTCAGTTTCGTCATGAGGATAGCTTCACTTGCATAATGAGCTCTTCCCGACCGCTGACCACCATGGTGAGATAACTTGCGACGGGCAAAAGCAGCGCCAGTACGGTGAGCTTCAGTACTCTCTCTTTATCAAAGAACCTCGCATTGACGATTGTTGCGCAGGCCGAAAGAACCACGCAGCCCACCGCGACCAACGCAAGAGGTTCCGCCCAACGGGAGGATTCGGGGTTGAACAGCATCAACACCTCGCGCAGAGCCAGTAGAGCCAGGCCAACAATGGCAACCCCCAAGAGACGCTGTTTCAGCGCAATGGTGCTGAGCCCCATGACCAGCCCCGTGGCCGTGAGGCCGTAGAAGCTGACCGCATTGGCGCCGATCGCATTGCCCAGAAGAAGCCAGCCGAAACTGAAAAGTGCCAGCGAAGCGACGATATCGAGTTCGCCATAATTGTCTTCGCTGGGATTGCAAATGTTGGCCCAGGCGTGCGCCATCAAAACCAGGCCTGGTAGCACCGCATTCTGCATATCGGTCACGGCCAGGATCAGAAACATCGCCACCACGTAGACCCGGGAGGCGTGATTTGTCAGGCCGAAGCGGGTGCCGACCAAGCGAAAGCACACACTCGCGGCCAGGAAAACCGCCGCCAGACCGGCCAGTTCGAGCAAGCTGTTTTCGCTGTGGATCGCCAGGAATATCAATAGGCCCAAGGGTAGAAACAGGTTGTCAAAGCCACGCCAGCTTTGCGCTTCGACCAATGTGCCAAAGGCCGCCACCATCACGGAGAGTGTGAGGATGTTGGCCGGTGGCAGATCGGACAGGAACATGAAACAGATGATCGAGATCAACAGGGCAATGAAGAAGAACACCACCGAGCCCTCGATGCTTTTCTGTCCGTCCTCCACTTGGAAATGCCGCCGACCATAGGTTGTGCCAGCCAAGGCAGCGGCGGCGTCGGCCACGGTCAGCACGGCAATCGGCAGGATGTAAAAGAGGGCAGTGCCCTCAGCCAGAAAGAAGCAAAGCCCAACGGAGGCGGCCAAAAGGAAATCTCCGTAGGATCTGCGTTCAACGCTGTGGACGGCTGCACCCAGTCGCGCGAAGGCGGGCAACCGTAGCAGTGCCATAACGATCAAGGTAACGCCGATCAGCATGTAAACTGGCCAGCGGTCTGGGAAGAGCCATGGCAGCCCCATGGCGTAAAGCCCGGTGCCCACATGGACCAGTTTGCGCTGCACTTCGCCATTCAGCCCGGCCACGTGTGCGAGGTGCCGAACTACGGCCATTAGACCCAGCAGAACAGCGATCGACCCGAAGGCGATGGCGATCTGCAGGCCGACGCTCACCCCAGCACCTCTTCGACGATGAAGTCAGAATAGAAAAAGGCCTTGTCTTGTGCCTTTAGCCGTTTTTCCAGATCGGTCAGCGTTTGGACTTGCGCGGCAAATTTGGCAGGCACACGTCGCGGCGCCATCATGTTCCAGTAAACCAGTCGCGCGCCCGGGGCAGAGGCTGCAAGGATGCTGCTGTAGACCTGCTCGAACATGTCTGGCGACATGTATTCGAAAATGTCCGAAAGATTGAATCCGTTGGCCTTTTCACCTGTCGAAACGAACGTCTCGAGCGAGCCGGGCCGGATCTCCAGCCGGTCGAGCCTGTCGCGGATCGTGTCGTAATGCGCTGCCCTCCAGGCCATGGGTAGGGCCTCGCCGTGCGTGCCCATCATGATCCAATGGAGATACGGGTTCTGGCTTGGGTCCGTGTCAACGCCGGCAAACCGGACCCGGCGGGCCACATGCTGGGCCGGGCTACCTTCGACATGGTCGAAGAATGCCTTGTCGCGCCCGAACCGGCCCATCACGAAGCGCGAGAAGAAGATGTTGAGCAACAGCCGCCAGCGGAATGTGTCGAACCGGTTGGTAAAGAAGGCCTCCCTGTCAGCGGGCGTGCGTGGCACGAAGATGTCTTCGATGGTCTTGCGGGAATGGACCCATGGCAGAAGCTTGGTGCGAAAGATCCGGAAGTACCGTTCGAACTTGCCAACGCCGCCGATGCCATGGGCTGCGACCTCTGGGACAAGTTCTTCCCAGAACGCGCGGATTTTCGGTTCCGCCGCGTCCAAGGACCGGGCCAAGAGCGCCTCGCGCCGCGTGCTGGGGCGAGATCCGGTCAGTTCCAAGAATTCTGCATGGTCCAGCGCGCGGTAGGCTCCGATCCGCAGATGCAGGCAAGCCAACTGGGCCGGAGAGAGATCCACCACCACCACTTTTGCGGGGTCGAGCGTAAGCATGGCCAAGGCATTGTCCCCGGCCGAGCAAATTGAAACCAGTGTGCCGCCCGCGCAATCGCCTAATCCCGCACAAAGCACATCGGCATCTTCCCAAAGCTGAGCGTAGCGGATGTGGTCGAAGGCGGCTTTGGTTTCGATCTCACTCCGGGCCATTAAGGCGCTCCACCCGTCCAGTTGCCCCGTCGACCAACAGTTTTTCGCCATCCTGGATCCACTGCGTCGCGCCTTTCAGGCCTACCACGCAGGGGATACCCAGTTCCCGCGCTACGATGGCGGAATGGGACAAAAGCGAACCACGTTCCACCACGATGGCTGACGCATTGGAGAAAACGGCGATCCAGCCAGGATCAGTGTGCCGTGCAACCAGAATGTCGCCTGGTGCCAAGGCTTCTTTGCGGGGGTCTCGGATGACCCGCGCGCGCGCCTGCACTTGCCCGGCGGAGCAGCCGGTTGCCGTTTTGACCAGGCCGTCATCGCGTGCGACGTGCGTCTTCTGCCAGCGTGGGGCGATGGCAGGGCCGCGGATTTCGATCCGTTCCGGCGGATCGGCCCGGCTGGCAGAGGCCATATCTTCGGCCTTTCGGCTGGCGGCGGTGCCTTTGATATCTGGCGATAGCGCGAAGCCTTCGATGGCACCCAGCACCTCGGCGGTGGTGAGGTAGAATATGTCGCGGGGGGTCTCCAGCAGCCCGCGCGCCGCGAATTCTCGCCCAATGGCCAGGAACACCCGGCGGGCATGGCCGAAAATGCGGGTTCGTTCAAACCGCAGGTTTTCGCGGTCCCGCACGCGCGCCTTCGTCCAGCCGATCAGTCTTTCGGCAATGATGCGCCGGATCGGTTTGCCCTCGAACAAGGCTGCCCAGTCAGGGTCGCTGGGTTCTGCCCGCTCGGTTTTCGGTCGCTCCGCGCTCGCTGCTATGGCTTGGAGCAGGCTGGTCGGGTCATCACTAAGGGCGATACTTTCCAGCTTCAGCTCTTCCGTGCAACGGTCGCCGAATTTCTCCAGATAGCTGTCAACACCGGCCTTGATCTCGGGATGGCCGTCCAAAGCGGACATTTGGCCGGACATAAGCGCTTCCGATAGACCGGCGTCGCGCGTAAGGGCGCCCAAGGCCGCAATCCTTTGAGCCGGTTCTGCCGAGACGATATCGCCTTGGCCGATCATCAGGTCATTGTGCAACTGTAGGCCTTCCGTGCCCAGCCACTTCTCCAGAAGTTTGCGTGAGGCTCCGAAGGCCATCATGCACAGGAAATCGTTGATCAGAGGGGCGTCCCAACGGTTCAGCAAGGTGCTTTCGATCCGCCGGTATTCCGCCGCGAGTTGGGTCGGATTGGCGGTTGCCAGATCCAGGTCGCCTGCCAGAGCCGTATTCAACCTGTCATAGAATGACCGCCTTGTGCGTGGCAGAAGGACGGCCTGCCAGACCAGGCCGCCAGCCACACGCGCAAGCCGCCCATATTCGCGCAGCTTGGCAAGACCGCGGGCGGGAGGTGGGCCAATGGCATCAGTGATTTCGCGTGGCATGGGCTCTGACACGCCCATCATCGTCTCCATATGGTCCCGGTTCAGGGAAAATCCGGGCAGAAGAGCCAGAGCGCGGTACCAGTTGACCAGATTGTAGTAGACCCGCCCGTCGACCCGCCCGAGCAGGTTGTCGAAGACGGCGGCCTGTTCGTCGATCACTTCGGATCTCACGCCAAGCAAGGCCACAAACGCCCGATAGACCCGGGCATAGACATGCAAGGCAAAGGAATAGGTCAGGGGGCTGACAAGGCCGGGATAGCTTTCGACGATATTGGAATTGTCGAAGATCGTGAGCGTGCTGTCAGACTGCGCTTCGGCCAGTAGTGGTGTGGTAATGGGGCGGGACTGCAGGATGTGCAAGTTATCCTGGTGCAAGGCCCACTCGATGTCTTGCGGCGCACCGAAGGCTTCCTCGGCCCATTGGGCCAGCGCTGCGATCTGCTGCGCCTGTGCGGGGGTGAGAACCTGCGGATGGCCCGGCTGGGACAGGAACGTTCCCGCATGATCCAGGACCCAATCCTCACCATCCTCTTCGCCCGAGACAAGTTGATCCCCCAAGCCTGCGATGGCCGAGATTACAACGGTGCCGCGTTGGCCGCTCACCGGGTCGGCTGAGAAGGCAACCCCCGCCGCTTCCGCAGGGATCATCTGCTGAACGACGATGGCAGGCGCTTCGGCGGCGTCGCCGGTTGTCTTGGCGCGGTAGGTTTCGACGGTTTCCGAAAAGCCGGACATCCAGACCTGTGCTGCGGCGTCCAACACATTTCGCGCAGGCACATTCAGGAGCGTGTCAAACTGCCCGGCATGGCTGTGTTCGCTGCCATCTTCCGCCCTGCCCGAACTGCGCACCGCATAAGGGCCGGGGCCGATCTTGGGCAAAGCGTTCGACAGCAAAACGTCTAACCCCGCTGCGGGGAGCGGGCCAGATGCCCCGCGCGCGAACCCATCCGGGGCAATAACGAAGAAAGCTGGCGGTTCGAAGCCGCGTTTTGCCAACTCCGTCAAGGCCGCTGCTTTGCCGCCAACCTCGGCTGGATCTGCTGTTGCAGGGGGAAACCGAACAAAACTCATCTTACGTACCTAGCACCAATGGAAGAAACCCCGCCGTTGCATAGCAGAAGAAGACCCACAGCCCAGAGACTTGATCCATTCGGCCCTGCATTTGCGGCGTCGGTTTGGAGGCGTAGGTCAGAGCGACCCAAACGGAAATCGCGAGGGCCATCAGGCCGATCACGGTGGTGACCCATCCGACGCCAGTTGCGAAACCCGTCGCCACCAGCAGGGCGCAGGAAAGGCAAATGCAAAAGATCCAAACCATCGCGGCAGGCCGCGGGCCCCACAGGCGGGAGTAGCTGTCGACGCCGGGGATTTCGCTTTCGGGCGCCCAAAGTTTGCGCCCGATCTCCAAAACGCAGCCATTGACAAAAGACAGGGCCAGAAACAGCCAAAGCTGGGGCGCGGCCCCGCCACCGGGGAGCCATTCCAAGCTGGTGAGCATCAGGTCGATCAGTGGCATGATCGCCATATGGCTGATCAGATATAGGATTGGGCGCGCCTTCAGCCAATCTGGTATGCCGAATTCTGCGGTCATTGCGGCGAGCCAAAGCCAAACGATCAGCAGCACCCAAAGGGATGGGGCAGACCAAAGCCATGCCGCCGCCGCCGCAATCGGCAGGGTTGCAGCACCGAGGATCAAAACCGTCGACTGCTGGATCAGGCCACGCGGGATCGGGCGGTCCGGGCGGTAGAGCCGGTCATCTTCGGCATCCTTCCATTCGTCGCAGACCCGCATCTGGAAAAACAGTGTCATGGCGATGACGAACCCGGCCAGGAAAGCAGGCCATGCGGGCAGGGGGCGACCGGCTAATTCAGCTGACACGCAGATGCTTGCTGCTGAGAACACTGCGAGCAACGGCACGGTTTTCTTCAGCGGAAACCGTTCGGACTGGTAGATCCAAAGGCGCTGGGCGAAAGTCATCGGTGCCGCGCCAGGCTTTCGTGCGCCCGGGTGAAATGACCGGCAGCAATGGCCGCAACAATGGAAATCTCTCCACAAAGGCAGGTCGCGGCGGCGACTTCCGCCAATGCGGCACCGTGGCCGGTGCCTTTGAGCCCCAAGATATTCAGCGCCGCAGTTTGGCTGGGCAGTCCGGTACCGCCACCAACTGATCCAACCAGGATGTTCGGCATGGTGACCGAACAGTAAAGGTCTTCGCCCCTGGGCTCCATCCGGGTGATGCCCATGGCGCTTTCAGCGACGCAGGCCGCATCCTGACCCGTTGCGATGTAAAGCGCCGCCAATCCGTTGGCGAAATGGGCCTGCGCACCGAGTTGCCCCGACAAAAGCGAGCCCAGATTGGCCACACGCCCATAGTCCAGCATGGCCTTTACGGTGGTGCCCAGATGTTTTTCGACGACCTCTCCCGGGAGTGTGACGGAGGCGCTGACCTTGCGTCCCCGACCCGTCACCATGCCAAGCGCCGAGGCCTTCTTGTCGCCTGAGAAGTTCCCTTCGATATACCAAGCGTCGATTGGCACGGGGCATTTGCCCTTGATCGCGGCACATAAAGCGTCTGTTGCGATCGTGACCATGTTTTGGCCAGCGGCGTCGCCAGTCGTGTAGCGGCAGATCAAGAAGGCGACGTTATTGTCGACAAAAGGTTCGAGCGAAACGAGCTTGCCGTGACGGGTCGTGGCCTCCGCAGCGGCCTGCAATATATCGACATTGCGCACGACCCATTCCACGAACTGACCTGCGGCGAGCAGATTGCCGAAAACGAAAGCAGGCGTGCGGATCACACCTTCATAAAGCACCGCCGTACTGATCCCGCCGGCCTTTGTCGCTGCAAAGGCGCCGCGCCCGTAAGAGGCCACCAGCGCGGCCTCGGTTGTGGCAAGCGGGACGTGAAAGTCGCCATTGGCGTTCATACCGGTCAAGCGGAGCGGACCGATTACGCCCACGGGCAGTTTCACGGTTCCGATGAAATTCTCGATATTGGCACTGTAGGTTTCAGCTTTGGTCAAAGTGTCCGGGTCAGCGATTTGCGCTTGATCGTCGTCGGAGGCCATGGGTCTTAGACGCGCCCAAAAGGCTTCGACCGTGCGTTTGCTTATCCGCCGCATCGGCCGAATGGCAGAAAAAGCATCCGTCTTTGGTGCCATCTTGTGCGGGGTTTTTTCGGGATCGTATCGCTCCAACACACGTCGAAGCATTTCTGTGACGTGAAATGGAATGATCAAAAATCTGGCTCCCTACAAAATCAGCCTGAATCCGGACAGGAAAACACGGAAATAAGACGGTATTCAGGCAGTTACACGCGGACGGAAGCTGCCCCGATTAAGGCAAGCCGTCCAGTAGGGAATATTAGGCCCGCTGAATATTGAGGAACCGGTCGGTTCTGTGCGAGCGTTCGGAATGAAATTCGCCGTACTCGCTGATATCCATGGAAATTCCTTCGCGCTGCGTGCCGTCTTGCAAGACATGCGGGCCCTTGGCGTCGAAAAGGCGGTCAATTTGGGCGACCACTTTAGTGGCCCGATCGACCCGGCAGGAACGGCAAAGCTGCTGATGGAACAGGACTTTATCTCTGTTCTTGGCAATCATGACCGCTGGCTGGTCGAGCAAGAACCGGCGAAGATGGGTCCGACAGATCGGGTCGCATTTGACGTTCTCGACCCGTCACATCTGGGTTGGCTGGCCGCTTTGCCGAAGACCCGAATGGCACTGGGTGACGTGTTTTTGTGTCATGGAACGCCAAGCAGCGACCTGACCTATTGGCTGGAACGGGTTGACCAAAACGGCGTCGTGCGGCCGGCCAGCATGGCTGAGGTTGAGCGGGAAGCCAAAGGTATCGAGGCCAGTTTGATCCTCTGTGCTCACACGCATATTCCACGTTTCGTTCGCCTGCGGGACGGTCGCCAAGTGCTCAACCCGGGAAGCGTCGGTTGCCCGGCCTATGACGATGATCATCCTGTGCCCCACATTGTCCAGACCGGAACCCCCAACGCGTCTTACGCGATTGTTGAGGGCACGGGCACTGATCGAACCGTTACCTTCCGATCCGTTCCCTATGACAGCGCGATGGCGGCGCAACGCGCTCGTGCCTATGGTCGGGAAGGTTGGGCCCGGGCACTCGCGACCGGGTGGTTCGAACCCTAACGGGTGTCGTCTTACAGGCGCAGCTTTGAAATGATTTGGCCAATCTGTGCTGTGCTGCGGATAGCGAGCTTGTCACGGACATTCGATAGGTGCGTTTTTACGGTGTTTGGGGATATGCCGAGATGATCTGCAATCTGTCGAACCGGTAAGGCCAACGGCGTAAGACGCGCCACCCGGGCTTCTGCTAGTGTGAGGTCGAATGCTTCGATGATCACATATTCGCTGACCAATTCCGTTTCAGCGGCCGGGTCCCGGACGAGGAGACAGGCGTAAGCGGAGTTTCGAACCCCGCTCAAACCAAAACCGATGGTCGGGTAAATCCAAGCCAGTAGGGGTGGCCGCCCCGGCGTTCGCCGCAATTGAATTGGCCCTTCGACGCTATCATCAGTCATATCGTAGATCCGCCGCAGTCGTTCTTCGATCATGCGTTGAGAGCGTTTGTCGGTGGCCCGTAAAACAGAATTGCGAACGATGAGGCCGTCACCTTGCCGGGCCAGTTCTTCTGCCAATTCATTTTGGAAAACGGAACGACCGGATTGATCGATCACGAATGTAGCCAAGCTCAGGCCATCCAGTCGACGGCCCAAAGTCTCTGTTTCGCGTCGCGCGATATCTAATTTGGAGCGGATCTCAACCGCGCGGCGCACATGCGACAGGACCGTATCAAACCGATTGCCGACTTTACCCTCGAAAACGTCCGGGCCATAGGTGAGGAATCCACCGGCCAGTTCGTCGGCATTCCTGTTAACAGCAAAAATTCGACTTAGCGGCATTCCGTTCAAGCAACTGCGATAAAAAAGCTTTTGATGTTCGTTTGCGGTTTTTAAGACGCGACGACCTTCAAAAGCCTTTGCGAGCGGTGCTGAAAGTACATGTCGATAGCACAGGTTAATTCGGCTATCAAAATGATCCCTGTGCTCAAAACCATTTTGAAACAGGGGTTCGCTATCGAACCGGTAACTGTTCACCCGATATGTCGTCGGGTCGCTAGATTGACCATCTGCCAGATACATTGCTGCGGCGCCAAAGTAACGCGTAACAAGCTCAGGCACGGTCGACCATGCTGCTTCGTCTGTGGCGGCATCGTAGATGTTTTGAATTAGGGCGTCGTGGCTATTCAATTATCCACACCATTGTCACAAAATAAAATAATTGTTGTCCGTGCAAGGTTGCACAACCCATTTGGCTCGAGAACGTCCGGAGCCAACCGTCGATAACGTCGGTCACTCACAGATCGGCAGGATCTCGCCTGAACTGACGGAGCAGTGCCCGGTTGTTCACCCGAACGGGTGAGGCGTGCGTGAACCAGCCTCTGTACCATTTTTGAATGGCTGGAACGGATGAGGCGCAGCCCTTTTTTGCGTCCTTGTTCGGGGATTTAATAGGATTTAGCTAATGACATTTTCACTCAGAGAATCATCAAACGTAATTCTTGGTGCTCAGACGCTGAGCCAGACAACACCCATTCGCCTGGGGATGCCGCATCTCGGTTCAGACGGTCTTTCGATCGCATGGTTGATGAAGGAAGCTGGACATATCCACTGGCTGGCGGTTGCCGAGGCTTTGGGGACAGCCCCGTCCCAATGGTTAGATGCGGATGGTCGCCGTTGCTTTGCGTCTGTCGTCGCGGCCACTCTGTCCGGTTCCACAGCGGCCTTTCAGGAAGACACGATTTGCCAGTTTCGCGTTGTCTCCCGACCGAGTCCCGAGACCAATTGGTTGAGTCAGATCGACCTTGAAACCGCCACGGGAGAGCGGGTGTGCGTCGAACTCATGACCACCTTTGCAACGTTGGAAGGTCCGTCAAACATGGATCTTGTTCGGTCCAAAATAAGCGAAGGCATTGCGCCGCCCCAAACCATAGCGCGGAGGGCGCAAATCCTGCGTGATCTTGGGAAGTTGGAGCGAAAGCGGGCCGAGGGAGCTGGGACTCCGCCGCATCTGTCCATTCCGATCTCTGAGAAAGAGCATCTCAATGGTGTGGGTCTGGTTTACTTCGCGCAGTTTCAGAATTTCTTTGCAACGGCCGAAGCGAATGCAATTCCGAAAATGCCCCGTGGATGCAACCTGGTCACCCGCCGCATTCACTATTACGGAAACCTCGATCCGTCAGACACGCTTGATATCGTGACGGAGATCACGACAAACGTGCACAATATCTCTGCCTGGCTCATTTCTTTTTCCCACGCCCGCCGACGTTCGGATGGGAACGTTATCGCGACCTGCGAAAGCAGCTACAGGGTATGATCAGATCAGCGCCGGAAAACGTAACAAGCCCGTCTCAGCCTTAAGGATCACGGCGCGGCTCGGCCTTAAGGGTTCTTGACGACCCAACGGGTATCCAAGCCGGAGCCCGCCAAATCGTGCCAAAATAGGGGGAGGTTGGAGTTTTGGTGGAGCCTAGGGGAGTCGAACCCCTGACCTCTTGCATGCCATGCAAGCGCTCTCCCAACTGAGCTAAGGCCCCGTGCCGTTCGTCTTATGCGCCGCGTGGGCGGCGATCAAGCGAAAAAGCGATTAGTTTTCGTCGTCTTCCGCTGGGACGTCGGCGATGTCTTCCAAAGACACATTGTCGTCGTCGTCTTCAAGCACATCATCGGCCAGATCAACGTCGCTGCTGTCGTCATCCACGTCATCGTCTGCATCATCCAGCAGAACATCTTCGTCATCAACGGGTGCCGCAGCCTTTTCTTCCTTGATCATCACCCGGCTTTTCGTGCCGGTATCCAGGTTAACAACCTCGCCGGTATAGGGGCTGACGATCGGGTCGCGCCCAAGGTCGTAGAACCGTTTTCCGGTGGTCGGGCATACTCGCTTTACGCCCCATTCTTCCTTTGGCATCGATGGCCTCGTCGCTTGCAGTCGCGTGATCAGAGCGGGGCATTGCCACACGCCCGCCCCGCTGTCAAACGCAATCGCAACAAGGGGGTGCAAGGTTGGCCCAGTGCTGCTAGGTTTGCAGAAAAAAGAGCAGCGGTGGTCCAATGACGACACTCACATTCCCGGGTGATCCTCCGGTGGATATTCAGTTGCGCCGCTCGCAGCGGGCGCGGCGGCTGAGTTTGCGGGTGTCACATGTGCGCGGCACGGTCACCATGACCATGCCTTTGCGTGTGGCCGAAGCAGAGGCACGTGCCTTCGCCTCCGAAAAACTCGACTGGATCCGGGGTCATCTGGAAAATGTCGTGCCCAGCACTTTGGCTGAACCCGGTGCCATGATCCCGGTCGAAGGGGTGCTGCGCGAGATCCGGTTGGGCTCATCTGGAAAGATCACATTGGAGCCAGATGCGATCACTGTACCGCGCCGGGTAAGATCCGTTCCGGCCCGCGTTGGCGCATTTCTCAAAGAACTGGCGCGTGAAAGGTTAACTGCTGCATCCGATCAGTATGCTACCGAGTTGCGGCGGACGTACTGCAGTATGGCGCTGCGCGATACGCGGTCCCGGTGGGGGTCCTGTTCGACACAAGGCCGGCTGATGTATTCATGGCGTTTGATTTTGGCCCCGCCGGAGGTCTTGCGGTATGTCGCGGCTCACGAGGTCGCGCATCTGGCAGAGATGAACCATTCCCGTCGGTTCTGGGCGCACGTCCATACTCTTTTTCCGGGGTATGAGACGCAGCGGGCTTGGTTGCGCCGAAATGGGGCCGAGTTGCATCGGTACCAGTTTCGGGCCTAGTGGCATTGGTTGACGTTGCCCGGACGGGCGGACAGGGTACCGTCTATGGTACTGCAACGTCCCACTGAACCAACCAGCGCCGCCCATGACCGGCTCTATCGCACCCTTCGCACGCAAATCATGCATGGCGAGATCGCACCGGGTGTTGCGCTCACGTTGCGCGCGGTTGGCAAGTCTTTTGGCATGAGCATGACGCCCGCGCGGGAGGCCGTGCGGCGGTTGGTTGCGGAAGGCGCGTTGACCTTGTCCTCATCGGGGCGGGTCTCGACGCCGGAATTGAGCAATGACCGGATCGAGGAACTGGCAGCTCTTCGAGCATTGTTGGAGCCCGAACTGTCGTCTCGCGCCTTGCCTCGGGCCCATTTCGCGCTGATTGAGCGGTTGGAAACGATCAACGGGCAAATCGCGGATGCGATCAGTTCCGAAGACCCGGTGGGTTACATCAGGACCAATCTGGAGTTCCACCGAACGCTGTATCTGCGCGCTCAAGCGCCAGCGATGTTGGCGATTGCCGAAACGGTCTGGCTTCAGCTTGGTCCCACGATGCGTTCGCTTTACGGCAAACTTCGTCGGACAGAACCGCCGCGACATCACCGGTTGATCCTCGCGGCGCTGAAAGCCGGAGACGAGCCGGGTTTGCGGCTGGCGGTACGTTCCGATGTTACGCAGGGCCTTCGGCTTCTCGTCGGGTAGCCGGGTCTTATTCCCGGACCGGCTGCATCCAATAGGCTTCTGTTGCTGCACGAACTGCGCCCGAGACATTGCGGGCCGTGAACGGGCCAATCTCGGCCCGGCCCACGCGGAACAATATTGTGGCTTCGGATGCACGTGAACTGCGCTGCACGATCACCGGGACATCAAGCCCTTTTCCCCGAAAGCTGGCTTTGACGGTATCGGCGAAAGTTTCAATCCGGCTCAGGTCGACCATATTGCGGGGTATCGTCAGATAGGCGCGAAGCGGAGGGCGTCCTGTCGGATCGAGACCGCCGGTTACCGAGGAGGGCAAAAGCGGTCGGAGCGTGGCGTCATTGGTAAAGACAAAAAAGATCAGAATCACGGTGGTTGGCAAGGCCAGCAACAACACCGCGACGGTCAGAGCCGAGAGTTCGTTCTTCTGCGCCATGTGCCCGCACCTTCTGGCGGGCACATTAGACTTGAGCCTTTTCGAAAGACCTAATTCCGAACGGTTTTTTCATAGGCATCCGAGATATCGCGGGTCAAAGCGCCCACCTCGAACGAATAGTCACCGATCTGGCCCACGGGTGTCACTTCGGCCGCGGTTCCGGTCAACCAACATTGCTGAAAGTCTTCCATCTCGCCGGGATCAATGTGCCGTTCTACAACCTTGATTTGGCGGTCTTTGAGCAGGCCGATAACCGTTTGGCGGGTGATGCCGTTCAAGAAGCAGTCGGGAGTCGGTGTGTGAACCTCGCCGTCCTTGACGAAGAACACATTGGCACCGGTCGCCTCTGCGACATAGCCGCGATAGTCGAACATAAGAGCGTCAGAACAGCCTTTCGCCTCTGCTGCATGTTTTGACATCGTGCAGATCATGTAGAGACCTGCCGCCTTTGCATGGCTAGGGATGGTTTCCGGGCTCGGGCGCTTCCACTTTGAAATATCAAGCTTCGCACCCTTAAACTTCGCGTCGCCGTAATAGGCCCCCCATTCCCAGGCTGCAATGGCCATCCGGACAGGGTTTCGCGCGGAGGCGACCCCCATATCTTCCCCCGACCCGCGCCAGGCCACGGCCCGGACATAGGCGTCAGAGAGGCCTGATGCTTTGAGCGTCGCGTCCTTGGCGGCCTCGATCTCGTCCACAGAGTACGGGATTTCGAAATCGATCATCTGTGCCGACTGTTTCAACCTTTCGGAATGTTCGCGGCTCTTGAAGATCTTGCCGTCATAGGCCCGTTCGCCTTCGAAAACCGAAGAGGCATAGTGAAGGCCGTGGGTCAGAATATGCACATTCGCATCGCGCCAGGGCACCATTTCACCGTCCACCCAGATCAACCCGTCGCGGTCGTCGTAAGCAGTACCCATTCGCTCATCTCCCCTTCTCTTTCCGAATATTGCCAGTTCTAGGTCCGTATCGGACATATTGTTGCGTAGAAACTGAAAATCGCTACCAATTGATTCTGGTAAAGTCAACATAGCTGACATAAAAATTACGAAGCATTAGAAGAGAGAGGTCATGGCAGACGGACCAGGTGGCGAAACACTTCTGTTTCTGACGGACGAGCATTTGCGCAAAGGGATCGAGGCGATGTTTTTCGCCTATCGCGGGTTTACCAAGGATCCAGATCGCATCCTGACAGAATATGGCTATGGCCGGGCGCATCACCGAGCGATCCACTTTATCCATCGCTCTCCAGGGACGACGGTGAACAACTTGCTGTCCATTCTGGGCGTGACCAAACAGTCGCTTAACCGCGTTTTGCGGACCTTGATTGAGGACGGTTTGGTCGAAAGCCGCGTCGGGTATCGCGACCGGCGTGAGCGCAATTTGTTTCTGACAGAAAAGGGAGAAGCGTTGGAAGGCGCCCTTTCGGATGCGCAGCGTGCGCGGATGCGACTTGCCTTTCGGAACGCTGGGCCCGAAGCTGTTGCGGGGTTTCGCACGGTCTTAGAAGCCATGATGGACCCGGAACTGCGCCGCCACTATGACGGCGTGGCAGAGAGAGGACAGTAAGTATGGACGTCGATCCCCATCTGTTGATCGTGGATGACGACGAGCGGATTCGTCAGCTTCTACAGAAGTTTCTGATGCGCAACGGGTTTATCGTCAGCGCGGCGCGGGACGCAGCTCACGCGCGGCGTCTTTTGAGCGGGCTAGAGTTCGACATGATCGTGCTCGACGTGATGATGCCCGGCGAAAACGGGGTCGAATTAACCACAGCATTGCGCGAAACCCTGACGACCCCGATCCTGCTGTTGACCGCCAAGGGCGAAACGGAGGATCGGATTGCCGGGCTGGAGGCCGGGGCGGACGACTACCTGGTCAAACCTTTCGAGCCGAAAGAGCTGCTGCTGCGGATCAATGCCATCCTGCGGCGGGTTCCTGCCGAGGTGTTGACAGAGGATCGACCCAAGGTCCTGAACCTGGGCCCGATCCGGTACGATATCGACCGGGGCGAGATGTGGCGAGGCGACAATCTGGTGCGTCTGACCGCGACCGAGACCCAACTGATGCGGATCTTCTCTGGCTGCCCGGGGGAAGCCGTTAGCCGTTCAAAGCTGGTGGAAGATCTTGGGCGCGATGGGGGCCAGGCACAGGAACGCGCGGTAGACGTTCAGATCACGCGGTTGCGGCGGAAGATCGAAACGGATCCCAAGCAACCCCGTTACCTGCAAACCGTCCGGGGCGCGGGTTACATGCTTGCGCCGGATTAATGCGAGCTACGACCTGTCAGAGGCTGTCTGCAGCGCTTGCAACGTCAGGCATGAGATAGAGCATTAGATTTTCGATAACACATCGATCGCATCGCAGGCGGATCAGCACTTTCTTATTGGCCGAAATACTTCCGCCGGAGGCGCCGCGCGGCACGCGCGGCCATGCCCAACGCCTGAGCAGGCCGAAAGGCCGAACGAAGGGGGCGGGAGCCCCTCTGCAATGCCAAATACAGACGCCGCGAAAAGCGTCCCGCGAAAAGCCGTCCACTCAGCGTTGCCCAAGATCAAGCGATCAAATCGACTGACTTCAACATTGCACGGTGCCGGAGTGTCGGCCAGTGATCGGCCCAATGGAAAGTTCAGTCTTTGATGGAAACCGGTTCGCCGCTGTTCATCACACTGTCCGCCACCCGATAGAGCAGACGGTCGAGGTCAATAGCACCCCCGGTGACCGAGACCTTTTCATCGAGCAGCAAGAATGACAGTCCGTGGACGCAGGTCCATAGCATGAATGCCCGTTCCTTGACGTCATCATCGGGTTCGGTTCGGCCCAGATAGGCCGCGACTTCAGCTTCGACAAACCCGTAGTGACGCGGTCCGTCATCCATCAGCCCATCGTGCATTTTGTGATGCCTGGTATTTCCAAAGATCAGACGAAAGACGCCGGGTTCATCCCGAGCAAAGCCGACATAGACCTGACCAAGAGCCACGATTCGCTCCAAACTGCCCTTGGGCTGTGCTTCAACCGCCGCGACCATCCGCGCGTATTTGCGGTCTAGGCCGGCTTTTGTGACCGCCAAAAGAATCTCATCTTTGTGCTTGAAGTGGCGGTAAGGCGCTGCCGTCGACACACCCGCCTTTCGACAGGCTTCCGAAATAGAGAAGTGATCCGGGCCCTTCTCTTCGACCAAAAGCCGTGTGGCTTCAATAAGTTGTGCCCGCAAATCACCATGGTGATATGTCTCGCGCTTCTTCGGTTCTTTCGTCTTTTCCATGATCCGATACATGGCAATCAACGTAGCACTTGTCAAAGTAAGAACTTCTAACATATGTTAGAGACGCTAACATGAATGGGGTAAGCGCCATGTCGGACGACCAGATGAGCAAAGGGTTCTTGAGACGGGCCGCACGCAGAGTTGCGATCATGATGTTCACTGGGATGACGCTGGCCGGGTCGGTCTATGTCGTTTCGGTCGGCTCCAATCTGCTGCAGGCTCGTGCCGAAGCAGCAAAACCTGTGGGCACCGCTCAGCCCGTTCCGGTTCAGGTTCGCAGGATTGAGTATGCCGATGGCTACACCATTCCGCGACGCTTCATCGGGCAGGTCGAAACGTTGCAATCGACCGATCTGGCGTTTGAGTTTGGTGGCCTTGTCTCAGAGGTCCTGGTCGACGAAGGCAGCACCGTTACAAAGGGCCAGCCCATTGCGCGACTGGATACGGCCCTGATGGAGGTCGAACTGGCGCGATTGGAAGCGTCGCGCGATGCGCTTTCCGCCCAATTGAACTTCTCTGAACTTTCCGTCCAGCGGCGCGAAGCCCTGCAAAAGGACGGCTTCAGTACGACGGAAGCATTCGATCAGGCCAAAGCAACCCGCGACCAGCAAGCGGCGTTGCTGGCAGAAACCGAAGCCGCCATCGACCGGGTTCGAATCGAATTGGACAAGTCGACCCTGTTTGCCCCGTTCGACGGTCGCATCTCGGCCCGGAATGTGGATGAAGGTGCCACGGTCAGCATGGGGCAGCAGGTGGTCACGCTGCTGCAAACCGGCGGCGCCGAAGTCCGTGTCGGTCTTCCCGTTGCGCTTGATCTGGCGCCCCAGGATACGGTGACTGTCAATCTGGGCGGGCAGTCTGTTTCAGGCCTGGTTCGCACTATCCGGCCGGACATTGACCCGCAAACGCGGACGAAGACCGCCATCCTGGATCTTGAGACAACCGCCCTTACCTATGGCCAAACCGTCACCGTCGAAGTGGAAAGCCATGTTGCAGGCGAGGGCGCCTGGGTGCCGCTGCATGCACTGCGCGAAGGCACCAAGGGTTTGTGGACGGTGTTGGTGGTGGATGAGGCCAACATCGTACGCCCCGCCGCCGTTGAGATCCTGCATACACAAACCGATCGAGCCTTTGTGCGCGGCAGTTTTGCCCCAAACGCTCGCCTGGTGGAGACAGGACCCCATCGGGTCACTCCGGGCCAGACGGTCCGCATCGCTGGAGAGGCATGATCGATGGAAACGCTCACTTTCCGCCAACCGCGCCTTGTCGCCTTGATCCTGATGGTTCTGATTGCGGCTGGTGCGTCATCATTCCTATCGCTGGGTCGGCAAGAGGACCCGACCATAACCAACCTTTTCGCTACGATCACCACGTCATTTCCAGGCGCTGATCCAGCCCGTGTCGAAGCGCTGGTGACTGCCAGGATCGAAGAAGAATTGCGCGAGATCCCGGAAGTCGACGTGATTGAGTCCGTCTCCGGCAACGGCATCTCGGTCGTTTCAGTCGAATTGTTGGAAACTCTGGACGAAACCACAATCGAGCAGGTTTGGTCTGAAGCGCGCGATGCCGTCGAAGATGCGCGCAGCGATTTCCCCAACGGGGTGCAGGCCCCGGACTTTGATGCTGATGGCATCAGCGCCTTCTCCACCGTCATAGCCGTGAACACCACGCATGCAGACGTGCCGCTCTCGCTGGTCTCTCGCTATGCTGACGGTCTGGCCGACCGACTGCGCGGCGTGCCAGGCACCAAGGCGGTGGAGCTCTTCGGTCAGCCGGACGAGGAAGTGCTGGTGACGGTCGACAGCGCTCAGGCTGCGGCATTGGGGCTGACCGCACAAGATATCTCAACCGCTATCCAGAACGCGGATGGCAAGGTGCAGGCCGGACGGGTGCGCAGTAATGGCACCGACATTGCCATAAACATCTCGGGCGAGATTGAAGTGCTCGACCGGTTGCGCGGCATCGTGCTGCGGCAGTCCGACACTGGTGCGCAAACCGCCTTGGGCGACATTGCCACCATTTCACGCGGTGCCAAGACACCGGCGGAAGAAATGGCACTCTACAATGGTCAGCCTGCCGTTCTGGTTGGTATTTTGGCCCAAGACGGGCTGCAAATTGATCGCTGGATGGGGTTCGTGCGGGATGTGCTGGACCAGACCGCCGCAGAAGTTCCAGCGGGGATGGAGCGCACTTTGGCCTTCGATCAAAGCAGCTACACGCAGGCCCGGTTGGCTGAGGTTGGCCAAAACATGGCTATCGGGGTTGGACTTGTCATCGCGGTTTTGTTCGTCACCTTGGGCGTCCGCGCGGCGGCCATCGTCGCCTTGATCCTGCCGGTCGTGAGCCTTGCGACCCTGGCAACCATGAACATGATCGGGCTTCCTTTGCACCAGATGTCGGTCACTGGCCTGATCGTGGCCTTGGGCCTACTGGTTGATGCTGCGATCGTGATGTCGGATGAAGTGCGTCAACGGCTGCTCGCTGGCATGGCCCGGATCGAGGCTGTTGGCAAAGCGGTCAAGCGGCTCGCCGCGCCCTTGCTCGCTTCCACCGTGACGACGGCATTGTCCTTCGCGCCCATGATCCTGTTGCCGGGACCTGCGGGTGACTTTGTCGGATCCATTGCAATCGCTGTGGTGCTGATGCTCTTCTGGTCCCTGTTCCTCGCTTTGGCCGTCACACCGGCACTGGCCGGTTGGATCCTGCCAACAAGCGACCGCGGGGGCTTCCTGTCGAGTGGCATCAAAGGTGGACTGCTCGGTCGCGGTTTCAAACGCACGATCCAATGGTCGGTTGAAAACCCGGTCAAATCCATAGCAGTCGCGTTGATCCTGCCGGTCCTGGGCTTCGCGGCCTTCCCATCGCTCACGGCTCAGTTTTTCCCAGGTGTTGACCGTGACCAGTTTTACATCGAAGTCGAGATGCCGGGTGGCACATCGATCACCGAAACCGCCAGTGTCGTACGTGACATCGATGAAGTGCTGGCGAGCGAACCAGACATCCGTTCCGTCTACTGGACGCTCGGCAAGTCTGGTCCAGCCTTCTATTACAACATCGTAGGGGACCGCAGCCGCGAACCCGCCTTCGCACAGGCCATGATCACGTCGGCCTCGCCTGAAGCGTCTGCCCGCCTGGTCACAGACCTGCAGGAAGCGCTGGACGTTCAGTTTCCCGCTTCCCGTATTCTGGTGCGGGGATTGGTCCAAGGGCCGCCCGTGGCCGCACCGGTCGAACTGCGCTTTGTCGGGCAAGATATCGGCGTGCTGCGTGAACTTGGTGATGAAGCCAGCGCTATTATGGCCGATCTGGACTTCGTCATCCAAACCCGCAGTACGGTGAGCGGCGGCGTTCCAAAAATCCGTTATGACATAGACGAAGCGAAGGTCCGTCTGTTGGGTCTCGATCTGGCCACAGTTGCCGCGCAGCTTGAGGCCAGCCTGGAAGGCGTCACCGGCGGATCGCTTGTGGAGGCCACGGAAGAATTGCCGGTCCGCGTGCGGTTTGAAGATGCGTTGCGGTCTGATCTGGCCGCGATCTCCGATCTGCCGATCACTCTGCCCGGCGCAGAGACGCTGTCTGGCGCTGGCGAGAGTTCCACCGTTCCGTTATCGGAACTGGCCACAGTGCGTTTGGAGCCGTCGGAAAGCGTCATCTCTCGCCGCAACGGCGAACGGGCGAACACTGTCCAAGCCTTCATCCCGCCGGACATTCTGCCAGAGGAGGCCCTGAAAGCCGTGCAGACCGCGCTGGACGGTCGGGGCTTCACGGTGCCCGCAGGCTACCGATTGGAGATTGGAGGGGACTCTGATGCGCGCTCCAACACCTTGGGCAACCTTCTGGCCTCGGTCGGGCTGATTGTCACCCTCACCATTGCGACCATCGTGCTGACCTTCAATTCTTTCCGGCTGAGCGTCATCACCCTTGTCGTTGCAGTTCTGTCAGCAGGCCTGTCGATGTTGGCCCTGGCGGTGTTCCAATATCCGTTCGGGATAAACGCCATCATAGGCGTGATCGGCTCCATCGGGGTTTCGATCAACGCGGCGATCATCATCCTGACCGGACTGCAGGCTAATGCAGATGCCGCCGCGGGGGACAGATCTGCGATGGCCGATGTGGTCACCGGGTCCAGCCGCCATATCGTGTCGACCACGATCACCACGTTCGGCGGCTTCCTTCCCCTTATCCTTGCGGGCGGCGGGTTCTGGCCGCCATTTGCAATGTCAATCGCGGGTGGGGTTCTGCTGTCGACTGTCGTGTCGTTCTACTTCACGCCTCCGATGTTTGCGTTGATCTATCGCAAACGCCGTTCCGTCGCCGAGGCGCCCGCCGAAGAATGGGTCGAAGCAGACCCGCCAAGGATCAAGAAAATGCCGCTCCATCTGGCGGCCGAGTAACCTCCCTGCGCGCCAGCACATTTTGGTGCCGCCGCGCCTTCGCCGGGTCCTTTCCCCCTCAGGACCCGGCGAGTTTTTATTGCGTGCGACAGAAAGCAGGTGAGTTCCCCTTCGCTATTCTGACCAACATATAAGTGACCGAAGTCCAACGTTGGACAATGCGCGACTGGAACTTGATTGCCCGTTCGCATAGCACAGGTACAAGGGTCAGGGTTTCATTGGGGGTGTCGCGGCGCGCCTGCTGAGGCTCGGGCCACCACCAGCATCAGAAGGCTCGCCATGTCCTTGCGCATTAACGACACTGTCCCCAACTTCACAGCCCAAACCAGTCAGGGCGAGATCACGTTCCATGACTGGATTGGTGATAGCTGGGCGATCCTCTTTTCACACCCGAAAGACTTCACGCCGGTCTGCACCACCGAGTTTGGCGCCGTCGCACAGTTGGCCGATGAATGGCAGAAGCGGAACACCAAGGTGATTGGTGTGTCTGTCGACGGGGTTGAGGATCACAAGAAGTGGATTGGCGATATTGAGCTGGTCGGCGGCGCGAGCGTTGGTTTTCCGATCCTTGCAGATAGCGGCCTGGAGATCTCGAAAGCCTTCGACATGCTGCCCGCAGAGGCGTACCTGCCCGATGGCAGAACGCCCGCCGACAGCGCAACGGTTCGGTCTGTATTCATCATCGGGCCGGACAAGCAGTTGAAGCTGTCCATGACCTATCCAATGACCGTGGGCCGCAACTTTGGTGAAATCCTCCGTGCCCTCGATGCGCTCCAGGTCTCTGCCAAGCACGGCGTAGCCATGCCCGCCAACTGGGCTGCGGGGCAGGACGTTATTATCCCTGCGACAGTTTCGAACGAAGACGCAGCGGCTAAATTCGGCGAATTCGAAACCGTGTTGCCCTACCTGCGCACCACCAAGCAGCCAAACTAAGTCTCGGGCAGGGCCATCACCAAATGCGCTGAACTCAGTTCCCGGTCAATTCGCCGCTGCGCTCCGGCGGGCCTAAAGGCGTCTGACGCGCAGATCATTCGTCAGACGCCAGCTGAAGACATTTGGCCAGGCTGCTACTCAAAGACTGGCTGCGCCTTTGTGGTCTGTGGGGCAAACGTACCGTGGTCCGGATAAGAAATGGGCGGATAAAGGTTCTGAACATCCGGCCAAATGCTTTGCTCCAAGCTCACATTCATGGGGTTTTTGAAGACAAACCTGCCAGGGGCCAAAGGGCAAAACCACTGAATACACTCACACCCATCGAGGGAACAAATCCATTCCTCGCAGTCACACCCGGCATGGGCAGATCGGGCAGGCAGAAAACTGACCGCCAAAGCGGTTAGCAAAAGCAGAGCACGCATATCAAAATCTCCTCATTTGAAAAGCGGGTCAGACACCCACTGAGGAAACGGTATCATTGTAAGAAGAAACGGCATCACCCGATTGGGTAAGATGCCGCGCCAATGTGCCCTCCCCCAAAAAAATTCTTGCTCATGCGATAAGGCGGGGGCTGGCGAGCGGCGGCGTCCCGGTCCTGAAAGGACCCGGCGCCGCCGCCGGGCCCAACGCTTTTGTAAGCGGCTGCGCCGCGTCAAAAGGGGCGGGAGCACCACCGGCTCAATGCACAACCGCATCGCCGGGGACAGGTCGGTCGGAATTGGCGACGCGGTCGCCAATCAAAAGACCATCCGTGCCCGCGCTCACATGCACACTGTCGCCGTCGGACACGTCCCCCGCCAACAACATCTCAGCCAGCGTATTCTGCAGGCTCCGCTGGATCACCCGCTTCAGGGGCCGCGCCCCAAAAACCGGATCATAACCTTCGTCGGCCAACCAGGTCCGCGCGCCATCGTCCAGATCAAGCGTAATCCCGCGCCGGGCCAGGCGTTTCATCAAACGGCCCAACTGGATCTCGACAATGCCGTCCATGTCCCCGCGCGACAACCGATCAAAGATGATCGTCTCATCGAGCCGGTTGAGAAATTCCGGTCGGAAATGGGCCCGCACGGCATCCATCACATCGCGCCGGGCCGCGCTCGCATCCGCACCGTCGGGCAACTGACTCAGAGCCTGCGCACCGAGGTTCGAGGTCAGGATGATCAATGTCTGTTTGAAATCGACCGTCCGGCCCTGGCCATCGGTCAATAACCCATCATCCAAAACCTGCAGCAACACGTTGAACACGTCCGGGTGGGCTTTCTCGACCTCATCGAACAGGACAACCTGATAGGGCTTGCGCCGTACGGCTTCGGTCAAAACACCGCCTTCATCATAGCCCACATAACCCGGAGGCGCGCCAATCAGACGGGCGACAGCATGTTTTTCCATGAACTCTGACATGTCGATCCGCACCATCGCACTGTCATCGTCAAACAGAAACGAAGCCAGCGCCTTGGTCAGTTCCGTCTTGCCCACACCGGTGGGACCCAGAAACAGGAACGACCCCAAGGGGCGGTTTTCGTCATTCAAGCCGGCACGCGCCCGCCGCACCGCGTTCGACACGGCGGTCACAGCAGCGGTCTGGCCGATGACACGCTTGCCGATCTCTTCTTCCATCCGAAGAAGCTTCTCACGCTCGCCTTCAAGCATCTTTGAGGTCGGAATACCTGTCCATCGTTCGACGACTTCGGCAATCTGCTCGGGTCGCACAGCCTCTTCGACCATGCGGGTATGTTGGCCTTCCTCTGCCTCCGCCAACTGCTTTTCCAGCGCGGGAATAATGCCATAGGACAATTCACCAGCGCGGGCGAGGTTGCCTTGCCGCTTGGCGCTGTCCAAGTCGCCCCGGGCGCGCTCAAGCTGCTCCTTAATCTCTCGCGACTTGTCCAAACTGTCGCGATCAGCCTGCCATTGCGCCGTCATCTCAGCTGAACGCTCTTGCAGATCGCCCAGCTCTTTCTCCAGCTTTTCCAGTCGATCAGCGCTGGCCCGGTCATCTTCCATCCGCAAAGCTTCGGCCTCGATCTGCTTTTGCAAAATCTCGCGGTCGAGCGCATCAAGCTCTTCGGGCTTGCTGTCCACCTCCATGCGCAACCGGCTGGAGGCTTCGTCCATCAGATCGATGGCCTTGTCCGGAAGAAACCGGTCGGTGATATAGCGATGGCTGAGCGTCGCGGCAGAGACCAGCGCACTGTCACTGATCCGCACGCCATGGTGCAGCTCGTACTTCTCCTTGATGCCGCGCAAGATGCTGACCGTGTCTTCAACCGTCGGCTCTTCGACCACAACCGGTTGGAAGCGACGGGCAAGTGCGGCGTCTTTTTCCACATGCTTGCGGTACTCATCCAAGGTGGTGGCGCCCACACAATGCAACTCACCGCGGGCCAGGGCCGGTTTCAGAAGGTTCGAGGCATCCATTGCCCCGTCGGCTTTGCCTGCCCCGACCAAGGTGTGCATCTCGTCGATGAAGAGAATGATCTCGCCAGCGGCGGTCGTTACCTCCGTCAGGATCGACTTCAGGCGCTCTTCGAATTCGCCCCGATACTTCGCGCCCGCGATCAGCGCGCCCATATCGAGCGCCATCAACTGCTTGTTGCGCAAGCTCTCCGGCACATCGCCATTGACGATGCGCAACGCCAAACCTTCCGCAATGGCCGTCTTGCCGACGCCGGGTTCGCCAATAAGAACCGGATTGTTCTTGGTCCGGCGGCTGAGAACCTGCATGGTGCGCCGGATTTCGTCGTCGCGGCCTATGATCGGATCGATCTTGCCGTCGCGCGCAGCTTCGGTCAGATCCCGGGCATAGCGTTTGAGTGCGTCATAACCCTCTTCGGCTGTGGCCGTGTCCGCCGTCCGCCCTTTGCGCACGTCATTGATGGCAGAATTCAGTTTTTGGGCCGACACGGCCCCATCTTCCAGCGCCGTTTTTGCGCCGGATCGCACCACAGCCAAAGCCGTCAGCAGCCGTTCCACAGGTATGAAACTGTCACCGGCCTTTTCAGCGATCTTTTCTGCTTCGGACAATACTTTGACGGTTTGTCCATCCATATAGACCTGGCCCGCATCGCCAGAGACTTTCGGCTGTTTTGCTAATGCCCCTTCGAGGCTGTCAACCACGCGTTCCGGTGCCCCGCCAGCGGCGCGGATCAGGTTCGAGGCCAAGCCCTCATCATCATCCATCAAGGCTTTCAGTAGATGCTCGGGCACCAGACGCTGGTGATCCTCGCGCATCGCAATCGTTTGGGCCGCCTGCAGAAATCCGCGCGACCGTTCCGTGAACTTTTCCATGTCCATCGGTATCTCCTTCCGTTCAGCATCCCCGCAAACATCCGCTTCGGCAGCCTGTTCGCCGGACCCAGATGTGAAATGGGCAGCCGGAACCGCATTGGCAAGATCCTACGCTCCGAACCTTTCGGAAACGGGGTACAACGCCGTGTCATTCCCCTCTTTTCCGGGATCCGGCCCCGATACTGTGTGAAGAGCACGAGGGAGGAGATTTATGAGAATCCTTAACACGAAGATCGCTGATGCGCGCTGGATCCAAGGGGATCAACGTGTTCAGGCAGACATAGATGTGGTGATCCAACCCTTTCCCGGGGCTGAATTGCTTCGCAGAACGCTACTGGTCAGCGTCCCTGCGCGGGCTCCACAGTCGGAAGGGCGCCTGCGGGACAGGCTTATGCGGCAAGGCGAAATCTTCGCTCACTTCGTGTGAACGGACGGCGTCCTCAGGCCCGCAAACTCGTCTCTGTTGTCCCAAGGATTTCGGCCTGAACGATGTGGCCCGTCGGTTGGTCGGTCCCGAACTGCACCTCAGTGAACTGCGCGGTCCGTCCCATGCGCGGGCTTTCCAACAGGATGTCATGCTGTTTGCCCACTTGAGCCTGCAAATGCGCGCGAACCTGTCGAACTCCGGCGTCGCGCAGGCGCGCGGCACGTTCTCTGATCGTCCTGCCATCCACCTGAGGCATCCGGGCCGCAGGAGTTCCGGGTCGAGGTGAATACGGAAAAACGTGAAGCCATGTGAGGTCGCACGCCTCGACCAGTGACAACGAATTCTCAAACATCTCGTCGGTCTCGGTCGGAAAACCAGCGATGATGTCGGCCCCGAATGTCAGATCGGGCCGACGCTGGCGCGCCTCTCTGCAGAACCCGATTGCATCGTCCCGCAAATGACGCCGTTTCATCCGTTTCAGCACCATATCGTCGCCCGCCTGGAGCGACAGATGAAGATGCGGCATCAGCCGGGCCTCTGACGCAATGCACTCCATCAGGGCATCGTCGACCTCGATTGAATCGATTGAACTGATGCGCAAACGGGGCAAATCGGGCACCAGCTTCAGGATCCGTTGAACCAGATTGCCCAAAGGCGGCTTGCCCGGCAGATCTGCCCCCCAGCTGGTGAGGTCAACGCCCGTAAGCACCACCTCCCGGTAACCACGGTCCACCAGGCGGCGGATCTGATCCACAACCACACCTGCGGGCACAGAACGGGAATTCCCCCGACCGAAGGGTATGATGCAAAAGGTGCATCTATGGTCACAGCCATTTTGCACTTGTACATAGGCGCGGGACCGCGCGCCAAACCCGTCGATCATATGGCCGGCCGTTTCCTTGACCGACATGATGTCATTGACCTGGACAGGCTCTGACTGCTGGATCAGGTCGGGAGCCAGGCCGCGCCACGTTTCCGCGGTCATCTTTTCGCTGTTGCCGATGACATGGGTCACTTCGGGCATGGCGGCGAAACTGTCCGGGTCGGTCTGAGCCGCGCAGCCGGTGACTATCAGGGCGGCATCAGGGTTCTCTCGGCGAAGCTTGCGAATATCTTGGCGCGCCTTCCGGACAGCTTCGGCCGTCACAGCGCAGGTATTAACGATGACAGCGTTCTCGACACCGGCAGATGCAGCGAGTTCGCGCATCGTTTCGGTTTCATAGGCATTCAACCGGCAACCGAACGTCTGAAAGACGGGCGCCTTACGGTCCATCTTGTAAGTCAGCCAGAAAGCGGGGCGTCAATTCCCCGTTGAAGACATGGGCTGTGGGTCCGACCATCCAGACACCATCATCCCGCCACGCGATTTCCAGTGTGCCGCCATCAAGGTCCAGTGACACCTGCCGGTCTGTTAGGCCCCTGCGGGCTGCGGCAACGGCGACAGCACAGGAGGACGACCCAGAGGCCAGAGTGATGCCGACACCCCGTTCCCATACGCGCACCCTCAAGCGGTCCGGTGCCAACACCTGCGCGACCTGAACGTTGGTCCGTTCTGGAAAGAGAGGATCATGCTCTATGGCCGGGCCGAAAGTGTCCAAGTCAACGGCCTCAACATCATCCACGAAGAAGGTACAATGCGGATTGCCCATACCGGTGGCAGCAGGCTTGCCCTCAAGCGGCAATGCCAACGTGTCGACCTCTCTGGCCAACGGAATGTCCTTCCAGTCCAAGATGGGATGGCCCATATTGACCCCTGTCCGGCCATCCTCCATCGCTTCACAGGCGAGCGCACCGCGTTCCGTTTCCAACGTAAGCGAAGCGCGACCCATTTCGCGCATGAGATGCTCGGCGATGCAGCGGGTAGCGTTTCCGCATGTCGCAGAAACCGAACCATCGGCATTATAAAACCGCAAGGTGGCGGCGATGTCTGGCCGCGTCCCCGTGTAGATCAAAGCAAGCTGGTCGAATCCCACCCCTCTTCGCCTGTCCGCCACAGCGCGCACCAAAGCGGGGGGCAACACCCTATTGGTGGCCCTAAGGTCGAGGACAACGAAGTCGTTGCCGAGGCCGTGCATCTTCAAGAAGGGCAGGCCGGTTGAGGCGACATCATCACGCATGGAGCGCATATACGGGGGTCAGATGCACATTGCCAGTAGTCCCGGTAACCGCTGTCAGACATCCTTAATTTTCCGTTGGATTTTCGCTTGACCTCCCTTCGCCCTTTGCCTAGACCGCAAGCCTGCCGGTGGTGCACGCCGTTGCGGTGGTAAGTCTTTGCCGAATGGTGAGGTTGCCGGGCATCAAACCAGCAGAGAGTGGGCCGTTAGCTCAGTTGGTAGAGCAACTGACTTTTAATCAGTGGGTCGCAGGTTCGAATCCTGCACGGCTCACCACTCCTCCTCCCTCGTTCTCTATGACACCCGCCGAAAGTTCACTACGGCTCGGCGCGTCCAACGCGCGTTGCACAGTCAATTTCGTTTTTGAGTTTGGCCTTTACCCGCTCAATGGCTATTCGGCGGCCAGAGGTTGGGACGCGCGACCAATGTCAACGATCTCGGACATGGCTTGCGTAATTTGAGCCTTGAACCGGTCATAGTGCTCGTTGGGCTCGATCGTGGCTTCGTTCATGTAAAGCGAACGGTCGATTTCAACTTGCACCGCATGTTGGTTTCGAGAAGGTCGTCCATATGCCTGGGTCACATAAGCCCCCGCGAATGGCGCGTTCCGAGCAACCCGTAGGCCAGCGCGCTGAAAAGCCGCTTCGATTCGATTAACGATCGCTGGGGCGCACGCTGCCCCAAACCGATCGCCCAAAACGACTTGGGGCCAATTCTTGCCGTCGCCCGAAATTGCATCGATCGCTTCATGCGGCATCGAGTGACAGTCGATCAAAATCGCCTGTCCAAATTCGGCTTTGGCTGCGTCGAGTTGGTTCTGCAAGGCCGCGTGGTAAGGATACCAGTGATCATCCAAGCGTGCCCGTGCTTCAGACCGGTCGAGTTTGCCCCGGTAGATGGCGCGACCATTGGCCACAACTCTGGGAATCACTCCAAGCCCTGAACTGACGCGCGGATTATGCGAGGTGCTCTTGATCCCTTCGATCAAGGCCGGATCCAGTTCTTCGGTGCTCCGGTTAAGATCGACGAAGGCGCGCGGCACGTCCGCGACCAGGAGTGTGGCGCCAAGGCCCGGCGCGGCTTCAAACAGCTGGTCGACATAGGCATCTTCGGACGAGCGAATAGCGTGATCATCCAGTACTGTCCGGCGCAGAAACGACCAAGGATACGCGTTACCACTATGGGGCGACGCGAAAATGACGCTCGTTGTCCGAACTGGCGGCTGCAAAAGCCGGAATGATTGATGAGCCATGCCTACTCCTGTGGGGATCAACATAGACGGATTCTTGTGATCTCCAAAAGCCCTTGAACCAAATGCGCCTTCCCCCTATACGGCTCGGACCTTTACATTCTGAGTCCCAACTGGGGCATTTTTGGGATTGTGGGTAAGGGCGATTAGCTCAGCGGTAGAGCACTTCGTTGACATCGAAGGGGTCACTGGTTCGATCCCAGTATCGCCCACCATGAGCTGGCCTTGGATGGGCCGAAACGTAAATCAGGCGCTCCCGCGCCGCGCATAGGAAGGACGACCGATGAAGGTCAAGAACTCGCTCCGCTCGCTGAAAAGCCGGCACCGCGATTGCCGTGTCGTGCGCCGCAAGGGCCGCGTATACGTCATCAACAAGACCCAGCGCCGGTTCAAGGCCCGCCAGGGCTAAGACAGGTTTGGGATTGGATGAAGGCCGCCAGTTGGGCGGCCTTTTTGCTTTAAGATCAACTGCCTGGCAGGCGGTACGTCACAGCCGTGCTGGTCCAGCCTTCTGTCAGAGTGCGGGCTTCGATCCGCACCTCCGTCACCCCGTCCGGGATGGCCACACCGCCCAAGCTGCGTGTGAATGGCTGTTCGTTCACATGCGGGTGTACCAACACCCGCGTGCCCAGGACCGTGCCATCCGGTGCAACCACGCGCCAACCGTCGGCATAGTCATCCCAGCCCGTATCACCGTGACGCAGTGTCACCGAAAAGGTCCAGTCTGCACCGCTTGCCCTGGCCTCTACGTTTTCAATTACAGCCGGATCCGCTGTTAGTGACGTTGCGGCAAAGGCCAGTAGACTCGCGCCTAAGGTCGTTCGGATCATGGTACCCCCTCCTGTTGCGGACTGTTTAGCATTGATGAATTGTGCCTTCGATCACCGTTTCGTGGGGTCGTACGTGCCCAGCAGGATCGTGCGCGGGATCGAATTGAATTCGCGGCTCCACAGGGTCCATACAGTGAGCGTTGTGGCCACCAGCAAGGCCAAGGGCCCAAGCAGCCAAGTGACAGCGGCCAAGGCGTAATAGACTGATCGCAAACCTCGATTAAAGTTTATGGCGGCCCGAATGTTCAGTTCCGCAGCTTGGCCCGCCATGACATAGGCTTGGGGATCATCGGGGTCGTTGGGCACGGCAGACATGACAACTGCGCAATAGCCGAAAAGCCGGTTTGCCCAGACAAACTTCAGGAATGAGTTCACCAGGCAGATCCCAACCAGAACCAGCTTGAGTTGCCAGATCAGGGCCGGAACTTCCTGCGCGGCAAGTTGTGTGGCAACGCCTTGCAGCGGCGCGGTATTCCCGGCCAAAGCCAATACGCCGCCAAGGGCGATGATACTGCTTGACGCAAAAAAGGCTGTCCCCTGCCGCAGGCCACCCAGAATTTGGGAATCGAAGATGCGCGGCTGTCGGGTCACAAAAGTCCGCATCCATTCGCGCCGGTAATCCGACATTAGGGCCGTGACCGATAGCTTATCTTTGCCCGGATGTTCGATACGCCAACTGACAATCATCCAGCTTGCAAACATTGACAGAACCGCCACAGCGTCGAGCGGGTTCAGTAGGGCAAGGCGCTCCATAAAATCCATGGTGCGACCATACCGGTGCGGGCACTTAACTTGCCAGCCGCAAAAATTGGTTATATTATCTTACCAATTGTTGTTTTCGTGGGAGGCCATAATGGAAATGCCTGTGCCGAACGCTGCCGTGGTGGCCAAGAAAGGCCGGATCGTCGGTCTGTTGGAACGCGTGCTCGGGGCGGACGGAGTGATTTCCGATCTGGCAGAGACGCGGGCCTATGAATGCGATGCCCTGACGGCCTATCGGTGTCCACCTCTTGCTGCCGTGTTGCCCCGGACCACGGAAGAGGTTGCCGCGGTTTTGCGGATTTGCCATGCCGAAGGCGTACCCGTCGTGCCGCGTGGCGCTGGTACATCGCTGGCCGGTGGAGCATTGCCCACAGCCGATAGCGTGATCCTGGGTGTTGCGCGTATGAATGACGTGCTCGAGACCAACTACGACGACCGCTACATCCGGGTGCAGACCGGGCGCACGAACCTCAGCGTGACCGGAGCCGTTGAGGAAGATGGGTTCTTCTATGCGCCTGACCCGTCCAGCCAACTCGCCTGTGCCATTGCCGGCAATATTGCGATGAATTCTGGTGGAGCGCATTGCCTCAAATATGGCGTCACGACCAATAACCTACTTGGGGTGAAGCTTGTTCTGATGGACGGCACGATCACGGAAATCGGTGGCGCCCACCTTGATGCGCCGGGTTACGATCTGTTGGGCCTGATTTGCGGCAGCGAAGGGCAACTTGGCATCGTGACGGAGGCTACCCTTCGGATTCTACCCAAACCGGAAGGGGCGCGGCCTGTTCTGATGGGGTTCGACAGCAGCGAAGTGGCGGGCGCTTGCGTGGCCGACATCATTAAGGCGGGCGTTCTGCCGGTGGCGATTGAATTTATGGATCGCCTTTGCATCGAAACATCCGACAATTTTGCCAATGCGGGCTATCCGGACTGCGAGGCGCTGCTGATTGTCGAGGTTGAAGGATCGGACGCGGAAATCGACGAACAGCTTGGTGTAATCCTGCAAATCGCCCGCAAGCATAACCCTGTGGAGTTACGCGAAAGCAGTTCGCCAGAGGAAAGCGCAAAGATCTGGCTTGGCCGAAAATCTGCTTTCGGCGCGATCGGTCAGCTTAACGACTATATGTGCCTCGACGGGACAATACCGGTCTCAAGCCTGCCTTTTGTGCTGCGCCGGATCGGGGAGCTGTCAAAGGAACATGGCTTGGATGTCGGCAATGTATTCCATGCGGGCGATGGAAATATGCACCCGCTGATCCTGTTTGATGCCAACAAGCCCGGCGATCTGGAAACTTGCGAGGCCTTGGGTGCCGAGATCCTGAAGCTCTGTGTCGAGGTTGGTGGCTGTTTGACGGGCGAGCATGGCGTCGGCATCGAAAAGCGTGACCTCATGACGGCGCAGTTTGGACCTGAAGATCTGGAACTTCAAATGAGGGTCAAAGACGTGTTCGACCCGACGTGGCTTTTGAATCCGGCAAAGGTGTTTCCTCTGGAAGCTACCGCAACCCGCCGCGCTGGTGGCCCGAAGGCGGCGTGACCATGATTACTCCCCAATCTGAAGCCGAACTTGCGGAAGCCGTGCGCTCTGCCTCAGGCCCTTTGCGGGTCGTCGGAGGCGGGACCCGAACCTTTGGCGAACCGGCACTCGGAGACGCGCTTTCAACAGCAGGCCTGAACGGTGTGTCGCTTTATGAACCGGGCGCTTTGACCATCGTGGCCCAAGCCGGAACTCCGCTGGCCGAGATCGAGGCGACCCTGGCCGCCGAAAATCAGCGCCTACCGTTCGAGCCTCCCGATATGCGCGCACTGCTTGGCACCGACGACGCTGCCGCGGGTGGAACGGGCTTGTCGACCATCGGCGGAGCAGTGGCCGCCAATGCGTCTGGTCCGCGACGCATTCAGGCGGGGGCCTGTCGCGACAGCCTGATCGGCGTTCGTTTCGTCGATGGCAGCGGCGACATTATCAAGAACGGTGGCCGAGTGATGAAGAACGTCACCGGGTATGACCTTGTAAAGCTGATGGCGGGCAGCCGCGGTACGCTTGGCGTGCTGACAGAGGTTGCCTTCAAAGTTTTGCCCAATGTCGCGGCTCAAGCCACGCTTTCTGCACGGGGCCTTTCTGACGAACAGGCTGTCGCAGTGCTCTCCAAGGCGCTGTCTTCGCCTTTTGAAGTCACCGGGGCGGCCCATGATGCGACCGGGTCGGAGACGGTCACACTTATCCGCCTGGAAGGGTTTGCCGACTCGGTAGCCTACCGCGTCACCCAATTGACCAACCTGCTAGAACCCCTGGCAGACCTAACCGTGGATCGCGATCCTGAAAGTGCGGCCGCCACCTGGCGGGCCATTCGCGACGTGCGTCCTTTGGCCGACCAAGCCGGCGACCTTTGGCGGGTATCCGTGAAACCAAGCAATGGCCCGGTGTTGGGCGCAAGGCTTGGCAACGTGCCCAAGCTTTACGACTGGGGCGGGGGGCTGATTTGGGCCGCTTTGCCCAAGGGCACAGACCTTCGCGCGCTGATGCAGGGCCTGCCCGGCCATGCGACGCTGATCAAAACCGCAGATGGGGCGCCCGCCGAGACGCAGCGCTTTCATCCCGAACCGGCGCCCTTGGCCCGTTTGTCCGACGGGCTGCGCCAGAAGTTCGACCCGCGCGGAATTCTCAACCCCGGCCTGCTGGCCTGACGGCAGAGTAAGTATGCAAACCACATTTACCGAAGAACAGCTTCAGGATCCGGGCATTGCCCGCTCGAACGAGATCTTGCGCAACTGCGTCCATTGCGGATTTTGCACCGCCACCTGCCCAACCTATCAGGTGCTGGGCGACGAGTTGGACAGCCCACGGGGCCGCATCTACCTGATCAAGGACATGCTGGAAAACGACCGCCCGGCAGATGAGAAGACGGTCAAGC
>JBCBGY010000003.1:0-77243 GCA_038526275.1 Pseudomonadota bacterium | reverse complement strand
GAGTGCCGCCTTCAAAGGCTCATAGGCCGTTGCCATGTGGAAAGCATTCGCGTGGAGCAAAGTATCGGCATCAGCCACAAGGGCGACATGGCCTTTGAAAAACAGAAGATCACCACGCTGTGGCGGTGTATCTGGCGGTAACTCTTCACCCAGGGTTGCCATCTGCAAATCGCTGTCCCCCGGGCAGGGATGACCCACAGCCAAGGCCGCAGCCTGCACCAGACCCGAACAATCAAGGCCATAGGCCGAGTTGCCGCCCCACAGGTAGGGCACGCCGCAAAACAGTGCTGCGGTGGCAACCAGGTCAGAGGGACGATCCGACAAGGCCGACAGATGCATCTTGGGCACGAAATGACCCTGAGCCGTTTGGGAATAGCGACCGACCTCTGCCACGATCCTGAGACGGCTGCCAAAACTAAGGCCCATCAGTTCGGGGCGTTTGAAATCCGGCTCTGGATAAAGGTGCGTGGCCAGGACAGAGACCCAATGCGTTGGCACGTCCGGCTGGCCCAAGGCTTCATGCGGCAGGTAACCAACATAGCCGTCTTTCTCGGCCTGAACGAAGGCAACGCCCTCCCGCACTTCGAACACCCGCACCCCATCTCCGATCAGCAGTTGCCTGTCGCGGGGCCCGTCCGGTGACCGGAGCAAATCGACAACAGGCCGAGCAACCATCCGTGCTGTGCCCTCGGTAAAGGTCACGCCTTGCAACTGCCCCTGCAATTCCATCGCCGCAACGCGGGCATTGGCCGGGGTCAGCCGGGGGTCGCTCAAAGGTTCAGGACCTTAGGGAGCGCCTCAAGCAGGGCGCGCGTGCCTTGGCCGACACCGCCCTTAGGGCGCCCGGGGGCCGCGCTCGGCTGCCATCCATAGATGTCGAAATGGGTGTAGGATTTGGCGCTTTCGACAAACCGCCGCAGGAACAAGGCCGCTGTGATCGAGCCAGCAAAGCCCCCTTTTGGCGCATTGTCCAGATCGGCAATCCCCGGTTCGATCATGCTTTCATACGGGTCCCAGAACGGCATGCGCCATACGGGGTCAGCCGCGTTTGCCCCGCCCTCCGGCAGAGCCGCCGCCACGGCCTCGTCATCTGTGTAAAACGGCGCCAGATCAGGCCCGACAGCCACCCGTGCCGCGCCGGTCAAGGTCGCCATGGAGATCATGCAATCGGGGCTCTCTTCGTCGGCCAGGGCCAGCGCGTCTGCCAGAACCAGCCGTCCCTCTGCATCGGTATTGTTGATCTCAACAGTGAGGCCCTTGCGTGAGGTCAGAATATCCTGTGGTCGGAAGGAATTGCCCGAAACGCTATTTTCCACGGCAGGCACAAGAACACGCAGCCGAACGGGCCAATCCAGCGCCATGATCATATGGGCCAGACCCAAGACCGAGGCTGCCCCGCCCATGTCCTTTTTCATCAGGCCCATGGAAACGCCCGGTTTCAGGTTGAGACCGCCCGTGTCGAAACAGACGCCCTTGCCCACCAGGGTCAATGTCGGCCCGGCAGAACCCCAGCGGATATCAATCAGACGCGGAGCGTCGGTCGCCGCGCGGCCCACCGTGTGGATCATAGGAAAGTTGGCCTCCAGGAGGTCTTCGCCGACCGTGACGTCGAAGCTCGCATTAAACTGCTCGGCCAACGCCTTGGCTGCCTCGGCCAAGGCAGAGGGGCCCATGTCAGAGGCTGGTATATTGATCAAATTGCGGGAAAGCGTCTCGCCTGCCGTGATGGCCGAAAGGCGATGCGAGTCGACGCCTGCGGGCGGAAGGAGCACTGCGGACTTGTCCGCGCGTGTTTTGTAGCGATCAAAGCTGTAAAGCTGCAGGTTCCAACCCAGGGCAAAGACCTCTTTTTCGGCTTGGCTCAGATCCGTCACCAACCGATAGGTGCCTTTGGGCAGCCGTGACGCGGCTTCGGCCCCATGGAACCTGCCCCGGCGCCGCGTATTTTCGGTGCCGTAACCTACAAAGGCCTGCGCTCCGGGCTCCATATCATCCGGCGCGAAGACGACTTGACCGAGCTTTCCAGCAAATCCGACCCGATCGAGCCATTCCGCTGTGGGTCCATCATGCTGCGCGCGCCAGTCCTTGTAGGCGGGCTCAGACAGAAGATGTAGCGAAATGGGTTCTGGATCTGACGAGGTCATGGGGCGCTCCGGTACGTTTTGGCATACCGTAGATCGTTTCCCCCAGAGAGTTAATCGCCAACCGCCAACAACTGGCGACAGTGTCCAATATCAGACCGTCAAATCCTGCAGATCCCAAATGGCCGTCAATGACCGATCGCCAATCCGTTCCAGGCGCGCCAAGGTCGCGGCAAGGGCCGGGCCATCCCGGCGACTGGCACAAAGCGAAACATCGCGCGCCACGCGGGCCAAAGTGGTCATGCCAATTTGCTCGGCTATGCCAACCAGTGAGCGAGAGATTTTCGCCATCCGTTCGAAGTCATCCCCTGCCATCAAGTTGGACAGTTCCTTCAGCCGAATGGCGAGTTCTTCCATGGCCCGGCAGACCACGGTTTCCGCACCGGTTTCGCCCAATTGAAAGTAAAGAGCACCGAGCTTGTCCGGATCCAGCCGGACCGTTTCATCCATCGGTATGCTTGCTGTTCCCATCGTCCTATCCACCTACTTCACCGCCCCCACGGTGTTTCTGTATTAGCAACCGGGTTTGAAAAAAGTCTTTCCGCCAAGGGAAATGTGGATCGAACTTGAGCCAATTCGAAGCTAACGGCGATGTATATGCCCTTTTCGGGCGGGCAGCCTAGGGCTGCCAGAAGAGCGGCTGACCCTGCGGCCAAGTCAGTGCAACATCGACGCGAATAACCTGTTCCTGGCCGGGCTCCAACGTCAGGTTCCAAGCCGCGACGCCGCGATCATCCTCGAAGTCGCGCAGATCGGGTGCGGGATTGGCGCGGGCTCTGACGGTCAAATCTTCCTGTTCGGAAAAGGGCAAGGCATAAATCAGTTGCACCTCCTGCGCCTCTGCCATCAGGTTTTCGATCCGGAACTGCAGGGATTGTTCGCGTGTGTCAGAGCGGCTGACCAGACCCCGGTCGCCGGTATCGTTTTGCAACAGCCGCCAGTCGAGCCGCAGCCCTTCCATTTTACCGAACGCGAGTTCGGTTTCGGCACCAGCGGGCACATAGTCGATCTGACTGAGTGCGAGCCGGGCACCGTCGCGGAACAGGTTGGCCGTGCCGGCCAGCAAGGGTTCCGCCGATGAATTGGTGAATTCCGCCATCAGATAGGCAGTTTCATCGAAACGGGGCACGGCCCGGATCGTTTCAGTTGCCGGAAAGTCGAGCGCATCCAGAGCCAGGATCAGATTTTCAGGCCCCGATGCAAGGGTCACAGGCTGGGCATACTCGTAGGTGATTACGTCGCCTTCGGTGACAATGGCCGCGCTTTGGACTGGGGCAGGTGCCGCTTCCGTAGCTTCTGTGTGCAGACGACCAGCAAGGCTATCCTCTGCCATAAGGGCGGGTGCGGCCGCCAAGCGGCTGCTTTTGTTGGGCGCCGGCTGGCCGATCTGAACCTTGTTCGGGACGATGATGCTGGGTGCGGTGCGATCCAGGGGATTGCCGGTCGACAAGCGAATATTGACATCGGTCCAAGGCACGCCGGTATTTTGGCGAATGCTGGCCTTGCGGTGGATCTTAAGGGTTGGAGCATCGCCACGTTCCAGGAAGATATCATATTCCGGCAACCAACCTGCGGCGTAGGTAAAGCTTTCGAGCGAAATCGTGGCGGCGACCGCCTCGGCGACCTGTACATTCACAGCCACCAAACTCGCCGGAGCCCTTGGCGGAGTAAGCCTGTCTAGATTGATCTGGACCTGCGCCCGCGCCAATTCCGCATTCTCGACTGCCTCTTCCAGTGGGCGCATCTCGCCTTCCAGCGCAAAAAGCTGTTCCTCAAGGGCTTGGCGACGTTCACCGAGAACATCGACGGTGGCCAGAAGAGCCTCCGGAGAGAGGGCCGTAATTTGACCGGCAGACGCCGTGGCGAGAAACTCGATTTGGCCTTGCAGCGCTGTGCGTCGGGCGGTGGTTGACGCCAGCGCGGCTTGCGCAAGTCTGACTTCTTCTTCGGCCTGTTCCAAAGCTGCTTGGGCCGCGGTCTGTTCTGGCAGATAGACGGTTTCGGGATCTGCCACGGCGCCCCGGATAACGGCGACGCCCGCTAAACTCAGGCCATCCGGCAACGTGATTTTCGGCAGGTCATAGGACAGAAGCTGATCGTTGGCTGGAACGAGAATTCGGTGTTGGCCCGCAGGAAGATCGATCTGGGCCTGCTGCGTGATCACGGCACCTGTGCCGTAGAGCGTCACATCGGTGACTGGTGCGGTAACAACAAAGTCTTCCGCGACTGTCGGGGTGGCCACCAAGGCGATGAAAAGCAAGCTGCGCATAAGGTCCTCCGTCAAATGTTATGAAGCTTAGACGCAGCTCGACCGCCGATCCATGGCGGTATTCCCAAAGAAATTCATGTTTGGCGCAGACGGAGAGGTTGGATGCCTCCGGCGGAAGTATTTTGGCCAATAAGAAAGGGGCTTTGGGTTTGGGTGGGCCCCATCCGGAAGGGACGGGGCGCCGGAATATCACGCCATTTGAAGGACGCGATTGCCCAGCAGTTCCGCGATCTGGACGGCGTTCAAGGCCGCACCTTTGCGGAGATTATCGGAGACGCACCATAGGTTCAGGCCGTTTTCGATCGTCGAATCCTGGCGGATCCGGCTGATATAGGTGGCAAATTCCCCGACACTTTCGATGGGCGTAATGTAGCCGCCATCTTCGCGCTTATCGACGACCATGATGCCAGGCGACTCGCGCAGGATATCGCGGGCCTCATCTTCATCCAGGAAATCGTGGAATTCGATATTCACCGCTTCGGAATGGCCGACAAACACGGGGACACGAACGCAAGTGGCAGTGACCCGGATCGACGGATCGATGATCTTTTTCGTCTCGGCAACCATCTTCCACTCTTCCTTGGTACTGCCATCTTCGAGGAAGACATCAATGTGGGGAATGACGTTGAAGGCGATTTGCTTTGTGAACTTGGACGGGTCAAGTTCCTGGCCCGGAACGTAGACGCCCTTGGTTTGGTCCCAAAGTTCATCCATGCCTTCTTTCCCGGCGCCGGACACGGACTGGTAGGTCGAGACCACCACCCGCTTGATCCGCGCCCGTTCGTGCAGCGGCTTCAGCGCCACAACCATCTGCGCGGTCGAGCAATTGGGATTGGCGATGATGTTCTTGTTGCGGACCTGGTCGATCGCGTCGGGATTTACCTCTGGCACAATCAGCGGAATCGACGGATCGTAGCGGTAAAGCGAGCTGTTATCGATGACGACACAGCCAGCCCGGGCCGCTTTCGGGGCATAGGTCTTGGTGGGCGAGGACCCGATGGCGAAGAGCGCAATGTCCCAGCCTTCGAAGTCGAACGTGTCCAGATCCTTGGTCGTCAGTGTCGTGTCGCCGAAGCTCACCTCTGTGCCGAGCGATTTGCGGCTGGCCAGAGCCACAATCTCATCCACAGGGAACTGGCGCTCGGCCAGGATGTTCAGCATTTCGCGGCCCACATTGCCAGTGGCGCCGCACACGACGACTTTATAGCCCATATCGGATCTCTCCATTGTAAGCCCCGGAGCCATACCGGAATCACTGGTCGGGCGAAAGGACTATTCGAGAATTCCGGCGATTGCCTGAACGCCCAGTAAATCGGTCAAAATGTCGAGTGTGCTTTGATCGAAGATGGCCTGCACGTCTTGACCTGAGCTCAGGCTATTCGGCGGCAAGGTTGCAGTAACGCGGTAGCCAGGCACCAACGGTTCGATCACCGCAACGCGGCCCATGACGTCTTGCCCATCATCAGCGGGGCTCATGCGGATTGTGTCACCGAGGTGTACTTTCGGTCGATCCGCCTCGGACAGGTTGAAACGGACGACCGGGTCAGCCCCAGAAGGGAGCAGTTCCAGAAGAACCTCGCCAGCTTCGATGGTGGCACCGGGTTCCAGATCTCGCACCAGCCGGACAATTCCAGTGCTCGGCGCGGACAGCGACAAGGTATCGAGCACGGATTTTGTCTCAAAGAGGTGCTTGTCCAGTTCCAGAAGTTCGGCTTGGACCAGTTCAATATCGACCTCAACGGAGGCCAAAAACCGGTCATGCAAGGCCGAGCGCTGGGTGTCGGTCCGTTCCAGCTCCGCCTGGAGGCTATCCAACAGATCGGCATTCGGTGCGGGAGATTTTCGAACCGCCGCAATCTGATCCTGCAGATAGGCAATATGATCGCTGAGATGACCGGAGCGGGTCTCCCTGGTGTGCGTACGAGCTTGCATCAGGGAAGTCTGCCGATCGATGATGGGCTCAATGCTTTGCGGAATGGCCAGACGTTTATCTATCAGATCGCTTATGTGGTCTGCGCCTTGCAATTCCGCCTCAAGGCGGGCCAAGCGGACCTGGGCGGCCCACCATCTCTCTTCGTTCAGTTTGTGGGCAGCCGCCGGCGCGGTATCGTCCAGCACCAGAAGCGGTTTGCCGATTTCAGCGCTGGACCCGGGTTCCACCGCCAGCTGTTCGAGAATACCGCCCAAGGGATGGGCGACAGGAATCGGCGCCTCTGCGAGTTCGAGCCGAGCGGGGACTTTCAGAATGGGAAACGAGGGATTTGCAAAGATCAGACCACCGATCACCATGACGGCTGCGGCCAAAGTGCCGACCATCGCTCCAAAAGGGCGGCGAAAGTTCTGTTTGGGCTCATCTCGCAAGCGGACGGTCCTTTCAGGCGCTGCGGGTCATGCGACGTAGGATTTCGGACTTCTCACCCTTATCCACGATTTCGCCATTCTCGATCATCAAAACATGGTCAATGCCCGCCAATACGGCAGGGTTTTGAGCAGCGACCACCACGATTGCCCCTCGATTGCGGATGCGCGCGATCAATTGGGTCAGTGCCGCCTGACCTTCGGAATCGAGGAAACTGTAAGGTTCGTCGAGCACGACAAGGCGTGGTGCCCCATACATCGCTCTGGCCAGCGCCATACGATGGGTTTGGCCTGCGCTAAAGCTTCCAAGGGCAGGGTCAATCTCTGTCTCAAAACCCTCAGGCAAGGTGCGGATCATGTCGATGATGCCGGTCAATTCCGCGGCTTCAACCACGGCCTGCTTGTCGGGTTTCGGGGAAAACCGTGAGATGTTCTGGCCGATGGTGCCAGCGAACAGACTGGGGCGTTGCGGCATATAGCCGACATGCGGACCTAGTCTCTCGGGCCGCCAATCCGACAGAGGAATGCTGTCGAGCCGGACGACACCGCGATCCGGGAGTTCCAGGCCGACCAAGATGCGGGCCAGGGTCGTTTTCCCTGCGGCTGTTGGCCCGACAATACCTAAGGCTTCGCCGGGCTGCAGGTTGAATGTAATGTCCGTAAGAATTCGGCGGCCCAACGCCCCAGATGCCAGGGTCGCGCCAAATTTATGGATGCCGTCCACCGAAATCTCAGAACGCGGTGGCGGCAGATCTTCCTTGAACGGTTTAGGTTGCAGGACGGGCGCAAGGAAAGCCATCAACCGTTGTTGTGCCAACCGGGTGCGTCTCAGTTCGGGCCAGCCAAAGGCCAGACGTTCGAGCGGACCCAAAGGGATCCATGTCAGAAGCACCGCCGCGACACCCTGACCAGCGGTCATTTCCCCATTGAAAACAAGATGAACACCCCAAATGCCAACAGCTGCGGTCGCGATGATCCGGGTCAACATCGTCAGAATGGAAAAGATTTGACCGCGTTCGCGGCCGCGCTGCAGCCCGGCAACGGCCCGAAGCCGCCATCGGTACCAAAGATGTGTGATGCTTTCCAACATGCCCATGGCCTGCGCGGCGCCCACCGCGGGCAGGCTTCGGTCTGCAAAGCGACGTTCCTGGATGTCTGCCTGGGCGGCGCGGGTCTGCGAAAATCCGGTCGTCAGATCACTGAACAGGATCAAAAGACCGACAATCAGGGCCACGCCCGCAAGCGCCGCGCCCAGTTGCCAGTGCAGTATCAGGAGTACGGCCACGTAAATCGGGATCCACAACGCATCGAAGAAAGCGGTTGCGGTCGGGGTCGTCATGAACTCTCGCATCAATGCGACATCGTCCATTGGTTTGTACCCCACCGGTTCTCGGGCCAAAGCCTGGCCCAACCAGGCGCGGTAGCTGACTTTAGCCAGATCGGTGTCGAACCATGCGGCCAACCTGCTGAAAACCCGCCAGCGAAAATAGACAACGATCCCTGCTAACGACACAACGCCCGCAACCAGACCCAACAAAACGCCAAATACACTGGCGCTCGCGTCGGTGTCTTGCAGGACCCGATCCAAGACCTGACTGCCGAAATACAGGCTGGTGACAATAATGGCGTGTAGCAATCCAGACTGTATGACAGCCAACCATTTCGCCACGCGCACCGGTCGCATCCGGGCGCGCCATACTGTCTCTCGCTGGGTCTTTCGTGCCATTCTCCTGCTTTCCAGGGGCCGTCTCGCCTACGCCCCGTAGTTGGGAAATCACCTTAACATGTCAACACTATTTCACTGGTTTGGGGTAAGAGGTTGGTAAAGATACGTATTTCACCGGTCCTCCTTGGTGCAACACCCTGTCACATGCACCAATTCTGAGCCGCCTTCGCCCCCAAACCCCATTCGCCAAAGCAGATCGATCCCCCAGCCGAATTCTCGGTCCGACATCCCATCATTGCACTGGCGGGGGCGGATAATGGCCGAAAGGCTATGGTCGAGGCCGTTGAGTTCCATCCCCTGGATCCCGCTAGAGGTTTGCAGAAAGGACTGGGCTCGACTTGTGTTCAAGGTCAGCGGTCCAATGTCCGGTGTCACAAGCGTTGAGTCAGGCTCCGCGACCGTAAGGGACCAGAAGGGTTCCGTCCCGAAACACTTCAGCGGTCGGTCCACCGGATCGGAGGCCAAGAACCGACGGGCGACCCAACCGTTTCCTTCAGGCAAGCCGACCATGGCCCATCGGCCAGACGGGTCGATGGCCACGACCTCAATCCCATCGGCGTCGAATGGATAGGCGCCCAAGATTTCTGACTGTGCTGACGCGCTGGCCCGAATGTTCAGCACATCGTCGCTGGCCACGTTGATCACCTTGAACAGTTCCGGCGGCTCCGCCAGGACTCTAACAGGCAGCAAGGTCAAGACCGCTGCCAAAACAAAGCGAAACAGCATCGCATTTCCTTTCTAACGATTGCTTGGGCCCTATCCTACGGGACAGGTCGAACGTTGGGCAGTTCGGAAATGGCGAATGCGCCAGACCGTGGTGGCCTTGCCGATCTTTCCCAACCGCACCATAAGAGGCCCGAATCCGCCCTCGCCGACCCCAAAAAAGGGAGAATACCTTGGATTTCGATAAACTGACCTCTGTCATTCGCCGCCTGGCCCTGGAAGCCGGGGACAGCATCATGGAGATCTATAACTCCGAGGATTTCGACGTTCGGGCAAAGTCTGACGACAGCCCGGTCACCGCTGCCGATGAAGCCGCCGACAAGCTGATCGCCGCTGGTCTGACCGATGCTTTCCCAGATGTGCTGGTTGTGACGGAAGAACAGGCCGCTTCTCACTCGGAAAGCGCGTCGAGCTTTTTGATTGTCGATCCGCTGGACGGAACGAAGGAGTTCGTGCAGCGGCGCGGCGACTTCACCGTGAACATTGCCTATGTGGTCGACGGTGTGCCGATCCGGGGCGTGGTTTTTGCGCCAGCGAAGAAACGGCTGTTCTACACCTTGGCCGACGGCCAGTCTGTCGAAGAAACGGGCGATTTTGCCAAAGACGCGCCCGGCGCCGTTCAACCGATGTTGGTGTCGCAACCTGACAATGGCGGACTGATGGTGGTGGCCTCGAAATCGCACCGCGATCAGGCCACCGACGACTATATCGCCAAATACTCCGTCAAAGACATGACAAGCGCCGGATCGTCCCTGAAATTCTGCCTGGTCGCCACGGGTGAGGCTGATCTTTATCCTCGGCTCGGGCGCACGATGGAATGGGATACCGCCGCCGGTGACGCCGTTTTGCGCGGCGCAGGGGGGGAAATGATCCGATTTGATGACCATACGCCCTTTACCTACGGCAAACCCGGTTATGAAAACCCGTTCTTTATCGCCTTCGCACCGGGGGTCGACCTGCAGTCGGCATAAATGTCTGTCCTTCTGGTCATCCCGGCGCGCTACGCATCGACACGGTATCCTGGCAAGCCCTTGGTCCCTTTGCGCGGCGCGTCTGGCACGACAAAAAGCCTGATCCAACGCAGTTGGGAAACCGCGCGCGAAATTGCTGGCGTGTCGCGGGTGGTGATCGCCACGGATGACGACCGGATCGCCAGTGCGGGCACGGCGTTTGGCGCCGAGATTGTCATGACGTCGTCCGAGTGCCGCAATGGCACCGAGCGCTGCGCCGAAGCCCACGCTGTGATCGGTGGCGGCTATGAAATTGTCGTCAACCTGCAGGGTGACGCCCCTTTGACCCCGCCCTGGTTCATAGAGAATCTGTTGGCGGGCCTTGGCACGGCGGGCAATGTGGGAATGGCCACACCTGTTCTTCGCTGCGACGGGAAAGCGCTCGCCGCCCTTAAGGCAGACCGGCAGGCAGGGCGGGTCGGCGGGACGACCGCTGTGTTCACCGAGGACCATCGTGGTCTCTATTTCTCCAAGGAAGTGATCCCGTTCACTGACGCCACGTACAAACCAGACGAATCCAGCCCGGTTTTTCACCATGTTGGCGTCTATGCGTACCGTCCTGGTGCTTTGTCGGACTATCCAAAATGGCCCATCGGGCCCCTAGAGCGGCTGGAAGGTCTCGAACAACTGCGCTTCCTGGAAAACGGTCAGCAGATCCTTTGCGTCGAAGTCGACGGGCACGGACGGACGTTTTGGGAACTCAATAACCCAACGGATGTTCTTAAAATCGAAACAATAATGGCTGACGCCGGTATTGATTAACCACCGGTCCGGGATGCCAACAGTCCCATAAACGGATGGTCCGCAGGCACCCCCGCGCTATAAATAGGCGACTCACCGCCGATCCAATCTTTTTGGTCTGGCCGCGCAATCGATTTCGATTCGGGCTAGCAAATGCTGCCCCGCAGCATTATGCCTAACTGGCGGACAACAAATCATCCGAAGCGGCGCAGATTGTTTCTAATTTTCACGATTGCAAATCCTAAAATGGTAATGTTGGGCGCGCCATAGTATCTGACTGTCACGAGTTATCGCGAGTACCACTGCTGCCTTCGGGCAGCGAAGAAAAGGGCAAACACGTCATGGCTAAAGTTACAAAAGCTGTATTTCCGGTTGCAGGGATGGGAACACGTTTTCTTCCAGCGACCAAATCTGTTCCCAAAGAGATTATGACCCTGGTTGACCGCCCGTTGATCCAATATGCGATCGATGAGGCCCGTGACGCCGGTATTACTGAATTCATCTTTGTTACTTCGCGCGGCAAGAGCGCACTTGAAGATTATTTTGATCATTCTCCTGAGCTTGAACGCACACTCGAAGCCAAGGGCAAGACGGCCCTGCTCGAAACCCTGCAGACCACCAACATGGATAGCGGCGCCATCGCTTACATCCGTCAGCACAAAGCCTTGGGTCTGGGCCATGCCGTCTGGTGTGCCCGCCGTCTGATCGGCAATGAGCCCTTTGCCGTTATCTTGCCCGATGACGTTATTGCAGGCGAACCTGGCTGCTTGAAGCAGATGGTCGATGCCTACGAAGAAACCGGCGGCAGCATGGTTGCAGCTATGGAAGTGCCGCCAGAGAAAGCGTCTGCATACGGTCTGCTGGACGTGAAGGAAGACCACGGATCCATGGTTTCGATCAAAGGCATGGTCGAAAAGCCAAAAGCAGAGGACGCGCCGTCGAACCTGGCTGTCATCGGTCGCTACATTCTGAATCCGAACGTTTTGAACAATCTGAACGATATGAAGACGGGTGCAGGCGGCGAAATCCAACTGACGGACGCCATCGCCGAAGAACTGAGCCAAGGCCGCGATGTCTATGGCTACCGGTTCCGTGGTCAGCGGTTCGATTGTGGCTCCAAGGCTGGCTTCCTGCAGGCCACGGTGGCCTTCGGTCTGGCCCGGGAAGACTTGCGCGACGAATTCTCCGATTATTTGGCGGAGATGGCTGCGCTGCGTCAGGCTGCTGAATAAGCCGCATTATGGCAAACGTACTTGTGACCGGCGGTGCCGGCTACATCGGGTCCAACGCTTGCAAAGCGTTGGCCCGTGCCGGGTTTAAGCCTGTTACCTTTGACAATCTGACGACCGGTTGGGCCGATGCGGTCAAGTTCGGGCCGCTGGTAAAGGGCGAATTGTCTGATCCTGCGGCTCTGGATGCGGCTTTTGCGGAATACCAGCCCATCGCCGTGATGCACTTCGCAGCGTTGAGCCAGGTTGGCGAATCCATGAAGGATCCTGGCCTATATTGGCGGGCCAACGTGCTGGGCTCTCTCAACTTGATCGAGGCGTCCATACGGGCAGGCTGCTTGGATTTCGTCTTTTCTTCCACCTGCGCCACTTACGGTGACCAGGATGGTGTCGTTTTGGATGAGGACAGCGCGCAACTGCCGATCAACGCCTATGGCTCATCGAAGCGCGCCATTGAAGAGATGCTGATCCAGTTCGGGGCCTCAGCCGGTCTGCGCCATGTGATCTTCCGCTACTTCAACGTCGCCGGAGCTGATCCTGATGGCGAAGTGGGTGAGCAGCATGACCCAGAGACCCATTTGGTGCCTCTGATGCTGGATGCGATTGCGGGTCTCAGGCCCGAACTGACGATCTTTGGCACCGACTATGACACGCCCGACGGGACCTGCATTCGCGACTATGTGCACGTATCCGACCTGGTGGATGCCCACGTGCTGGGGCTCAAATGGTTGAAAGACGGCAAACCCAGCCGCGTGTTCAACCTTGGCACAGGCACAGGCTTTTCCGTGCGCGAGGTCATTGATCATAGCAAGGAAATCACCAACAAGGCCGTCCCTTACAAAGAAGGCGACCGTCGTGCCGGTGATGCCGTGCGTCTGGTTTCGGGCAGCACCCGGGCAGAGCAGGAACTGGGCTGGAAACCGAAGCGATCCAACATGCGGGACATGATCGCCGATGCCTGGCGTTGGCACCAATCGCCACCCTACGGCGAGTAAGAGCTATTGATGAACGCCTCGCCACGGGGCGTTCATCGTCAGTGCAGGGCCGAAAGCAGCCAATCCCGCATGTCCTGATCCTCCAGCGCGTAGACACCGCGTGACGGACGCCAGACCAGACTTTTCTCTCGTAGGTCGTCCAAGGCTTTCTGGATCTGGGACGGACTTACATCCTGCCCCGTCAAACCCGCAACTTTCTCTGCCGTCTCAGGGGTGAACGGAGCGAAATCGGGACCCTTCTCGATAAGAACCCGCAGGACGGCACGTTGTATGTCGGACAATTGCCCATAGTCGCTTTCATGTTGCTGCCACACGAGAGCACGCAAAGCGTCCGCCCGCTCTCGGATTGTACGCCGCAGCCCAGCGCTTCCAGCTTGGCCCAGCGCATGTTCACGAATGACCTGCGTCAGTTTTTCCGGGCGATGCCCAAGAAGAACGAAAGCCGCCTCCACATCGTCCGGATCAAGTTTGTTGTCGTCTGCGAGCTTTGGATTGATGTTATCGACCAACGCATCGATGTAATCGCGCCCGAGCCGGGGGAAATCCGAAACCTGGGCCCCGAAGAAGGGGGCCTTGCTGGTCAATGTGAGCCCGGCAAGCTTGTCCCGATGGGAGCCCGTAAAGACGAGATACAGCCGCGCGCTGTCTGGCGTCTGGTTCATGGCGTCCCGGGCGGCTTTCAGGGCGAACATGGCATCCATGCCCGCCGAGCTCGACAGGGCATGCTGCGCTTCATCCAGGATGAACACGACATCGCCTTGGGCCCTTCGACCGATCTCTGCCAATGCCTCAGCCAAGGTCGCCGACCGGGCGGGACCGTCTGTTTTAAGCTCGATGCGAAAACCCGCGATACCGAGTGTTTTGAAGGGCAAGGCGCCCAATATTTTGGCGTGCCGCTCTGACAGCTTTTCCAGCTCCTGGGCCAGAACATTGGCAATCAGCTCGCCGGGATCAGCCTGCCGATCTGACCAAAGATCTAGATATATCGGATATAGCCCCTTACGTTCGAGATGCGGGATAAGATCCGTCCGCAGAAAGCTGCTTTTCCCGGTGCGTCGAGGAGCCGCTAGAAACAGGCCAGCGGGAGTGCCAAGGATCGGATCCGGCGACAATCGCTCTGCCATGGCTTCGGCCAGGGCTTGGCGGGGGGAATAAAACAGGTTCATTTATCCTGAATTATCTGACCAAGATAATTTACACAAGGCCGGATAAAACAGCATAATCTGCTGCCGCTGGTACCTTGCAAACCCTTACCGCAGTTTCTATGTTGACCCCTGAGAGGTTGGCGCGGGCGAGCGCCTCGCCAACCCGGTCAGGTCCGGAAGGAAGCAGCCGTAACGAGCCCCGCTTGGGTCGTTGTCCAGCCTCTCACCCATTCCAGGAAACCTTTATTGATAACAGCTTAAGTTAGCGGTTTCTTAGGTTAAATGAGCGAAATTTTGCCCGCAATTATCAGGTGTTAGAGCAAAATATCGCGCTTTCAGTTTTTGCTAACTTAGCTCAACGAAAGTACCCCCACAAAACATTGTGGAGGAGAATGCCAGCAGAGTTCTAGCAATCAGAGCGGCCCTGCCTGATCGGCTCAAAAGACGGCGGGGCGCTCGACAACTTGTCTACATTGTTCGCTAGACAAACGGAAGCAAAATTTCAGGCCGTCCCCCGCCGTACTGCTGCCAACGCCTGTCGACTAGATCAACCCGGCATTGGCGAACAGAGCTTTCAACTCGGCCTCGGGACGTGGGCCGATATGGCTGATCACCTCTGCCGCTGCGATGCATCCCATGCGGCCACAGGTCGCCAAATCGCGCTCGTTGACAAAGCCATAAAGAAACCCTGCCGCAAACTGATCCCCGGCACCGGTTGCATCCACCGGCGTCACCCGGTGCACCGGAACGGACACTTTGTCGCCACCAGAGATCAGAACCACGTCTTCCCCTGACCGCGTACAAACCACGGTTTGGCAAACCGACGCGGCCTCCGAAAGCGCGGCATCAAGATCATCGGTTTGAAAAAGCGAAAGCCATTCGGCTTCGTTGCCGATCACATAGTCCATCACATCACGGACAAGCTTCTGAAAGTCTGCCCGGTGGCGATCCACGCAGAAGGGATCACTAAGCGAAATGCCAGCTTTGCCGCCAGCATCTTTGCAGAATTTCGAGGCGGCCTCGAACGCGGCCTTCCCCTTGGGCTTGTCGTAAAGATAACCTTCCAGAAACAGAAGCTCGGCCTCGCCCGCTACATCTGCAGACACGTCATCCGGGCCAACTTCCGAGGAAATGCCCAGATAGGTGTTCATCGACCGTTCACCGTCGGGCGAGACAAAGATCATGCTCCGCGAGGTCGGCAGATCGGCCCCGGCGACCGGTTCATTCACAAAGGCTGTGCCGTCGGTTTCCATACTGTCCGCATAGAACCGACCCAACGCGTCATCCCGCACGCGCCCGATGAAGCCTGTGCGCAAGCCCAGATTACCAAGGCCCGCCAACGTATTGGCCACTGACCCGCCGGGCAGTTGGTTGCGGGTTTCCATTGCGGCATAAAGCGTCTCTGCCCGGTCCCGCTCGACCAGTTGCATAATGCCTTTCTCGATCCCCATCAGGTCGAGAAAGCTGTCATCTGATGGGCTGATCACGTCGACAACAGCATTGCCGATACCCACAACCTGAAACTTCTTCATAGGGTCTTTTCCTCAAATTCGCAGAGATCTCGAATGATGCAGGTCGGGCACATGGGCTTGCGCGCCTTGCAGTGATAGCGACCGTGCAGGATCAGCCAGTGATGCGCATGGTGCTGAAAATCTGCCGGTATGTGATCTTCGATCGCGCGTTCCACCGCCACGACATCCTTGCCAACGGCAATGCCTGTCCGGTTGCCGACCCGAAAGATGTGCGTGTCCACGGCCTGGGTTGGCATCCCCCACCACATATTCAGCACCACATTGGCTGTCTTGCGCCCGACGCCAGGCAGACTTTCCAAAGCCGCGCGGGAATTGGGAACCTCGCCGCCATAATCGTCCACCAGAATGCGGCTGAGCTTCATCACGTTCTTGGCCTTGTTTCGGTACAAACCAATGGTCTTGATATGCTCGATCAACCGGTCTTCCCCGAGATCCAACATCTTCTGCGGCGTGTCGGCCACCGCAAAAAGATCCCGGGTGGCTTTGTTGACCCCCTTATCGGTGGCTTGCGCCGAAAGGGCGACGGCCACGACAAGCGTATAGGCGTTCACATGGTCAAGCTCGCCCTTGGGCTCTGCCTCATGGGCCTGGAACCGCGTAAAGATCTCACGTAGCGTTGCATATGGCAGTTGCTTTGGCATCTGGCGCGGTATGGCGGCTTGGACACCGCCGGGCAAGCCCGGATTTGCGCAGGAACCGGGTCGCCCGGGTCACGACAGAACCGCTAGGATCTGGCGCGAAGGAGATGCAGAATGACAAAAATGCAGGATATCGAGACCGAATATCATTACGGCGTCATGCGTCGCGCCCTGGAGGTCATTGACGCCGCTGAAGGCGGGCAGATCTCGCTGGAATCGCTCGCCGCCGAAATGCAGATGAGCCCAGCGCATTTCCAACGCTTGTTCAGCCAATGGGTCGGTGTCTCTCCTAAGCGCTATCAGCAGTACCTGACCCTGGGCCACGCCAAAGCTCTGCTGCGCGATCATTACACCACGCTCGAAGCGGCCGATGAGGTTGGGCTGTCCGGCAGTGGACGGCTGCACGATCTGTTCCTGCGGTGGGAGGCCATGAGCCCCGGCGCCTTCGCCCAGAGGGGCGCTGGGCTGAAAATTCGCTTCGGCTGGTTTGACAGCCCATTTGGCGAAGCACTGGCCATGGGAACAGATCACGGTATCTGCGGGCTCGCCTTCGCCTCGGAATGTGGGCAGGCCGCCGCCTTGGTCGATATGCAAACGCGCTGGCCCAAGGCCGACTATGTGGAAGACAAGGTTTTCCTGCAGCCCTGGGTCGACGCGATCTTCGCCATGCAAGGCGATGCCCGCCTGCACATGATCGGGGCGCCATTTCAGATCAAGGTCTGGGAAGCCCTGCTTTCGGTCCCGACCGGGCAGGTCACCACCTACTCCGACATCGCCACCGCAATCGGGCATCCCAAAGCCGTGCGGGCCGTAGGAACTGCCGTCGGTCGCAATCCGGTCAGCTACCTGATCCCTTGCCACCGCGCGATGCGAAAATCGGGCGGATTGGGCGGGTATCACTGGGGTCTTCCGGTCAAACGCGCCATGCTGGCCTACGAGGCCGCGCGGGCCGAAGCGGTCTAGCTCAGAGATGACTTGGCGGGAACCTGCCGGAAATCTGGCCGCTGATATTGGATAGCAGAGGCCCTTTTGGTGTACGCTTCGCGCAATCGAGCACATAAGCGAGGCAAAAGTAAAATGCGTTCACTGTTCCTGTTACCCGCCACTCTTGTCGGGGCCCTGGTGCTTTCAGGCTGCACCGATCCTTCCACTGTCGGCGACGGCCAGAACCGGACCCGCGACGGCGCGCTTTTGGGCGGGGCCATTGGCGCCGTGACAGGGATCATCGCGGGCGATGACGCCGAATCCCGCCGCCGTGGCGCGGCCATCGGGGGCGTGCTGGGCGCTGGCGTTGGCGCTGCGATCGGCAACCAGTTGGATAAACAAGCCGCCGAGTTGGAACAGAACCTGCAGGGCGACGGCGTGCGCATTGTAAATACCGGCGAGCAATTGATCGTCACGATGCCACAGGACATCCTCTTTGCCGTGGACAGTGCAGAGGTTCAGCCTGTTCTGCGATCTGATCTTCTGGTCCTCGCGCAGAGCCTGAACGACTATCCCAACACAACCGTCGACATTATAGGCCACACCGACAATACGGGCGACGCGAGCTATAACCAGCAGCTCTCTGCACGCCGGGCCCAGTCGGTCGCATCAATCCTTGTCAGCGGCGGGGTCAGTTCCGCCCGACTCCGGGCCTTTGGCCGGGGCGAAGATCAACCGATCGCGTCAAATCTGACGCCGGAAGGCCAGGCGCAAAACCGCAGGGTCGAAATTGTGATCCGCCCGAACAGCTGATCCGGAACGCTTGAAACGATCCGCGCGGGGTGGTCAAATATTGTGACCAATTCGCGCGGGCGCACCGATGCCATTTCAAAAGATCTCATCCGAAAAACTCAGCGAAGCCGTCGTCCGGCAGATTGAGGCCTTGATCTTGCAGGGCCTCTTACGGCCGGGTGAGCGTTTGCCGGCGGAGCGGGAATTGTCGGAGCGGCTTGGCGTTTCACGACCCTCCTTGCGCGAGGCGCTTGCCCATCTTCAGGAGGTCGGGTTGCTCACAAGCAAAGTCGGCTCCGGCGTTTATGTGGCCGATGTTTTGGGCTCGGCTTTCTCTCCGGCCCTGATCAAGCTTTTTGCTACTCATGAAGACGCTGTTTTCGACTATCTGGATTTTCGGCGGGATATCGAGGGGCTGGCCGCGGCCCGGGCCGCGCGTCTGGGCAGCGAGACGGACCTAAAGCTGGTGGACACGTTGCTGCATCAGATGGAAGCTGCGCATGAGAAACGCAAACCCGACCTGGAAGCGCAGCTCGATGCCGAGTTTCACATGTCGATTATCGAAGCCAGCCACAATGTGGTGATGTTGCATATCATGCGGTCCATCCACGACCTGCTGCGAGAAGGCGTGTTCTACAATCGCCAGGTCATGTTTCGGCAAAATCGGACCCGCGAAGCCCTGCTAGACCAACACAGGGCGATCAATGGAGCATTGCAATGCCGGGATGCAGAAGCTGCCCGGATCGCGGTGGAGCATCATCTGGATTTCGTGGAGGTTGCCCTAAAGGATCAGATCAAGGCGGATCGCAATGAGATGATCGCCCGGCAGCGCCTGACTCGCGCCACCGAACGTCACTAGCCCTTGGTCAAGCTGCCTTGATCGAAGGGGTTTCCGTCAGAATGGCATGCAGGATTGCAGGGCTCGTATTGGCACGCAGCTTGGTGCAAACAGCCGGATCCCGCATTGTGCGAGACACAACAGCCAATGCCTTCAGATGATCAACACCTGACTGTTCGGGTGCAAAAAGGGCAAATACCAGATCGATGGGCTGGCGATCTACGGCATCGAAGTCCAAGGGCTTTTCCAGCCGCATGAATGCCCCGGCCACTTCAGTCAGATCATTCACCCGGGCATGGGGCAAGGCGATGCCGTTGCCCACACCGGTCGGCCCCAGCGTCTCCCGTTCCTGCAAAGCAGCCAGGGTGTTCTTGGGGCAGACACCATACACGTTGCTGCCGATTTCAGCCAATTCTTGAAACAGCCGTTTCTTGCTGCTGGCAGCCGAAATCAGTTTAACAGCGTCCGGTTTGATGATCGACGCAATGTCCATTCTGTGCCTTTGTCCTTTCCGCTCCTATGCTGGAGCAGTTCAGCTATCCGGTCTTGGGTCAATCCACCCAATGTTGCCGTCTTCACGGCGGTACACAACATTCACGCCATTATGCCCTTCATGCCGAAAAACCAGCAGGCGCGACCCCGCCAATTCCATCTGCATCACGGCTTCTCCGACCGACAAGGCCGGAATCTTCGTCTCCATCTCGGCAATGATTATGGGCTGCAGGCTTTCTGGCTCGTCCGTTTCGCTCGCCTGGTCTGTTGCGAGGATATACGAAGCTCCGGAATGTAATTCAACTGGCTCTTTTCGGTCGCGATGATGATCTTTTAGGCGACGTTTGTAACGCCGCAATTGTTTTTCCATCTTCTCGCGGCAGCCATCGAATGCCGCGTAGATCTCGATAGAGTGTGCTTTGGCTTGCGCCGTCAGACCGGTCGACAGGTGGACAGTAGCCTCGCAAACATATTCGTGGGCGCTACGGGAAAATACGACAGCCGCATCCGTTGGTCGCCCTGCATATTTTTCCATCAAGTCATTGAGTTCCGATTTCACGTGCCCTTGCAGAGCCTCACCAACGTCGATCTGCTGTCCAGTTATTTGGTAGCGCATCGCTCCTCCTGAATTGTTGTTATGGGCGCTGAATCTGACTAAATTCAGACAAAAATTTGTTACACCATAAGGGGATACACGATCGTTTGCGGTGTTCTAGCGGTGCGCTCCCGAGCCGGGATAAGCGCAACAACACTAGAGAGATCCGTGCTAGCATATGCTTATTAGGAGACTGATATCAGAGCCTGTCAACTCTAGAATATCGAAAATACCGCGCATTTAATTCAAGCTTACGGGACGAGCGGATCATGAGGATCTATGCCGCAGAGCAGCGATCCAATCAGCCAATTCGGAAGTTCTGACCCAGATAAACCCGCCGAACATTTTCGTCTCGCACGACCTCTTCGGCGGACCCGCTCATCATAATCCGGCCATCATTCAGGATGTAGGCGCGATCCACAATTTCCAGCGTTTCCCGAACATTGTGGTCGGTGATCAGCACGCCGATCCCCCGTTCCCGCAGATCCGTTACCAGCGACCGAATGTCGCCAACCGAGATCGGATCCACCCCGGCAAATGGCTCATCGAGCAGCAGATATTTCGGGCTTGCCGCGAGGCAGCGCGCGATCTCAACCCTGCGTCGCTCACCACCAGATAGCGATACCGCTGCTGCGCGGCGAAGATGTTCGATGTGAAACTCCGACAGAAGCGCTTCGAGTTTTTCGCGACGGCGCACGCGGTCTTTTTCGGCAATTTCCAGAATCGCGCGAATATTGTCTTCAACCGTCAGGCCGCGAAAAATGGATGTCTCCTGCGGCAGATATCCAATGCCCAATTTCGCCCGCCGGTACATGGGCAAGACCGTTACATCCCGCCCATCGATTTCCACCCGCCCGCTTTCGGGCGTCACAAGCCCGGCAATTGAATAAAAGCACGTCGTCTTGCCGGAACCGTTCGGCCCGAGCAGCGCGACAACCTCTCCCTTGCTGAGATGGAGGCTCACATCGCGAATAACCGGGCGCTTGCGATAGCTTTTGCCCATCTGCACGACGCGCAGGCCGCCTTGCCCCTCCTCAACGGAAAGTTGGGGACGCTTCTTCATTCGTTGCTGCCAGACTGAAAAATCACGCTTACATTCCCGGTCATAACTCCGGTCCCGTCGTCCAAGTTGATATCCAGGCGTCCGCCGGACATCGCGTTTCGGCCTTGGGTCAGAACCACGTCGCCGGTCATAGTCAGTTTGCCGTCACCAATGGTATAAATGGCCTCCTGAGCTTCCGCGACTTCCTCCCCGCTGACGAAAATTACATCGCCTTTGGCGTGCAGGCGTTCAATTTGGCCGCTACCGGCATCGCCGTTGCTATAATTCACATCTACGACATTGGCGGACAGACGCATGTCTCCCTGGCCGATTCGAACGTTGCCAGTAAAAACAGCCGCGCCATTTTCCTGGTCGATCGAAAGGCTTTCCGCAGCCATTTCGATGGGCAACGAGCTATCGTGCTGCAGCCCCCCGAACGCCACTTGCGCGCCTTGCGCCGTCACCATGACGGGGGCGAGACTCAACAGGGTAGCAATGATCAAATGACGGCACGACATAAAGCAAACTCCCTCACCGTTATGGCTGGTATATAAGCTCTACGCCATTCATGAAAACCAGCACATGGGCATCTGGGTTGTCAGGGCTTTGTGTCAGATGCATCGCCCCAGCCGTCAACGCGCCAGCCGGACCCGTTGCGCGAACGGTACTTTCGGCAATAACGTCGGTCTTGTCCAATCGCGTCTTCATGACATCCGTTGTGATCCGATACCCGGTGGACGTGGTCACAAGAACGCCGTCGCGCAGTTCCGCGAACGCCTGGCCGGTATCGATCGTTCCATACCGAGATGACAATCGCACCAGGCTTTCATCCCGGCCTTCCAGCACCATCCGCATGTCGGTTGCGCGGACGATGTCGCGATTACTCAGATCCGGGCTCGCCTGCGTGGCAGAGATGGATATGGCCGAACCGTCCGCTGTTACGCCCGCATAATTCGGAGCGCTGATACTTTGTTCGCGCGCCAAGCTGGACACATCGGTATCAATGAATGGCAATTGTCTGGAGGAGTCCGACCCACGTGCCAACAGAAAGATGGACGACAACAAAAACAGGGCCGCGAGTGGAAGAAGGATCTTCACCCAGGCCACGAAACGCGAATATGTGTTGTCATACATCGACATGCTTCAGGCCAGCCCGACCCGCAGGCAGTCATGTATGTGCAGCAGTCCCACGACCTTATGGTCCTCCGGTTCCGTTACGAACAGGCTGGTGACGCGCGGCGGCGTCCGGGTCATCAACGCCACAGCCGCTTCGGCCAACGCGTTGGGATCGATCGTCTTTGGCGCCGTGGTCATAACCTCGTCCACCGTCATGTTGAGTAAGCCCGACATATTGCGGCGTAAGTCGCCGTCTGTGATTACTCCCAATAGGATAAGGGCTTTATCCACAACGCCAACCACCCCGAAGCTTTTTTCGCTCATGATTAGCAAGGCATCGCCCATCGAAGTGCCCGGGCTGGCGAGAGGAAGCTCATCACCGGTATGCATCAGGTCCCCGACCCGTGACAATTGCGCCCCCAGTTTGCCGCCCGGGTGAAATTCGCGGAAATTCTCAGGGGTAAACTGACGATGGGTCATCAACGTGACGGCCAGGGCGTCGCCCAGCGCGAGGCACATTGTGGTGGAGCTGGTCGGGACAATGCCGGTTCCACAGGCTTCTGGAACCTGCGGCAACGTGATCGACACATCTGCCGCCCGCATCAGCGCGCTGCCCGGATTGTCTGCCACCGCGATCAACGGAATACTGAACCGCCGGGTATAAGTGATCATCGCCTGCAGCTCCGGCGTTTCGCCAGATTTCGACAAAAGCAGCACCACATCACCGGTGGCCAGCATCCCCAGATCGCCATGTGCGGCCTCGGCGGGATGCACGAAATGCGCCGGTGTCCCGGTCGATGCAAAGGTGGCCGCGATCTTGCGCGCAATATGACCGGATTTGCCCATGCCAGACACGATGACCCGGCCCTTGGCGGCCAGGATCAGCTCAATCGCGGCAACAAAACTGTCATCCAGATGGTCTTGGAGCATACGCAGGGCGTCTGCCTCACAACCAATCGTGGCGCGGGCCGTGGAGAGAATGTTCTCAGACGCCACGCGCCCTCCTAGTGACTGAAAATGTCGATCTCGGGCCAGCCTGCAAGATCCAACTTGGCCCGCATCGGCAGGAAATCGAAACAGGCTTGCGCCATTTCCATCCGCCCTTCCCGCTCCAGCCGCTCGTTCAATACGGTGCGTAGCTGGTGCAGGTAAAAAACATCGGACGCCGCATATTCCTTCTGTGCGTCGCTCAAGACGGGCGCGCCCCAATCGCTGGACTGCTGCTGTTTGGAGATGTCGACGTCCAACAGTTCCTGCAACAGGTTCTTCAACCCATGCCGATCTGTGTAGGTCCGCACCAGTTTCGAGGCGATCTTGGTGCAATAGACCGGAGCGGCCAGGGCTCCAAAAGCATGGAACATGGCCGCAATGTCGAACCGCCCGAAATGGAACAGCTTCAACACATCCGGGTTTTCCAGCATCGCCGCCAGGTTCGGCGCTTCCGTCTGCCCCTGTGCCACTTGGACCAGATGAGCATTCCCGTCCCCGCCCGACATCTGGATCAGGCACAGACGGTCGCGATGCGGGTTCAACCCCATCGTCTCGCAATCGATGGCAACTGCCGGACCAAGATCCAGTCCATCGGGCAAGTCGTTCTGGTACAGTGTGATTGTCACGCCCGGCTCTCCGCTGCGAAAGGTCAGCGGGCAATACGAATTTCCCACCGGCTTGACAATAGAAGCCCGGGGCGGGGTCCTTTTTCTTCCGGTCGGAAGTCGCCTAACTGGCCGACCAGAGCCGCCGCATCACAAGCGGCGTGATATACATCGGGATCTGATAGCATCCGATAAAGATGAGGATCGGCTCCAGGACGTCCGCTGGCAGAGACACAAGGAACAAGGCCATATTCCGGTTCCCCGCAGCAAGGCTGGTCGCAATCGCCTGGTCTGGGGGCCAATGCCGTCCGACCACTGCCCAGGTGCACAATTGCAGCCCGAAATTCGCGGCAAGCGCCAGGCCCAACCAGCCGAGCATCCGCAAGGGCGCGGCAGCCAAAACATCGGCAGCCGCTTGCATCAGACCCACCACAAAAATCGCCAGCATAATGGCGGAAAGACCGTCCAAACTGGCCCTTTGGCTGGCCGAGATGTCTCGCCAGACGAAACGCCGGATCCCCTGCGCCGCAGCGGTCGCCGCCAGAATGGTCGCCGCCAGAATCGCGGCCGCCGTTAACACCGGTCCGACCCCGCCCAATCGAGGCAATGCCAGAAAAACAGGGACAACCGTTATGGGCAAAAGGACCGTGCCCAGGATCAGCAAGCGGATCGCAGGCTCTGGCGGTCGGCCCAACATCAGACACATGTTCGGGCTGCTGGATATGGCAGAGGCAGACAGCATGACCACCAAGGCTAACAGCCCGTCAGACCCGATCAGGCCGGCAAGCCATCCAATCGCAAGCACGCCAAGCGGTAGTGCGCATTGCAAGACAAGTACGGTCGAAACAGCCCTGCCCCATCCCTGTCGCGCGGTGGCCAATGCGGTTGGTTCCAGCCGAAGCGCGGCCAGAAACAGAAGCACGACCACCAGATGGGGAATCCAGGGGCGCATGGCGGCTGCAGCGGTTGGCGACCCCAAACCCACCACAAGGCCCGCAACCAAAACCCAAGGGCCCGCGCGGGCCGCCCAATGGAGCGGGTTCACCCCGGCGTCGCCCGCATATTGTCCGGAAGCCACGTGGCGAGCTCCGGAAAGGCGATCAGCACGAACACCATCAGGACCATGATCAGGAACATCGGGATCGCCGATTTGGCGATGAAGCCCATTTCATGGTCCGTCATGCCTTGCAGGACGAACAGGTTGAAGCCGATGGGCGGGGTGATCTGGGCCATCTCAACCACCACCACGATGAAGATGCCAAACCAGATCAGGTCGATCCCGGCGGCGCGGATCATCGGTTCCACCACCGCCATGGTCAAAACCACGGAACTGATCCCATCGAGAAAGCATCCGAGGATGATGTAAAAGACCAGCAATACCATCAGCAATTCGAACCGGCTGAGCTGCCACTGCTCGATCAACTCTGCCAGCCCCCTTGGCAGCCCGGTAAAGCCCATGGCCAGCGACAGAAATGCCGCCCCAGCGAGGATCAAGGCGATCATTGCGCTGGTCCTGGTGGCCCCCATCAGGCTGGACGTGAAGGTCGACCAGTTGAGCGACCCTTGGACGAGCGCCAGCAAAAGCGCCCCAACCACGCCAAAGGCCGCCGCTTCGGTCGCCGTGGCCCAGCCCAGATACATCGACCCGATCACCACCACGATCAGCCCGATCACGGGCAAAAGGTAGGTGGAGTTGGCAAATTTCTCCGCCAGGCTCATGACCGGTTCAGCGTCAGGCGACCAGCGGGAGGAAAGCCGCGAATACAGCGCGACATAGCCCATGAACATCAGCGCCAGCACCAGCCCGGGCAGGACGCCCGCAAAGAACAGCTTGGTGATGCTTTCATTGATCGTCACGCCATAAACGATCAGCGTCAGCGACGGCGGGATCATCAGCCCCAGCGTGGCCGCGCCCGCCAGCGTGCCGATCACCATGGGCTCTGGATAATTCCTTCGCCGCAATTCCGGGATCGACATTTTGCCAACCGTGGTCAGTGTCGCAGCGGAGGAACCCGACACGGCGGCAAAGACCGTGCAGCCCACAATATTGGTATGCACCAACCCGCCGGGCAAAGGCGCCATCCAGGGCGACAGGCCTTTGAACATATCCTCCGACAGCCGCGTACGATACAGGATCTCGCCCATCCATACGAACATGGGCAAGGCCGTGAGGGTCCAGGACGACGACGCGCTCCAGATCGTGGTCAACATAACATCGCCCACGGGCCGCGTCGTGAACAGTTCCATGCCCACCCACGCCACGCCCATCAGCGCCAAGCCAACCCAGACGCCCGAACCCAGCAACAAAAAGAGCACGAACAGAAACAGGATGATGATCGAAAAATCTTCCATAGTCGTGCTTTCAATCCACCGGAGTGTCGGTGCCGTCGCGGACGACCCGATGCTCCCCTTTTGTGATCAGGTTGATCAGATTGTCGGTCAGGGCGATGGCCAGGATAACGGCACCGATCAGCATTGCTGACTGAGGGATCCACAGGGGCGTTTTGTCCTGTCCCTGGCTGATATCGTTGAACTTCCAGGACCAGTAAACAAACCGGCCAGCATACCAAACCACGTACCAAGCGATCAGCGCGCCGACCCCGAAACACCAGATCTCGACAACCCGTCGCGCATTCGGCCCAAGGGCGTTCAGCAACAGTGACACCCGGATATGGGCTCCTCGGTTCAGGGCATTGGCGAACGCCAGAAAGCTCGCCGCGGCCATGGCGTAGCCTGCATAGTCGGGTGCGCCCGGGAAGACTTCGCCAGTCCAGCGCGCGCCCATCTGGACCAAGATCAAAAGCAGGATCGTGATCAGGCAAAGCGCAGCAAGGATCCCGGCTCCCTGGTAAAGCGCATCCAAACCCTTGCGCAGGGCGGTCATGAAGGGGCCTCGATCCCGTCACCAACAGCCAAGCTGCCAGCGCTGATCACTTCGGCATAGACCCCGAAATTCGGTTCACCCCGATAGTCGTGCAAGATCTTCGTGGTCTCGACATCTCGTTCGCCTGTGACCGAGGAGGCCGACGGCGCCCTGCAGCGGCCAATGGGTTCGGCAACGCGAAACCGGACACCACCAAGGGTGATTTCCTTTCCGATCCACTCTTCCTCAATCCAAGGCGGCGCATCTTCGATCCAGATATTGCCCCGAAACCGGTGGGGGTCCGGCGGCACGCCCAGTTTCTCGGATAGCGCCCGCAGGCTGGCATAGGTGTGGATGGAAATGTAGGGCGGCTCCATGTCGGTCATGGCCTGCCCTTCAAGCTGAGCCACGTGCCAGGGGCCGGGCCGGGCGCCCGGCAAGCTGCCCATCCAATCGGCCAAAGCGGTGCGACCTGCCTCGGTCGTCAGGTCAGCCTCAACGCCATCCGCCTTTGGGTGCGAAAACCTCAGTTTGCTGCCCTGCCGCTGCAGGGCCACGGCGGCATAGGCGGGCGTGTTGGCCACAACCTGAAAGTTACGGCGGGGCTTCCAGGACGGCGCATTGGGGTCAAATTCACTCGCGCCATGGCTTACGGCTGTGGCCCTGTCCTCCGGCACAATGGCACCGGGGATCAGATCCACCTCAGTCAGGCGTTCATGACCCAATCCCTTGACGGGATAACGAAAAATATCAGCGATTTTCATAATGTGCAGCGGGGGCCGACAGCCGGCCCCCATTTGACTTCAGTTGGCCTGGAACGCATCAACGATGGCTTTGCCATTGTCGCCAGCCGCTTCCAACCACTCGGTCGTCATGGTCTCGCCGATGGCCTTCAACTCTTCCACCAGCCCGTCACTCGCACGGCCGACGGTCATCCCGCCTTCCGCCAAACCATCCAGCGTGAATTGGGTGTAGGCCTTGGAGGCTTCCAGCCCGTCGGTCTGCGCGGTGGCGGCGCAATCGGTGATCACGGTCTTGTTCTCGTCGCTGACGCCAGACCAGACATCGGAATTCACCATGACGTAGTTATAGGGCAGCCACGCATCGACTTCGTAGAAATGGGTCAGGCTTTCCCAAACCTTGCGGTCATAACCCGTGGCCCCGGACGAAATCATGGATTCTGCCACGCCCGTCGCAAAGGCTTGGCTGATCTCCGCGGCTTCGATGGTGACAGGCAACATGCCGGTCAATTCGGCCAACCGGGCCGTGGCGTTGTTGTATGACCGGAACTTGATCCCTTCCATATCCGCGACCGAGTTCACTTCCTTCTTGAAGTAAAGCCCCTGAGGCGGCCACGGCACGGCGTAAAGCAGGGTCAGGTTCTGTTCGGCCAGAACCTCTTCCAGCTTGGGTTTGGCGGCCTCGAACAGCTTACCCGACGCGTCAAACGAAGTGGCCAGAAATGGCACAGAGTCGAACCCAAAGATCGCATCTTCGTTCTGATGGCCGGAAAGCAGCCGCTCACCAATAGGCACCTGACCGGTCTGAATGGCGCGCTTGATATCCGCGCCTTTGAACAACGAACCAGACGGATGGGTGGTTATTTCGATCGCGCCGCTTGTTCCTGCCGTTACACATTCCGCGAACTTGGCGGCGTTTTCAGAGTGAAAGTTTGTGGCAGAATAGGCCAACGGCATATCCCACTTTTCCGCAACAGCCGGTGCTGCAACAGCCAACGCTGTCGCCGTCATCAGCAGACCCGTGATCGATTTCATTCCGTTCTCCCCATTTCAGCACAACCCATTGACAGGGCTGCTTTCGTCAACTCGCGAACCGTGACGGAGAATAGGGGGCAAGGTCAATGTTTGGTGTTTGGCCGGATATCATTTGTGCCAGCAGTCGCCCCGTTTTTGGGCCACCTGTCAGGCCCACATGGTGGTGACCAAATCCCATCCATGCGCCTTTCACCACTGGCGATTCTCCTATGATGGGGATGGAATCCGAAGGGGCCGGTCGGTGGCCCATCCATTCTTCAGCCCGATCCCAGGTGAGCCCAGGAAATGCCTCTCGTGCCTTCTTCTTCAGCAGTTTGAAGGGCGCGACAGAGCGACCAAGCTCCAGCCCTCCGAATTCGACAATGCCCGCAAGGCGCAGTCGGCCTTCCATCGGGGTGGCCACGAACTTACCCGCCGCCACCATGACAGGCACGCGCGGCTGGACCGTCGCGCCCCACAGATCCAGATGATAGCCCCGTTCGCTTTCCAGGGGGACATCGACGCCAAGCCGCGCGGCCCAATCCTTGGACCAGATCCCGGTGGCGACCAGTACGTCGTCGCACCGAATCAACTCGCCACCTGCACGGACGCCAGTCACCTTGCCGTTTTCCCGCGCGATATCGGTCACGTCGGCCTGCAAGATCCGCGCGCCACTGAGCCAAGCATAGTCAGCCAAGGCCTGTACGTAGCGACCGGGATCCGTAATCCGCCCGTGGTTTCCAAATCGCGCCGCAAACGACATGGTCGGAGAGAGCGAGGGATCATAGGCCGCCAATGCGTCACCGTGGATCTCATCCCAGGTGAAACCCAGCTTGCGGCGCAACCCCATGCCGAACCAATCGCCCCGATATTGCGCGCGGTCTTTGTACAGGTACAGATAGTCGCCCGGTTTGACATAGCGCTCTGCCCCTGTGCCTCGGGACAAAACCTGATGCTCCTCCAGGCTGTCGCCAATGATGGGGGTCAGAGCCTTGGCTATGCGCCGGGCATCGCGGTGATTTGCGTGTTTCAGGTACCGCCACAGCCACGGGGCCAGACGGGGCAGGTATGACCATTTCAGGAACAGCGGTTGATCCGGATCGAGCAACATTTTGGGCGATTTGCCGATCAGACCCGGAACCGTTACCGGCACCACGGCACAGGATGCAAGAACCCCGCCATTGCCATAACTGGTTCCACTGGCTGGGCCATTGCGGTCGATGACCGTCACCTCGCAGCCGACCCGTTGCAGCCATAGCGCAGCGGAGACACCGACGATCCCGGCCCCGATTACAACCACATGCTTTGCCATGCCTTACCCCTAGCAGCCTCGCCCCTGATCGAGGGCCCAGGCGTGTTCATCTCTCATACTTTTGTCTGGAATGTCGATGACGCGGTCTGTGTTGCCTCGCCTTATCGCCCCATGGCACACTCAAAGGATGAAAGGACCTGCGCAAGGCGGTGGCACGCCCGGAAAAGGGGCGATCGGCATATTGATGCTCGAAACCCGGTTTCCCCGGGTGCCTGGGGATGTTGGCAACCCCCTGTCCTGGCCGTTTCCGGTGATCCGCCGTGAAGTTCCGAAAGCAACCACCGATCTGGTCGTGCGCCAAGGCGCGCGCGGTCTGCTGCCAGCCTTTATCGAAGCAGGTCATGCGTTGGTCGATGAAGGCGCAATCGGGATCACCACAACCTGCGGGTTCCTTTCGCTGATGCAGGCGGATCTTTCGGCAGCTCTGCCCGTGCCGGTGCTGACATCGTCGCTGCTGCAGGTCGGCATGATCAACCGCCTGCTGCCTGGCGGCAAACGGGCTGGTATCCTGACCATCTCCGCCTCCACCCTGACCGAAGAGCATCTGCGCGCGGCTGATGTGCCCAAGGGCACCCCTATCGGCAGCACTGAGGAAGGAACCGAATTTACCAAAGCGATCTTATCTAACGCCCCCTCGCTGGACGTTGACGCAGCTAGGGCCGACCTTGTGGCCGCCGCCTTGCAGCTGAAAGCAACCCATTGCGATGTGGGCGCGATCGTCCTGGAATGTACCAACATGGGGCCATATGCGGCCGATATCCATCGCGCAACCGGGCTTCCTGTCTATTCGATCATCGATGCGGTGATGTGGTTTCGCGCCGGGCTTACGCCCCAGACCTTCCCGTCAGCCATGTCCGCGCCATCTGAACCGCCCGCTCCGCATATTGCCGCTGTCGGGGATCATCCGTAGGCGCGCGGCTGATGATCCAGCCCGCAGACACCAATCCGCGCAACATGGTGAAGAACGGCAGATCCCGGGCCAAGTCTGGCGCACCATAACCTTCGGCCAAGGCGGCGGCCATCTCGGGGAAGGCCGGATTCTGCCAATGCTGGATCAGCGCCGTTCCCAGATCATAAGGCCGGTAGCCCAACCCCCCGTCGTCGAAATCGATCAGCCACAGACCCGCATCATTCGCCATGATGTTCTCTTGCAGAAGGTCCGCATGTATCAGGCCGACCTCCGACTTTGGCCGTTGGGCCAGTTCTTCCCGTGCTGCCGTCGCGACCGTTTGCAATATGTCGGCCTCTTCTGCCGAAAGCATCGGGTGTTCCCAAAAGCAACCCCATCTCGGGTCAGGGCCAAGGATATCCGTCGCCAACCAAGACGACCTGTCCAAGCGGCCAAGGCCCAGTTGATCCGAAAGGTGGTGAAGCTCTGCGGCCAGACGACCAACCGCAACCATGTCCGCTGGCTGCGCCAGGTCGCTGAGCGGGGTCGCGTCAATCCAGGAGACGGCAGAGGCCAGACCGCCGCCCGGCAGTTCGACCACAAAGCTTGCATCCTCGGACCGCAAAGGTGCAGGGCACGGAAATCCCCGTTCCGCCAAAGCCCCCACCCATTTCAGTTCTGCCTCGATCGCGGGCTTGGTCTGGTATCCGGCGCGATGCAAACGAAGGGCGGCTGTTCTCTCGTGCAACGTTACCCGAAAGACCGCATTCTCGCGGTGTTTGAGCAGGATCGGTGCGGTGATCGCACCGCCCCACGCCTCAGCAGCCTTGGTGGCCAGGGCCAGGATGTCAGTCATGCCGCGTGCGCTTTAGCGCTTTGGCGAGCGCCGTGACGACCTGATCTGCATTTTCCCGGTCGAATGGCATGGGTGGGCGCATTTTCAGAATGTGCATATGGCGCCCGATCCTGTTGATCAAAACCCCGTCTTCGCGCATGGCTTCAACGATCTTGGCCGCGAATGCTGTGGCCGGCTGTCCATCTGCTTCTGCCAGTTCCACGGCAAAAAACAGGCCCACGCCGCGAACGCCCCGGATCAGCGCATGATCCAAGGCCTCCAGCCGCTCCAGCATGTAGGCCCCGACATGCTTAGCCGACTGCCTGAGCCCCTCTTCTTCCATCACATCCAGCACCGCCATCGCGGCGGCACATGAGACCGGATTGCCGCCGAACGTGTTGAAATAGCCAAAGGCATCGCGGAACGCCGCCATAACATCGGGGCGGGTAACGACGGCGGCGACCGGATGCCCGTTGGCCATGGGCTTCCCCAAGGTGACGACGTCTGGCGCGAAACCCAACCAATCATGCCCCCACCAGTGCGAACCGAGGCGAGCGAAGCCAGGCTGCACCTCGTCACAGAGGATCAGCCCACCCGCTTTTCGGATCACCTCAACCGTCGGATCAAGAAAGCCGGACGCAACATCCGGAAGACCCTCATTGGCAAAGATCGGGCACAGCATGAAACCGGCAAAACCATGGCCAGCCTCTTCCAGCTCCGCAATGGCACGGGCTACGTTGTCGGCAAATGCTTGCGGCTGTGCGGCCAGACTGCCGCCAAGCGGGTGCAGACTGTCAGGGGCCGGAACCAACCTGATATGGCTCGGACGGCCCCCGATGGGCGGGCGGCGGGTGCTCAACTGGCTCGTGGCCTTGGTATTGCCGTGGTAGGTGTTGTCCGTCGCAATCAGGCCGATCTTGCCTGTCACGGCCTCTGCCATGCGGATCGCAATGTCATTGGCCTCTGACCCGGTGCACACCATAATGGCCTGGCTTAACCCGTGGTTCAGCGTACCGGTCAGCCTTTCGATATAATCCAGAATGCCGGAATGCAGGTACCGCGTATGGGTGTTCAGCTTGACCGCCTGACCCACAATCGCGCTGACCACCCGGGGGTGACAATGGCCGACATGGGGCACATTGTTGTAGGCGTCAAGATATCGGCGCCCTTGCTTGTCCCACAGCCATACGCCCTCGCCGCGCACGATATGCAGCGGCGTTTCGTAAAATGTCGGCACGTTGGGCCCGAGAAGCCGGGCGCGACGGGCGACCAGATCTTCGGTCATTGCCCGGCGATTTGACCAGGCAGGCCCTCACCCACCTGGCCCCGATGCAGCAACAGATGGTCGAGCAGGATGCAGGCCATCATCGCCTCTCCGACCGGGACGGCGCGGATGCCCACGCAGGGGTCATGACGGCCCTTTGTCACCACCTGCGTGGGCTCTCCGGTTTTCTTGATCGACGCGCGTGGGGTGAGGATCGACGATGTGGGCTTCACAGCGAAGCGCACGACAATGTCCTGGCCGGTTGAGATGCCACCCAGAATTCCCCCCGCATGGTTAGAGGAATAGATCGGCCCGTCCGGGCCCATGGAAATTTCGTCCGCGTTGGCTTCGCCGCTCAGGGCAGCCGCTGCCATGCCTTCGCCAATCTCCACGCCTTTGACGGCGTTGATCGACATCATCCCTGCCGCCAGATCGGTGTCGAGCTTGCCGTAGATCGGCGCGCCCAGGCCGGGCGGCACGTTTCGGGCCGTCAGTTCAATCACCGCACCGACGGAGGAACCCGCCTTGCGCAGCCCGTCCAGGTAGGTGGCCCATTCATCCGCCGCGGTGGCATCCGGGGTCCAGAACGGGTTCTGGTCGATCTGATCCCAATCGAAACGACCTCGGTCAATCTGGTGTGGGCCCATTTGCACCATGTAGCCTGTGATCTTCAGGTCAGGTGCCAGTTGGGCGAGCGCCGCGCGGGCCACGCCGCTGGCTGCCACGCGAGCCGCCGTTTCGCGCGCCGACGACCGTCCACCGCCGCGATAATCGCGGATCCCGTATTTCTGCCAGTAGGTGATGTCCGCATGACCTGGCCGAAAGGTTTCGGCGATCTCGCCATAGTCCTTCGACCGTTGGTCGGTATTGCGGATCATCAGTTGGATGGGCGTGCCAGTCGTTTTGCCTTCAAACGTGCCGGATAGGATTTCGACTGCATCGGCCTCGCGCCGCTGCGTTGTATAACGGTTCTGGCCCGGTTTGCGTTTGTCGAGCCAGATCTGAATGTCGGGTTCGGACAAGGGCAGGCCGGGCGGACATCCATCGACGGTGGCGCCAAGGGCGGGCCCATGGCTTTCGCCCCAGGTGGTGACGCGGAACAGGTGACCAAAGGAATTCAGGCTCATGCCTGTCGCTTAACCGGCAGATGCGGGATTGCCAAGCCATGGTCGGACGCATCACAAGGCTTGCCTTCGGGCTTTGGCTTTGTCGGTGATGAAACCTGTCGCGCGGTCTGTGGCGATAACCAGAAAGCTGGTGGCCCAGACAGGCAAAGGGCTTTGGGTGATAAGACCGTAAATTGTGTAGACGGCCCAGATGAAGAAAAGTTCGATAGCAATGATTAGGATACGGGTTGCCCCAAGGGGTGCCTCCTTTCTCGGTTAAGTTTTTGCGGTATGATTTTTGTATACCAAAATATGCCGTTGGATACTAGCGCTCGGTCCATAAAATCTTTGAAACAAAACGAAAAAAGGCGCACCGAAATGCGCCTTCTCGCCAATCATTGTTCGCGACCGTCACTCAGCCGGCGTTTCCTTTGCGCGCGCCTTGACCGGTGCCCAAACCCGCTTGTTGGTCAGGTAAAGCAAGACCGTCAGCAGAGCCAGGAAAGTGACCGCCACAAAGCCAGTTTGTTTGCGAGCCATCATCTTGGGCTCAGCCGTCCACATCAGGAAGGCTGCAACATCTTGTGCAAGGTCTTCAATCTCGGCGGGCGAGCCATCTTCGTACTCGACATCATCACCCCAAAGCGGGGGGGCCATGGAAATCCAGCCGCCAGAATAGGCTGTGTTCTCGTAGAGAATGACACCCGCTTCCTCTTTCTCCTCGCCCGTATAGCCAGCGAGAAGGGAAGCGATATACTCCGCGCCGCCCATTCCTTTGAAGAACTGCGCCATGCCGGAACCCAGAGGACCATGGAAACCTGCGCGGGCCTTCGCCATCAGGCTCAGGTCAGGCGCATTGCTAAGGCTCGAGGCTGGGAAATGGTCGGTTGGGATCGCCGCGCGGAAATCGCCTTCGCCATCCAGCAGTTCCGGATCCCACACTTCGTAAAACTCGGCATAGGCCCGGACCTGATCTTCCGGCAGTTGCGGGCCGCCGGGGTCACCTAGGGTCCGTAAGGGCACAAATTTCAAACCGTGACAGCTGGAACAGATCTCAGTGTAAACCTGCAATCCCCGCTGGAGTTGCATTTGGTCATATCGACCGAAGGGCCCCTCAAACGAAAAGCTGTAATCTTCCACATGGCCGGTTCCGCCAGCCGCCCAAGCGCCACCCGTGAGGGCGACACTGGTCAGAGCGGCGAGGGTCAGTTTCTTGAGCATCTTCGCGCTCCCTTCCATCATTCTGCCGGAGTGGCAACGCCAGACGCGTCGCCAGAGCCTGACTTCGCAGCCAGATGCTCGCGGAAGTCGTCTTCGATCGTCGCCGGTTGGGCCAGCGGCTTTTCGGTTACGCCCAGGATCGGCAGGATCACCAGGAAGTAGGCGAACCAGTAAGCCGATCCGAGCAAAGAGAGGCTCGCATAGGGCTCTTCGGCAGGCATGGCCCCCAGCCACATCAGGAAGATGAAATCGACCACCAGCAGCCAGAACCACAGTTTGAAGCTCGGGCGATACCGGCCAGACCGCACTGACGATGTGTCAAGCCACGGCGCCAGTGCCATCACAGCAATCGCGCCGAACATGGCCAGCACCCCGAAGAACTTTGCATCGATGATGCCAAAGCTCAGCCATTCGGCGAACATGACGATCCAAACGTCCGCCGTGAAGGCGCGCAGGATGGCGTAGAACGGAAGGAAATACCATTCCGGCACGATGTGCGCTGGCGTCGCCAGGGCGTTAGCCTCGATGTAGTTGTCCGGGTGGCCAAGGTAATTGGGCATGAAACCCACGATGGCAAAGAACACCACCATCACGGCACCCAGGGCGAAAAGGTCCTTCAAAACGAAGTAAGGCCAGAATGGCAGAGTATCGCGCTCGGCTTCTTCCTTGCTCGTCCGCCGTACTTCAACGCCTGTCGGGTTGTTGTTGCCGGTCGTGTGGAAGGCCCAGATATGGACGATGACCAGACCAGCGATCACGAAAGGCAGCAGATAGTGCAGCGAGAAAAAGCGGTTCAAGGTGGCATTGTCGACCGCGGGTCCGCCTAGCAGCCAGGTCTGGATCGGCTCCCCGATGAACGGAATCGCGCCGAACAGACCAGTGATCACGGTGGCGCCCCAGAAGGACATCTGACCCCAAGGCAGAACGTAGCCCATGAAGGCGGTGCCCATCATCAGCAGGTAAATCAACATACCGATGATCCAGGTGATCTCGCGCGGCGCCTTATAGGAGCCGTAGTAGAGACCGCGGAAAATATGCAGATAGACCGCGACAAAGAACAGGGATGCGCCGTTTGCGTGCAGATACCGCAGCATGTAGCCGCCATTGACGTTGCGCATGATGTGCTCGACCGATGCAAAGGCAAGGTCCACATGCGGCGTATAATGCATCGCCAGAATGATCCCGGTGATGATCTGCAGCGCAAGGCAGAAGGTCAGAACGATCCCCCAGATCCACATCCAGTTCAGGTTCTTGGGTGTGGGGATCATGATCGTGTCGTAAAGCAAACCCACGATGGGCAAGCGGCGGTGAAGCCACTGCTCGCCAGCCGTTTTGGGTTCGTAATGGTCGTGAGGAATTCCGGACATTCGTCTCTCCCTTAACCCAGTTTGATCGTCGTGGCGTCCACGAAGGCCGCAACGGGAACATGCATATTTTCGGGCGCTGGCCCGCGGCGGATACGGCCCGACGTGTCATAGTGAGAACCGTGGCAGGGGCAGAACCAGCCATTGAAATCACCGGCATCACCCAAGGGCACACAACCCAAATGCGTGCAGACACCCATCATAACCAACCATTCGCCCGGCAAGGCGGCCTCTTCTTCCGGCGGCTGGATGTAGCGGTTGACGTCTTCCGCAGTCGCTGGGCCGATATTGGCGTTGCGCGCTTCGACATCAGGCAATTCATCCAGGGCAACAGCCTCGGCTTCGGCGATTTCTTCTTCCGTTCTGCGACGAATGAAAACCGGCTTGCCGAGCCATTTGACCGTGATCTGGGTTCCAGGCTCAACGCCGGACACATCTACACGAATGGAGCTAAGCGCCTGAACGTCGGCTGACGGGTTCATCTGATTGATCATCCCCCAGCCCGCAGCACCTGCAACGACGGCGCCCGCACCACCGGTCGCAAAATACAGGAAGTCGCGGCGCGTCCCCTCGTCATGATCATCAATTTGGGACATTGATCGTGTTCCCTTGTTGTGGCCCACTTCTGGCCTATTACCACACATTCCGGCAGGGGCTACCTGCCCAATGTTAACCGGCGATGTAGGGCGATCGGAATTCGGCGTCCACCGGACAATGCAGCGCAGCCGTGGCGGTGTGTCGCAGAACGGCTCCTGCGTGCAATTTCGCCGCATTCCTCGAAGTGTGATGGCTCTGCCGGTGCACTCGTCCGGGGACCATGCTAATGAACTGGTTAACAGCGTCTTTATGGCGTTAACCAACAATCCGAGCGGAGACATGGCGATGTTACGAACCCCCATCGCGGTTACGGCTATGACCCTTCTGTTGGCGCCCTGCGCCCATGCCGAATTCACATTGAGCTTTTACACCGGGTTCCAGACAGCTCCGCACAGCCGTGTTGAAGGCAGCGACAATACCGGCGATTTCAGCTTCCTGGCGGAATGGGAAGGCCGTTCTTTCGAGCCGCCACCGCATTACGGGATTCGCGCCACATGGTGGCGGAACGAAAATTGGGGGTTTGGTGTCGAGTTGAACCACACCAAGGTTTATGCCGACGATGACACTCTGGACGATAACGGGTTCGAGGCTTTCGAACTGACCGATGGGTTGAACATCATTACGGCCAACGCCTTTTATCGCTGGCCGAACCAATGGCTAAAGGGGCAAGTCACGCCTTATGTCGGTGCGGGTCTTGGCATCGCGGTGCCCCATGTGGATGTGGAACGGGGCGCGCAGCGGACGTTCGAATATCAACTGACGGGGCCAGCAGCAATGTGGGCAGCTGGTGCCTCTTTCGACCTGAACGAGACTTGGGCGATCTTTGGCGAATATAAGGGGACATATTCGCAAAACGAAGCCGATCTGGAGGGCGGAGGCTCTTTCCAGACTGACATCGTGACAAATGCGCTCAATTTCGGGGTGACCTATAAGTTCTAAATTCGACCCGTCATAACGATCAGACAGATAAGGTGCGTGTGAAAAGCTTAAAATACTGGCCAGTTCCCATTCTTTTGGGAAGTCTCATTGGCTGCGCCCCGGTGGACGACATTGATCCGGTAACGGATTTTGGTGGCACCGGCGGCGGAACCGTGTTGCCCGTCAATCCCGGCGGACTGATTGAGCGCGAGCCCGACACGTGTGGTGCCTCGGGTTACCAGGATTTGGTTGGGCAGAACCAAAGCGTGGTTGCGACGCTGGGTCTGACACGCCCTTCGCGCATCTTCGGGCAAAACGACATTGTAACCCAGGAATATGATCCAGCTCGGATTAACTTTGAGGTGTCGCCGTCCGGTCAGATTCGCCGCATCTCTTGCGGTTAGCGCAGGTTGCGTTCAATCAGCGATCGGGGTCGCGTGCGCGAAATCTCTTGGTAACACTTCATCGTCCGGACGAAAGGGCTGTCCATGGCATTCACCATCGCCACCTGGAACATCAATTCAGTGCGCCTGAGGGCCGGACTGGTGACCAAACTCCTGCGGGAAGAGGCGCCAGACGTACTCTGTTTGCAAGAGTGCAAGACCGTTCTTGAGAAGATCCCAATGGATGTTTTCGCTCCGCTCGGATTTACCCACATGGTCGGTCGTGGGGAAAAAAGCTACAATGGGGTCGCAATTCTGTCGCGCCATCCGCTGGAAGAAGTCGCGGCCCACGACTTCGCCAAGCTCGGCCATGCCAGGCATATTGCGGCAAAGCTTCCTAATGGTACGGTCGTGCAAAATTTTTATGTTCCTGCGGGTGGCGACGTTCCAGACCGAAAATCCAATGAGAAATTCGGCCAGAAGCTCGATTTCCTGACAGCGATGCGAGACTGGTTCAAGGAGGAGAAACCTGAAAACCAGATTTTGGTGGGCGATCTGAACATCGCACCGGGCGAGGAAGATGTATGGTCGCACAAGCAATTGCTGAAGATCGTCTCTCACACGCCAATTGAGGTCGAACACTTGGAGCAGGTGCAAAAGGCTGGCGATTGGGTCGATGTCACACGCAAGGACATCCCAGATGGCAAGCTTTACAGCTGGTGGTCCTATCGTTCTCCAAACTGGGAGGCATCTGACAAAGGCCGGCGGCTCGACCATATCTGGGCCACGCGCGACATTGCCCATGCCGCCCATTCCAGCCGAGTTCATAAGGCGGCGCGGTCTTGGGACAAGCCGTCAGACCACGCGCCCGTTTTTGCAACTTTCGATCTTTAGGCCACGAGACTTGAAAGATTGCCCGGCTTGGGTCATCTAACCGCCCTGAACACGGGGAGAGACTTGAGATGCTAGAACTCGGCCAGCAAAGCGGCGCCCCGGCGGGGGATCTGATCAAAGACAGTACCGAAGCCACCTTCATGGCCGACGTTGTTGACGCGTCGATGGAAGTCCCGGTGATCGTCGACTTTTGGGCCGAATGGTGCGAGCCGTGCAAAACCCTGGGGCCTGCCCTGGAGGCGGCGGTCCAGGCCGCAGGGGGCCGCGTTCGCATGGTCAAGGTCGATGTTGACCGAAACCAGCAGATCGCCGCGCAATTGCGGATACAGTCTTTGCCCACCGTCTATGCCTTCTGGAAGGGCCAGCCGGTTGACGCGTTCCAAGGCGCGATCCCGGGTTCCGAGATCAAGGCATTCATCGACAAGGTCGCCTCGCTCGCCGGAGATGGCGGTTTGGGCGAAGCGTTGGAAGCCGCCGAAGCCATGCTCGCCGAAGGGGCCGCTGTGGATGCGGCGCAGACTTTTGCGGCGATCCTAGGCGAAGATCCTTCGAACGCCGCTGCATTCGGTGGGATGGTCCGGGCTCATTTGGCCACAGGCCAGGTGGACCAGGCTGAGGCCTTGTTGAACAATGTGCCGCCCGACATGGCGGAAGCACCGGAAATCGAAGCCGCGCGCGCCCAGATGGCCCTGCAACAGCAAGCCGCCAATGCCGGGCCTGAAGCAGAGCTTCGTTCGGCTGTCGAGACAGACCCGTCCAACCACCAAGCCCGTTTCGATCTGGCCACGGCACTTCATGCCGGCGGAGACGTGGAAGGCGCTATTGACGAGTTGTTGGAACTTTTTCGGCGCGACCGGGAATGGAATGAGGGTGCTGCGAAAACACAGCTCTTTGTCATTTTCGATGCATTGAAGCCGGAAGACCCGATTGTCCTGCGCGGACGGCGAAAACTTTCGTCGATGATATTTGCCTGATCGGCGATAGCCCCTAGATCAAGGGTATGTTCCCGGCAGCCGACCTCCCCGATACGATCCCGGTCTTTCCGCTTCCGGGCGCACTTCTTCTTCCGCGGGCACGCCTGCCCCTGCATATCTTTGAGCCGCGATATCTGGCCATGCTGGATGACACGCTCAAGACCTCGCACCGATTGATCGGGATGCTGCAGCCGCGGGAAGTGCCGGGCCAAGGGGACAAGCGCCTGCACACAATCGGATGCGCCGGCCGCGTCACGGCATTTTCGGAAACCGAAGATGGCCGCTACATGGTCACGTTGACGGGGATTTCCCGCTATCGCATGAAATCAGAGGTTTCGGGATTTTCGCCTTATGTCAGGGCGGAGGTCGACTGGGCCGGTTTTGACCGCGATCTAGGCCCGACCGAGCGCGACACGTCGTTCGACCGTCCCGCATTTCTGGCCACATTGGAACGGTTCTTTGCGGCGCACTCACTTTCGACCGACTGGGACAGCTTGAAAGAGGCCGAAGACGAATTGCTTATCAATTCGCTATCGATGCTGTGCCCGTTCGAGGTGGAAGACAAACAAGCTTTGCTCGAGGCGCCGTCACTGGCCACGCGCCGCGAAACACTTGTAACGCTGATCGAATTTTCACTCCGATCTGGCAATGGCGAAGAGATTATGCAGTGAGCCAGGGGCCGCGCAGCATCGATCGGCGGATGTTGGAAGCTCTGGTTTGTCCGCAATCCCAGGCGGTTCTGGCCTATGATGCCGAACGGCAGGAACTCGTCTCAAAGGCGGCCAATCTGGCCTTTCCGATCCGCAATGGCATCCCGATCCTTCTGATCGATGAAGCCCGCAAACTTGACGACTGAACTTACTCAACGATTTTGGTGTCATCTCGGGTAAGAAGCCATCGGTGATTGCTACAATGGCAAACCTCGAAGCAACCGAGGAAGATCGCCGGACAGCCCGGCGGCCTCGCGCATGAAACCCCGCCGCAAACCCGGCACTGCCGAAACCAGCGACATACCCAAATCCCGACCAAGCCGCAGAAGCGGGTTATCGTTCGAAAACAGCGCGTTAAACCCGTCTGTCGCAATGGCCAAGGCCGTTCGGTCGAAACTGCGCCAGCGCCGATATCGCTCCAGCACCAGGGGGCTGCCCAGATCTTCGCCCCGCCGGTGGGCTTCGGCCAGGATCTCGGCCAAAGATCCCACATCGCGCAGGCCCTGATTGAGACCCTGACCCGCAATCGGATGAACACCCAGGGCGGCATCGCCCACCAAGGCCAATCGCTGCCCCACCGTCTGGCGCGCCATGGTCAAACCAAGCCGATAGGAAAATCGCGGGCCGGTCAGTTCAATCTGGCCAAGGAAGGAACCGATCCTCGGTCGAAGCAGATCCAGAAAGGCTTGGTCGTCCAAACCAGCCGCATGTTGCGCGAGTTCGCGGGTCTCGCTCCATACGATGGAACAGCGGTTGCCGGTCAGGGGGAGAATCGCCAGCGGCCCACCGGGCATAAAGTACTGATGCGCGATACCATTATGGGGCAATTCGTGAGCGACCGTGCACACAAGCGCATCTTGGCCGTAATCCCGCTCAAACCGTTTGATGCCCGCACGTGCAGCTGTAGGACTAGAGCGACCATCGGACCCGACCAACACGCTGGCAGCCAGTCTTTGCCCCGACGCCGTCGTCACGTCGACCCGCCCGGGACGTATCGACTGCGCCACGACAGTCTCGTCCGGCATATGCGTGATCAGGTCATTTGCGGCCACGGCTTGCAACAGGGCAGGTCGAAGGTGGCGGTCTTCCACCATATAGCCCATCGGCCCGTCATCCAGTTCATCACGCCCAAAATGCAGAAAAAACGGGCTAGCACCCTCGCCGGAGCGACCATCGCTGGCCTTCACTTCCTGAATGGCACAGGCCCCGTCCGCCAGATGGCTCCAGAGCCCCAGCGCCTTCAGAAGTCGGACCGAAGCCAGCGCCAAAGCATAGGAGCGGCCATCCAGGACACCGGTATCGGCGGGTGGTTGCCGATCGACCAACGCCACCTCTAGGCCGGTACTTGCCACCGCCAGGGCTAGGGCGCTGCCATTTAGCCCCCCGCCCACGATTATGATATCATGCAATCGCGCCATAGATCCGACTATGAGGCACGGTGCTACATTGTCCAGGTCCTGCCAACGTACTACGTTGCCGCACGCAGGAGGACGTGGTTTGGACAGTTGGCTGACGATGGGGGCGGTGGCGTTGGGTCGCGCAATTGGCGCGGGCGACGTAGATCCAGTCGAAGTAACAGAAGCCTATCTCGGCGCTATGGAGGCGCATCCGCTGACTGACCGCATTTATGCTCGGGCGACAGCGGACCGTGCCCTGGCCGAAGCCTCGGCCGCATCTGCGCGGGCCAAGGTAAAGATGCGCCGCAGCATCCTGGATGGCGTTCCGATTTCATGGAAAGACCTGTTTGACACGGCCGGTGTGGAAACCGAAGCAGGAACGGCACTGCTCAAGGGCCGTGTGCCAGAAGCTGACGCCGAAGTTCTTCGTCTGGCAACCGCTAACGGCTTGGTCTGTTTGGGCAAAACCCACATGACCGAGTTGGCCTTTTCGGGCCTTGGGCTCAACCCGGTGACAGCAACACCGCCTTGCATAAATGACCCGGAAGCAGTGGCTGGTGGCTCATCCTCCGGTGCCGCAACCTCTGTCGCCTACGGGCTGGCTTCAGCCGGGATCGGGTCTGATACAGGTGGATCGGTGCGTGTGCCCGCCGTCTGGAATGATCTCGTCGGCTTCAAAACCTCAACGGGGCTTCTGTCGATAAAGGGCGTGGTGCCCCTTGCGGCCCGCTTTGACACGGTTGGGCCGATTTGCCGCTCCGTGGAAGATGCGGCCTATATTACCGCTGCCATGGGCGGCGGGGTCGTCCCGGATTTGCGCGAAGCGAGCCTGGAAGGCACCCGCCTGCTGGCACTTCGAACCGTCGCGCTGGATGACATGCGGGACCAGCCCATGGCCGGGTACAAAAGCGCTGTTGAACGGCTGCAAGCGGCGGGCGCACACGTTGATCACAAAGATGTTCATGCAGTCGCCAAGGCGATGCCGCTGGCCGCAAAGCTATTTGCACCAGAAGCTTATGGAACTTGGGGCCACCTGATTTCGGCCAATCCAGATGTGATGTTCAAGGAAGTGCGAGAGAGGTTTGAAACAGGCCAAACCGTGAGTGCCCCAGAATTCGTCGCATCCTGGCACAAACTCGAGGCCTTGCGGGCGGAGTTCTGGGCAGAGGTGGCCAGCTACGATGCAGTTATCTTGCCGACTTGCCCTATTATGCCACCAAACATCGAACGCCTGCTGCAAGACGGCGAATATTTCGTGACAGAGAACCTTCTGGCGCTTCGGAACACGCGAATTGGCAATTTGATGGACGCAACCGCCCTGTCATTGCCAACAGGTCTGCCGTCAACCGGTATCATGATGATGGCCCCGTCCCGCAGCGAGGCGCGGTTGCTGCGGTTGGGTGCCGCAGCGGAAGAGGCCTTGTCTTAACGGCTGAAAAGCCACAACGTTCCCGTACCGCCCCGCGACACGGGCCTGTTTTGCTGGACGCTGGAACGGCTCTTGCCTATCCTGCTGTCTAACCGGGGCGGCTACGATCCCGAGCGAGAGGCAAAGCGGTAATATCCATGACGTTCCCAGAGCGGTTCGAAGACCTGCCTGAATATGCGTTCCCAAGGCTCGCGGCCTTGCTGGACGGGCGTGCGCCAGGCGGTCCTGAAATCAACATGACCATTGGCGAACCTCGCCATGCGATGCCGTCCTTCCTGACAGAGGTTCTGACCGAGGCCGTTGCGGGCTTCGCCAAGTACCCCCCGAACCCCGGTTCGGATGATCTGCTTCAGGCGATGTCGGACTGGCTCGGGCGGCGCTACGGGGTGACGGTTGATCCGCGCACAGAGATCCTGGCCCTGAACGGCACGCGGGAAGGTTTGTTCAACGCCTGCATCGCGCTGTGCCCTGAAACCAAAAACGGCGAAAAGCCCGTCGTCCTGATCCCTAACCCGTTCTACCAATGCTACGCCGTAGCATCGCTCGCCGCCGGGGCCGAGCCGGTCTACGTCGCTGCGACTGAGGCGACAGGCAATCTGCCGGATTTTGCCAGCTTACCCGAAGACATTCTGCGGCGAACAACGGTGGCCTACATTTGTTCTCCGGCCAACCCGCAGGGCGCAGTCGCCGACACGGCCTACTGGACCGACCTGATTACCTTGGCCGAGCGGTATGATTTCAAGATCTTCGCGGATGAATGCTATTCCGAGATCTACCGTGACGCGCCGCCTCCCGGCGCGCTGCAAACCGCGCGGCACATGGGTGTTGATCCCGAACGGGTGCTGATCTTTCATTCGCTGTCCAAACGGTCCAACCTGCCAGGCCTGCGGTCGGGTTTTGTAGCGACGGGACCGCAGAACATGGTCCGCATGCGGCGACTCCGGGCCTATTCTGGCAGCCCGCTTCCCCTGCCCCTGCAGGTAACCGCGACGCGGGTTTGGCAGGATGAAGTCCATGTCGAGGAAAGCCGCGCGCTTTACCACCAGAAGTACGCAATCGCAGATCGGGTCCTGGGCAATGTGCCGGGATACCGTCCGCCAGAAGCCGGGTTTTTCCTGTGGCTTCCCTTGCCCGATGGCGAAGCCGCCACGCTGAAGCTCTGGCAAGAGACCGGCGTCAAGGTCTTGCCCGGCGGCTACCTTGGGCGAGACGTGAACGGCACCAATCCAGGGCACGGCTATATCCGAGTCGCCATGGTGGTCAGTTTCGAAGAGCTTGAAGACGGCCTGACCCGGCTGAAAGCGTGCCTCTACGACAGATAAGAACAAGAAGCAGACGGACGAATGGCATATCAGACGAAACAACGCGATCCGCTCTTTGACAGTAGCATGCAGGCCGCCATCGAACGGCGCAGCAAGGAACTGATCGGGATCAGCATCATGGGGGCCGGTCTGGCCCTTGTGGCGTTGATGATATCCTTCGTACCGGACGATGCCACTTGGCTGGCAGCCACCGATCAGCCGGTTCAAAACTGGCTGGGCCGCAGCGGGGCCACTGTGGCCATGGTGTTGTTCATTGTGTTGGGATTGGGCGCATGGGCTTTGCCCGTCATGCTACTGGCCTGGGGCCTGCGCTTTATTCTGCAGGTCGGACATGAACGGCTGTTGGGCCGTGCAATCCTGGCAATTGCTGTGGTGTTTCTTGCATCGGCCTATGCGGCCTCACTCGGGCCACCCACGCCCTGGACCGGCGAATTCGGCAGAGGCGGCGCGTTTGGCGACACGCTTCTGGGCTTCTTGGTGATCGTTTCCCCCATCCAATCCGCTGCCGGGGTCAAGCTGATCGCCTTTCTGCTTGGCGTCTCGATCCTCGCCCTTGCGCCTTTCGCCATGGGCTGCACCTGGAATGACCTGTCAAAGGCCGGGCGGTTCCTCCTGATCGGCCTTGTCCGGGTTTATGGCTCTGTCATGACAGGTATGGGCGAAGGCGCCCGGGGGACCGCTACACTCGCCAAGACCCTGCGCGACCGAAGAGCAGCCAGGGACACGGATTTGAGCGACGAGGATTTCACCACCGCGCCTCTGACCATCAACAGTCCCGAACCCCTGCCCGCTGCAAAGCCCGGACTTCTGGGTCAGGTCACCGCGATGGTCAAAAGGGCCCCGGAACCGGAAGAGTTCGACCTGGACGAAGACCCGGATCAGCTTTCGGCCTTGCCACCTGACGCACCTGACGAAGACCGGATCAAGGCCCGCATCGCCGACGCGATCCGCCTCCGTGCCCGAAAGGGACATGCCGCTCCGGTGGGTCGCATGGAACCTCCCGTTGTCCGCGCCGAACCCCCCGTGCAGGCGCGCAAGCCCGAACCGTTGCTGGTGAAAAACCCCAACGCTATTCGGCCCGCCCCCATGGCGGAGGTTGACGATATCGAAGATGCCCTGCCCACACCTGCCAGCTTCACGCTGCCGACCGCTGAACCAGTGGAAGAGCCCCGCCCCATCGTGCAGCATCCGGTTCGCAAACCAGCAGCGCCGTCCAAGAAGGCCGAGGCTGAAGCCCAGCCATCTCTGGCGCTCGGAACTCCGAGCGAAGATTGGGAATATCCTCCGCTTTCCCTGCTTGGTAATCCCGACGACATCCCGCGGCAGCAGCTCAGCGATGAGTCGCTGGAAGAAAATGCTCGGATGCTGGAAAATGTTCTGGATGACTATGGTGTGAAGGGCGAGATCGTCAGCGTCCGCCCTGGCCCTGTTGTCACGATGTATGAACTGGAACCCGCCCCGGGCCTGAAAGCGTCGCGCGTGATCGGGTTGGCCGACGATATCGCCCGGTCAATGTCAGCACTCAGCGCGCGGGTTTCGACCGTGCCGGGGCGTAGCGTGATCGGGATCGAACTGCCCAACGCCATGCGGGAAAAGGTCGTACTGCGCGAGATCCTTTCGGCCCGCTCTTTTGGCGACAGCAACATGCGACTGCCCCTGGCCTTGGGCAAGGATATCGGTGGCGAGCCGATGGTTGCGAACCTTGCTAAGATGCCCCACCTGCTGATCGCGGGCACCACCGGTTCTGGTAAATCTGTGGCGATCAATACGATGATCCTATCGCTGCTCTACCGGCTTTCGCCGGACGATTGTCGGCTGATCATGATCGACCCGAAGATGCTGGAACTCAGCGTCTATGACGGCATTCCGCATCTATTGTCACCGGTCGTGACCGACCCGAAAAAGGCGGTGGTAGCCCTGAAATGGGTCGTGGGCGAAATGGAAGATCGCTACCGCAAAATGTCCAAGATGGGTGTCCGCAATATCGAAGGCTACAATGGCCGGGTCCGGGACGCGCAATCCAAAGGCGAGATGTTCAGCCGCACGGTTCAAACCGGCTTCGATGACGAAACGGGCGAGCCCGTGTTCGAAACGGAGGAATTCGCGCCCGAGGCCCTGCCCTATATCGTGGTCATCGTTGACGAGATGGCCGACCTGATGATGGTTGCAGGCAAGGAGATCGAGGCCTGCATTCAGCGCCTGGCCCAAATGGCGCGAGCCTCGGGCATCCACCTGATCATGGCAACGCAACGCCCTTCGGTCGATGTAATCACCGGTACGATCAAGGCCAACTTCCCGACGCGGATCAGCTTTCAGGTGACCTCCAAGATCGACAGCCGTACGATCCTGGGCGAGATGGGGGCCGAACAACTGCTGGGTATGGGCGACATGCTTTACATGGCCGGTGGCGGCAAGATCATCCGCTGCCATGGCCCCTTTGTCAGCGACGAAGAAGTTGAGGAAATCGTCAAACATCTGAAGCTCCAGGGCCCGCCGGAATATGTAGGAGGCGTGGTCGAAGGACCTGCAGAGGATAAGGAAAGCAGTATCGACCAAGTCCTTGGTCTTGGTGGCAATACCGATGGTGAGGATGCGCTGTACGACCAGGCCGTGCAGATTGTTCTGACGGATCGCAAATGCTCGACCTCCTATATTCAGCGCAAACTGGCCATCGGCTATAATAAGGCGGCGCGGCTGGTAGAGCAGATGGAAGACAATGGTCTCGTCAGCCCATCGAACCACGTCGGCAAGCGCGAGATACTGGTGCCAGAACAACAGTAGGCCCTGGCCTACTGCCGAAGAATATCGCGAAAACTTGAACTATAAGCCAAACGGTAACCGCCCTTTGGTAGCAGGGTTCCGTCAGTTCAGAGGGTCCCCATGCGTATCGCGACGTTTTTCAATATCTTTCTCTCCAGTTTGGCACTGATCGTTCTGGTCGCCCTTGGAAACTCGATAAAAAATAATGTCGATACCTATTACGAGGTATCAAGTTTGGCCGAGCTGGCCGAAGCCAAAACCGGTTGGTCGAACGGGACGGTTGCGTTGTCGCTTGAACGAAGTGTCACACAAGTCTCTCTGGCGCTTAAGGATCCAATACCGGCCGCGTTCCGCAACATCATAGATGAGCAGCGCAAAATATCGGATCGCGAACTTCAGCAGGTGGAAAATCTCGTAGATACGAACCTGAAAGGTCTGTCCGGAGCAGCAGGTTTTGCCCGAGAGACTCGTCAGTTGCGTGACCGCATCGACGCACTTCGCCGAGAAGTAGACCTGTCACTCGCTCGACCACTGTCAGAGCGCGACTCGGCCCGGGTTTACAAGCTGCCATTCGAACTAAAGGAAACAATCAATCAGCTCCAAAACTTGACTGAACGACTGCAAGTGGTCAGCACGGGCAAATCCACCATGTCATTGTCACTCAGTGCGTTGCAAAACCGTGCTTGGGAGATCCGCGAATTTGGCGGACGTGCCCGAACATACTTTGCAATCGCTACACTGACCGGTTCACCACTTTCACCGGGAGATCTCTCTGCAGTTTCAATCGACACCAGTCGTGCAGAGGGCGCTTGGCAGTCGATGGAGAATATTTTGGCCTCGGTGGATTTCGATCCCAAACTCCTCAAGCAGGTCAATCTCGCCGGCAAAACCTATTTCGAGGACTATGCGGCCACAACGGAAACACTGCTAAGTGTAACAGAACAGGCTAAAACCGACGGCTACCCTATTACATTTGAAGATTTCTTCGCCCAATCGAGTGAGGCATTGGCTGGGTTTGAGCAGCTTGTTGTCACGTTCGGTGAAGCATCTGGTGAATATTGGAATCAGCGTTTGCAAGCTTCTCAGTTTGCTCTCTACGCGAAAATAGCTGGCTTACTTGTCGCAACGGCCAGCATGTTCTTCATTGCACGCTTAATCAATCGTGTCGTGACCAGCCGGCTAGAGAGCACCACCACGGCTCTTACCCACGTGGCATCAGGCGATCTCGACCAAAATGTCCATGTCGGCCGCAACGAATTGGCAGAGATCAGGGCATTGAGCGAAAGCCTGATACATCTGAAAGAACGCCTTTTGGAGGCACGCGAAGGGGATGCGATGCGTGCGCGACAACAGCAAACCCAGAAGCTGGTGGTAGAGGCGCTGTCAAAAGGCCTATCGAATTTGGCCGAAGGTGACTTAGCGTACCGGATCAAAACGCCCTTCGACGGGACGTATGAGGGGCTTCGTCAGAACTTTAACACGTCCTGCGACAGGCTGGAGAGCCTGATCGGGCAGGTGGTGATCAATGCAGCCGGCATCTTGCAAAATGCGGATGAGCTATCAAGGTCATCACAGGATCTAACTGTTCAAACCAGCAAGCAGGCCAGTTCGGCGGAACAAGCAGCCGCGTCTGTCGTTGAAGTCTCGCAGTCTGTGTCCACCATTGCCCAACGTGCTGCCGAGACTGATGAATATGTGACGACCGCCCGAGAAGGCGCTGAAAGTGGTGGCGACATCGTTCAAGAAGCGATTGCTGCAATGAACGAGATCAAGGCATCATCCGATCAGATCGCCCAGACAATCGGTCTGATCGACGAAATTGCATTCCAGACCAACTTGCTCGCGTTGAACGCTGGGGTTGAAGCCGCACGAGCCGGGGAGGCCGGCAGCGGATTTGCCGTTGTCGCGTCTGAAGTCCGTGCGCTGGCCCAACGGGCATCGGAAGCCGCGAATGAAATCAAAACCATGACCGACACAAGTTCATCTCAAGTTGAACGCGGTGTGGATTTGGTTGGCAAGACCGGGTTCGCTCTTGGCGATATTGTGGACAAGATTCAAAGCATCAATAAGCTCGTGTCAGAGATATCTGCCGCGACAGCTCAGCAGTCCAGCAGTTTGTCTGGCATCACAAGCACAGTCGGTAGCCTGGAGGCATCAGCTCAACAAACGGTTCAAATTGCTGAATCCTGCCGGCACGAAAGTGCCTCTCTGCAAGAGGGTGCCGCTAATCTTCGCTCCAGTGCCGGAAACTTTAAGACGAGCGAAAGTGACACCAGCGCCACGGAAGCCGCCGCGGCCTAACCACCACCCGCGCTTAGAGGGCTATCCCGGGTTTTCGGGTCACAAAGCTGGCGCAAGAGACATCCGTCGCGTCAATCCTCGCACGAGCTTTTCGCCTATGATGGCAGATCAAAGAGCAAAGTGATCAATCGTTTGCTCGGGCGCATGCTATCTGTTTCGGTGAGAGCGATATTGCCTATCAACGAACCGTGTGCGCGGATTGACGCAACGGATGCTGCAGAGCGATGCTGCGGAGCGCCGTAAAAGTAGTTAAGTGAGCCGACATGAAAAATTTTGCACCAGTCCTCGCCATCATTTTCGTTGCCTTCACGACATTCCCTGCGATTGCCGAGAAGATCTCGTTGACAGAACTATCCGGGTACCTCAATGGCCTGCAGTCGGCCAAGAGCGGTTTCACTCAGGTTAATGAAGACGGAACGATCTCCACCGGCACACTTTATATTCGACGCCCCGGTCGGACCCGGTTTGAATATGACCCGCCGGACAATAACCTGGTGATCGCTGGCGGCGGACAAGTCGCTGTCTTTGATCCAAAATCAAATGTACCGCCTGATCAATACCCGCTTCGGCGCACTCCGCTGAACTTGATCCTCGAGCGCAACGTCGATCTGGGACGGGCTAAAATGGTGACGGGCCATACAGTCGACGGCGCCAAAACCATCGTCCGCGCTCAGGACCCAGAGCATCCCGAATATGGCAATATCCAACTGGTTTTCACAGCAAATCCGACAGAGTTGCGCCAGTGGGTGATCACTGACGATAGCGGCACCGAAACCACTGTTATTCTTCGCGAACTTGAAAAGGGTGGAGCCCTCTCGCCTTCGCTGTTCAGTATCACGGCAGAGCTCCGCAAGCGAGGACTGGAATAAAGCGTCAGGCGACAAAACTGATCGCGTAACGCCGGCCTGGAACCAAGGTTCCAGCGACATGTCATTTTGCTGTCTTTTCGTCCGGCCCCGTATCATCCGCAGGGCACCTCGCTGACGGCACCCTGCGGTTTAGGTCAACTTGCCGCTTCGACAGCGCGACCCGTCATGACCTTAACAAGATTGGCGCGATAGTCTGGAGTTCCGTGCAAATCACTGATCATTCCATCTGCCGAAACAGAAAGACCCGAAATCGCGTCCACACCAAAGTTTGATGAAAGCGCGGTTTCCGCCTCGGTCCACCGGAAGACACCTTCTTCAGAAGCACCCGTGATCGCGACCCGAACGCCACCGGCGAATTTGGCCACAAAAACCCCAGTCAATGCGAAACGCGACGCAGGCTGAACGAACTTTTGGTAGTTCGCGGATTCGGGCACTGGGAAACGCACTTCAGTGATAAGTTCCCCTTCGTCCAAAGCAGTTGAAAACATGCCTTGGAAGTAGTCGTCGGCCGAAATCTCGCGTTTGTTGGTCACGACCGTAGCGCCGGAGCCCAGAACAGCGGCGGGATAGCACGCGGCAGGGTCATTGTTGGCGAGGCTTCCGCCGATCGTCCCCCGGTTGCGCACGGCCGGGTCCCCAATGCCGGAGGCCAGGCCGGAAAGGCCCGGATAGGAGGACGCCGTCTCCAGAGCCACCTGGGCATGGGTCGTTGCACCGCCAATACAGATCTCGCCGGCATCGCTGGTGCAGATCCCCACCATTTCGCCGATGCTCGTCAGGCTGACCAATGCTGACGGTGCGGCCAGACGTTGCTTCATCGTCGGAAGCAACGTCTGGCCACCGCCGAGGGCCTGCGCATCGTCTCCTCCCAGCGCGGCAGCGGCATCAGCAATTGTCGTGGGCTTCACAAACTCAAAGTTATGCATCTTATTCTCCAAGAGTCTCAGCCTGCCCCGACCTTGGACCAGGCTGATTAATGGTTGCTTAACCGTTCATCGCCGCCCAAACACGAGATGGCGTTAGCGGCATATCGATGTGGGTGACGTGCGTGTGACCGGCGCGATGCAGCGCATCAATCACAGCATTCACGATGGCCGGTGGCGACCCGATCGCGCCTGCCTCACCGCACCCTTTCACGCCCAGCGGATTGTGAGTGCAGGGCGTGATGCAGGAATGATCCACGTTGAACATCGGCAGGTCGTCGGCCCGCGGCATTGTGTAATCCATGTAGGATCCGGACAAGAGTTGCCCGTTTTCGTCATAGGCGCAGTTTTCCAGCAAGGCCTGGCCAATCCCTTGAGCCACACCGCCATGAACCTGACCGTAAACGATCATCGGGTTGATGACATTGCCAAAATCGTCAGCCGCCACGAATTCAAGCACATCCACTTTGCCCGTATCTGGGTCGACCTCGACCTCACACAGGTAAGCGCCTGCAGGATAGGTGAAGTTTGACGGATCATAGAAGGCCGTCTCTTCGAGCCCGGGCTCAATGTCTTCCAGCGGATAGTTATGCGGCACATAGGCGGCCAAAGTCACATCGCCCCAGGCAACCGATTTGTCCGTGCCAGCCACGCTGAAGGCGCCGTCCTTGAGTTCGATATCGGCCTCGGATGCTTCCAGCAAATGCGCAGCGATCTTCTTGGCCTTGTTGATGATCTTCTCGGTCGCCCGAACCATGGCCGAGCCGCCTACCGCGATGGAGCGGGAGCCATAGGTGCCCATACCCATGGGGGTTTTGGACGTATCGCCATGGACAATATCGATCATGCCTTCATCAATGCCCAGCATTTCGGCCACCACCTGAGGATAGGTCGTTTCGTGACCCTGTCCATGGCTGTGGGATCCAGTCAGTACGCTGATCGAACCTGTCGCATTCACACGAACGGTGGCGCTTTCGTAAAGGCCCGCCCGCGCGCCAAGCTGACCCACCAGGTTGGAAGGCGCGATGCCGCATGCTTCGATGAAGTGCGCAATGCCAAGGCCCCGCAACTTGCCGTTCGCCTTACTCTCCGCGGCCCGCGCTTCGAACCCGGACGCGTCAATCATGTCGAGCGCTTTGTCCAGCGTCGCATGGTAGTTGCCGGTGTCGTATTCCACGGCCACCGGCGTGGCGTAGGGGAACTGTTCGGGCTTAATGAAGTTGATCCGGCGCAATTCAGCAGGATCGACGTTCAGTTCCCGCGCGGCCTTGTCGATGACCCGCTCCAACTGGAACGTGGCCTCTGGCCGGCCCGCGCCGCGATAGGCGTCAACGGGCGTTGTGTTGGTAAAGACAGCCTTCACATTCACGTAGATCAGCGGCGTTGTATAGTTACCAGCCATCAGCGTGCCATGCAGCCAGGTCGGGATCGACGGTGCAAAGGTCGACAGATAGGCACCCATATTGGCGTAGGTGTCAGTCCGGATCGCCGTGAATTTGTGATCCGCATCCAGGGCAAGTTCGATTTTCGTGACGTGATCGCGGCCATGGGCGTCTGACACAAACGCCTCTGACCGGCTGGACGTCCACTTGACCGGACGACCACAAAGCTTCGCGGCCAGCGTGCAGGCGGCCTCTTCGGCATAATGGTAGATCTTGGTACCGAACCCGCCGCCCACATCGGGCGCGACGACCCGCAGCTTGTGCTCCGGGATGCCCAGAACGAAAGCGCCCATCAACAGGCGAATGACGTGGGGGTTCTGGCTGGTCGTGTAGAGCGTGTGTTCATCTGTGGCGGCATTATAGTCACCGACAGCCACGCGCGGTTCCATCGGGTTGGCCACAAGGCGGTTGTTCACCAGTTCCAGCGTCGTCACATGGGCCGCATTTTTGATGGCCTCGTCCACGGCTTCTCGGTTCTCTTCGACGAAACCCCAATCATAGCAAAGGTTCGAGCTTAGGTCGTCATGCACCTTGGTTGCGCCATCGGCGAGGGCCGACTTCATGTCCATCACGACGTCAAGCTCGGTGATGTCTACCTCGATCGCGGCGGCGGCATCGCGTGCCTGTTCCAGGCTTTCGGCCACGACCATGGCGATCGGATCGCCTACATGGCGAACCTTACCTTCGGCCAGAACCGGATGCTTGGGCTCTTGCATCGGTTGGCCATGCCGATCGGTGACTTGCCAACCGCATGGCAGACCGCCGACAGCTTCAAAGTCTTTCGATGTCAGGATTTGCAGTACCCCGGGCATCTTGGATGCCGCCTCGGTGCCTAGGCTATTGATCGTTCCGTGGGCCACATCAGACCGCAGAAAATACGCATAGGTCTGGCCGTGAATGTTGATGTCGTCTGTATATTGTCCCTTACCCGTCAGGAACCGAACGTCTTCGCGGCGCTTCGTCGATGCGCCAATGCCATTATCCTTCGGCATGTTGATCCTCCCTAAGATGCTGTGGCCGTTTGCGACCTATCCGCATGTCTGTTCTGAAGTTCAGCCCCCCGCCAAAAGCGCGATGGCCAGAATGATTTGGCACAGGACACCGCCCGCAAAGAGCAGCGTTCGAATGACCGGAATTCCAAAGCAGTACATCACATAGTGGGCCAATCGCAGCCAAAAGAAAGCCGCAGCCGCCCCGATTGTCCAAGCCGAACTCACACCCACGACGCTGACCGCCACCGCCAATGGACCAAACACAACCATGTTTTCGATCATGTTTCGATGCGCCCACTGGGCCCTTTGGACCCAGGCGGCTTGGCCCACATCGTCACCAACCCGCTGCGTCAAAGCAGCGACCAGGCCCACCTCCGTGATGTAGGCCAAAATGTAGGGCACAAACATTAAGGCGGTCAGGATAGCCGATGCAGCCATCCATGTGATTTCCGGGCTCATGCGGCAGCCCTATTCCGCTGCGATTTGTGCTACGTCCTGTCCGCTCGCAGCCAATATGGCTTTGACAATGTTGTGATATCCAGTGCAGCGACAGATGTTGCCTTCCAGATAGTGCCGTATGTCGGCCTCTGTCGGCTTCGGGTTTTCTTTCAGTAGCGCCGCTGCGGTCATCACCATGCCCGGCGTGCAGAAACCGCATTGCAGGCCATGGTGATCTTGAAAGGCTTGTTGAATGACAGAGAGCGACCCATCGGCATTGGCCATGCCTTCGATGGTCGTCACCTCGGCACCGTCCGCTTCAAGCGCGAGCATCGTGCAGGATTTTACGGCCTTGCCGTTCACATGAACCTGGCAGGCACCGCACTGGCTGGTGTCGCAGCCCACATGGGTGCCTGTCAATTTCTGGTCTTCACGCAGAAACTGCACAAGCAGGGTCCGCCCTTCGACGTCACCGCTTACGGGCTTGCCGTTCACGGTCATTGTGACTGACGTCATGCTTTAAGTCCTCCCCGTCATCTTCAATTGTTGGATGGACTTTAACTCACAAGTCGTTTCAGCCAACCCTTCTTTTTGCCCTCTGGCGTACCTTCTTCGGCTCCGACTGATTCTTCTTCCGGTCCTTCCACGGCAGCTTGAAACCGTTCGAAAAACTGATCGGCCATTCGTTTGGCAAATCCGTCAATGATCCGACTGCCCAGTTGGGCCAGTTTGCCACCGACCTTCGCCTCTACATCATAGCTGAGCAAAGTACCTGTCTCGCTTGGCGCCAGCTTTACGCTCGCCCCACCTTTGGCGAAGCCAGCCGCGCCGCCTTTGCCTTCGCCCGTGATCGTAACGCTTTCCGTCTCTATGATGTCGGAAAGGGTCACGCCGCCTTTGAACGTGGCCTTCACGGGGCCGACTTTCTGTACAACGACGGCTTCAAAACCTTCGTCGGGCGAACCGGTCATTTCCTGGCAGCCTGGCACACAGGCCTTTAGGACTTCCGCATCCAGCAAAGCGGCCCACACATCCGCGGGCGGCGCTTTGATTTCACGCTCTGCACTCATTTTCATGGTCTTATTCCTCTCTGATGTCGTGTCATACCTCGACCGAGACCATGAACCGCACACACGGGCGTATCTTCACCCCGTTCACTTTGGTCGCATTAACGAACGGCAATACCATCGGATTTATTTCGTTTCTTCAATCCGCCAGCACGCCGCAAGTTCGTGCACACTATGGCCGGGGACAGCGACGTCAACCGACTCGCGGTTTCTTTCATGCATTTGATTGGCAATAGCCGCGGATTAAGGGCGTTCCTTTGATGATGAAGCTCAACATTTTTCAGATATTTGAACGGATCTCTCGGGACCAAGCAGCCTGTTGATGGTAGCATTTTGTCGCGCTTATTTCTTCCACTCCTCCCTGCCTTCGGCGCTAAGGCGGGAAAATGTTCTACCAATTGGCTAGTGACGATCCGATGATCCAAAGGCTACGATCATCCTATATGGGAGAGATTATGGGTCCTGCACGACAGCCTTCGACCGAACGCGCCCTCGTCATCGACGACCATCCCCTTTTTTGTGATGCGCTGACGCTCACCTTAAGGTCGGTTGCGTCCTTCAGCAGGATCGATACCGCCGACCGCCTTGGAACAGCGATTGAAAAGATCAAGACGGCGGGAAGCCCAAACCTGATTGTTCTTGATCTGAACCTGCCGGATGTGAACGGCCTTGATGGCCTGATCCGTTTGCGAACGGCGGCCCCCGGCATTCCGATTGTTGTTGTATCGTCCATGGCGGACAATCGCATGATCAGCCACTCTCTTCGGGCCGGGGCTGCGGGATTTGTGCCAAAACACAGCCAACGCGATGTTTTTGGTGAGGCCATTAATCTGGTGCTGGACGGTGGGACGTACACGCCGGAAGGCTTCGTTGAGGTCGCCGCAGATTCGGCGGGTGCGCAAGCCCGCGACGATGCGATGACCCGTTTGTCGACACTTACCAACCAACAGTCACGGATCTTACAACTGATCTGCGAAGGTAAACTAAACAAACAAATCGCTTATGATCTGTCGATTGCCGAGACCACAGTGAAAGCCCATGTCACGGCCATCATGCGCAAGCTCGGCGTCCATAGCAGAACCCAGGCTGTGTTGATCGCGCAAGAGGCTCACTTTGGCAGCGTCTTGCCAAATACCTAATCCCGATCATATCATTTGTAGATAAAACAATGAACGGGATTAACCTGTGGACGGAAGTTGCTCTCCGTCCGACCGGGAGGCTCATAAAGGAACTCAGCCGCGCACGGCCGAAATAAAGGTCTGTAAGGAAACCGGAATACCGGACTTACGCGACGGGTTGGGATCCACAGACCTTTCATTGGTCTGTCTCTTCGTCAGCCCCCTGGCGGACTTTGATCATATTGCCCGGGACGCGTCCCAGGCCTTTGCCGGCGCGACTGTTGTGGCCTGTACCACAGCTGGGGAAATAGGCTCGGGCGGCTATGCTGACGGTCATGTGGTCGCCGCGGCCTTTCCCCGCCAGAGTTTTGCCTCCACCACGCTGGAGCTTGCCCCGTTATCAAATCTGGATCCGCAGTCACAGATCGAGCGCGTGATCAAGGCCCGCCGCCAGTTGGCGCGCGAAGCCGCACATCTGGAAAACGAATTCGCTTTCCTCCTGATCGACGGTTTGTCGATGCGGGAAGACGAGTTGACCGCCATGTTAGCTTCTGGCCTTGGTTCCGTTCCGCTATTCGGCGGGTCAGCAGGCGACGGAAACCGCTACTGCGCGACCTTTCTGGCCCATGGCGAAAAGGTGATGCAGGATGCTGCCCTGTTGACCATCATCCGCACCAGTTGCCCCGTTCGAGTTTTCAGTTTGGATCACCTTATCCCCACTGATCAGCGGATGGTGGTGACAAAGGCCGCTCCACAGGGCCGGATTGTCATGGAAATCAACGCCGAGCCCGCAGCCGAGGAATATGCCCGCATCCTTGGTATCGATCCTGATCAACTCGACCAGAGCACCTTGGCCGCGCATCCTATCGTCGTCCGCGTGGGCGAGCGCCACCATGTCCGATCCATCCAACGGGCGACCGACAAAAACGAATTGGTGTTTCTGGCCGCAATCGATGAAGGCGCAGTGCTGTCCCTTGCCCGGCAGACCGAGATGGACCGGCATTTGGAACGGGAATTTACCCGCCTGCGCCAACCCCATGCACCTTCCCTGATTCTGGCCTGCGACTGCATTCTGCGTCGGGTCGAAGCGGATCAACGCCGGATCAGTCCGAGGATTTCGGGCATTCTCGCGGACAACCGTGTGATCGGTTTTTCGACCTATGGCGAACAGTTCCGAAGCATGCATGTCAACCAGACCATGACGGGCGTGGCGATCTATCCACCGCTGGACGGTGTGCCTTGATGTCGATTCTGAACCCCGACGACAGTCTTGAGCGTCAGAACGAGAAGCTTCTGCAAATCAGCGCCGCTTTGATGCGCAGGGTCGAACAGGACACAGATCGGTCGGGGTTGGCCTACGTTCAGTTTGAACGCGCAGCCGCGTTGGAAGAAGAGGTCCGCGCGCGAACTCAGGATCTGGAACATACGCTCGACCTGCTGCACCAGAGCAATTCGCAATTGGCCGAGGCCAATGCCGCAACAGAACGGGCCCGGGCCGATCTCACCGATGCGATCGAAACGATCAGCGAAGGGTTCGCACTCTTTAGTCCGCAAGACACGCTGGTTCTGTCCAATAGCCGGTTCTGCCAGCATATGCGGGACGTCACGCAGGACCTGCAACCCGGACTGGCCTTCACCGATTATGTGGCGAAGGTCAGCCAGAGCCGATTTCTCGCCTTGCCCGTCGATCAGCGCCCCTCGGACTGGGCCGAAAAGCGTCTGCGGCGACACAGAGATAAGAGTGTCATGTTCAACGTCCGTCTGACCCAGGATCGGTGGCTGCAAGTCAGCGAACACCGGACCGGCAATGGCGGTACCGTGATCCTTCAGACCGATATCACCGACATTATGCGGGTCGAGCGGCAGGAACGGAGCAGACTGATCGATCGCCAGGCACGCATGGTGCGGGCAACGCTCGATCATCTCAACCAGGGCGTTTGCATTTTTGATCGCCATGCGCGTCTGGCCGGATGGAACCGACGGGTCAGCAATTTGCTGTCTTTGCCGGCCAGACGTTTTCAGGTCGGTGCAGGCTTTTCGCAGATCCTGGATCGCCTGCCCCAGGATATACAATTCGAACATGGGGTAAGCCGGTCTGATTTGTTGGCGTGGGTCAACCGGCAGTCTGATCGACCCCCGCTCAGCTTCGAAATACGGCGTGGCGACAGTCTTACTTTATCCGTCTTCTGCCAGGAAATGCCCGAACATGGATTTGTGATCAGTTTCACCGATGTTACCTCCGAACGGGCGGCCGCCCGAGCGTTGTTCGAGGCCAATGAACTGTTGGAACAGCGGGTGCTTGACCGGACCCTGGACCTGGAGGACGCCCTCGCGGCAGCAGAACGGGCAAATGCCTCCAAATCGCGCTTCGTCGCTGCGGCCAGCCACGACTTGCTGCAACCCCTTTCGGCGGCCAAGCTCTATGTATCAGCTCTGAACGGACCTACGCGGTCAGAACTCGACCGGGAGATCATTTTCAAGGCGGAAAGCGCGCTCGCTTCTGTTGAACAGATCATTGATGCCCTGCTGGATATCTCCCGGCTCGAAGCGGGAAAGGCCTCTTTCGACGTGGCGCCCGTGCCTTTGATGGACGTTTTGACCCCGCTGCAGTCTGAGATGGAACCCTTGGCCCGGGCCAAAGGACTGGATTTCAGGATCGTGAGTTGTTCCGGCATCGTCGAAACGGACGCAGCCTTTCTTCGGCGGATCCTGCGCAACCTGATATCCAATGCAATTCGCTATACGGATCAGGGTCGCGTTCTGGTCGGTGTCCGCCAGAAGGCGCATACGCTTCGGGTCGAGGTCTGGGATACAGGGCCGGGCATCGCAGAAGCGGATCAGGACGTAATTTTCCAGGAATTTTCCAGACTGAATGCCCGCGCCAGCGCATCTGAAGGTATGGGACTTGGACTTGCTATTGTGGAACGAGCCTGTGCCCGTCTCGGCCATCCGCTGGGGCTGTGGTCTGAAATAGGCAAAGGCAGCGGGTTTTTCGTCAGCTTGCCTCGCGCCAACCAAACCCGCGAACAACCGACTGTCGAGGCTCCACGATCGGGCGAAGGCATCTTGGAACAAACAGGACTGATTGTTCTACTTGTCGATAATGATCTGGAATTTCGCCGTGCACTGGGTCTTTTGATGGAGCGCTGGGGCGTTAGTGTTCTGGACGTCGATGATGGGGAAAGCGCCCTGGAGCTTCTGGAAGATATTCAGATTTGCCCGGATGCTTTGCTGATTGATCACCACTTGGACGGCGATTTGACAGGCGTTCAGCTCTTGAAAATTCTGCAAGACCGCCATCCTGGCCTTCCTGCGGCAATTGTGTCGGCGAACCGGTCGTCGCTTTTGCGGCAAGAATGTCAGATGGCGGATGTGCCGCTTTTGAACAAACCGATTGATCCACGACAGTTGACAACATTCCTGGCGCAGGCAGCGGAGGAAGCCGTCGGACTGCAACCTTGACAGAACGACGGATTTTGCCTCGTAGCGCTCCCGCCCGTCGCCATCGCGCTGTCGCGCTCACCGCCAGTTGGGCCCGGCGCCGCGCCGACGGCGTTTCACGAAACGCCGTCAGCGCGTCGTTCCAGCGTGGATCACAAGCGTTTTGCCGAAATCTGGCGACGCCTATTCGCATGCCACCCCTGACGGGGCGAAGTCCCGGAAGGGGGACATATCGTGGCGCGCTTGCGCGCCTCCGCTAGCGCATGTCACCAAGCAAATGTCACTGTCTCTCGCCCTTGGCTCCCATGTGAAAGCCGACTTTCCATAGATCCCGCTAAACGCGACACCGCCGCTATGGATCGCACCAGCGCCCCTTGCCCCGAACACGGTGCCATGCGACCCTCACCCCTATGGAAGTGACCAACCTGAAACCGACAACGCTGCCCGTGGCACCAACTATGGTGCGAAATCCTGGCCTTCCGCTGGATTTGAATTGGGTTGCCAAGGTTCAGGCCAACAGTTCTGCCATCGAGCGGAGATGCTCTTCACTGGCCGGTCGGCGGACCGTCAAAAAGGATCATCAGGCCGCCTGGCTTTTACGCGCAATCAGTTGCATCGATCTGACCACACTCTCCGGAGACGACACGCCAGGCCGCGTGTCCAGACTCTGCGCCAAAGCGCGTCAGCCTGTACGACAGGACCTGCTCAACGCGCTCGGGATGACCGACCTCACAACAGGCGCGGTCTGCGTTTACCATGATATGATCGGCACGGCCCGCGAGGCTCTGAGTGCAACCTCTATTCCCATCGCAGCCGTCTCAACCGGATTTCCAGCCGGCCTGTCGCCCTTCCGACTGCGCGTCGCCGAAATAGAGGAAAGCGTTGCAGCGGGCGCCGCCGAAATTGACATCGTCATTACCCGCCGACATGTGCTGACCGCCGATTGGACCGCGCTTTACGACGAAATGAAGACCTTCCGCGACGCGTGCGGCGACGCCCATGTCAAAGCAATTCTGGCGACAGGAGAACTTGGCACGCTCCGAAATGTGGCCCGGGCGTCTCTTATCTGCATGATGGCGGGCGCCGACTTCATCAAAACCTCCACCGGCAAAGAACCGGTCAATGCCACCTTGCCCGTCACCTTGACCATGCTGAGAGCCATCCGCGAATACCACCAGCGCACCGGCTATCGCGTGGGCTACAAACCAGCAGGCGGTATCTCAAAGGCCAAGGATGCGCTGACCTACATGATGCTGATCCGAGAAGAACTGGGGCGAGAATGGCTGCAGCCCGAACTCTTTCGGTTTGGGGCCTCATCGCTCTTGGGCGACATCGAACGCCAGCTCGATCACCATGTCTCGGGAGCGTATTCTGCCAACTACCGTCATCCGATGGCCTGACCTGTGGTGCCGCGCCTCTCCCCCGGTTTTCTCTTGGCGCAAGAGGCGCTGTGCGACTGCTGGGGTAAGGCTTGGGTTTGGGAACCACCGGTGCGGGGTACAACGCCCGAAATTTCTTAATGGATAAGGTTGCCTGTCATGACGACCCGAGAGATCTTTGAGAGCCTGGACTACGGCCCGGCCCCTGAAAGCCCGGGCCCGGCCCTTGATTGGATCGCGACCCATCAGGGCAGGTTCGGGCATTTCATCGCCGGAGAATTCACTGCACCGGACGCGCTGTTTGAAACGCGAAATCCCGCGACAGGTGCGACTTTGGCCCAAATCTCTCAAGCCAGCCAAGCGGATATCGATGCCGCCGTCCACGCGGCCCGCAGGGCTCAGCCGAAATGGGCGGCGCTGACCGGGCACCAGCGTGCCCGCCACCTCTACGCGATCGCGCGCCTGCTGCAAAAACATGCCCGGCTCTTTGCCGTCCTCGAAACGCTCGACAATGGCAAACCGATCCGCGAAAGCCGGGATATCGACATCCCTCTCGTCCAACGCCATTTCTACTACCATGCGGGCATGGCGCAATTGATGGAGGCGGAGTTGCCGGGGCGCCAGCCCTTGGGCGTCTGCGGGCAGATCATCCCCTGGAACTTTCCCTTGCTGATGCTTGCCTGGAAGATCGCACCGGCCATCGCGATGGGCAATAGTGTGGTTTTGAAACCAGCCGAGTATACTCCTTTGACCGCCCTGCTCTTTGCCGAAATCACGCGCGAGGCAGGTTTGCCCCCTGGCGTGATCAACATCGTCACCGGCGACGGGGCCGTGGGCGAGATGATCGTCGCGGCAGACGTCGATAAGATCGCTTTTACAGGCTCCACCGATGTTGGCCGCGCCATCCGGCGTGCCACCGCGGGAACGGGTAAGGCGCTTACGCTCGAACTGGGCGGCAAATCCCCCTACATCGTCTTTGATGATGCCGATCAAGACAGCGCGATCGAGGGTCTTGTCGACGCGATCTGGTTCAACCAGGGTCAGGTCTGCTGTGCAGGTTCCCGCCTTCTGGTCCATGAAGCGGTTGCCGAGAGCTTCTATGCCAAACTGCGCACCAGGATGGACAGGCTTCGCACTGGTGATCCGATGGATAAATGCACCGACATAGGTGCCATCGTCGATCCTACCCAGCGGGACACCATTGCCACCATGGTCGACGCCCGGGGAGACACAGGCGAAATGTACCAGGCCGACTGCCCGGAGGGCTGCTACTATCCGCCCACATTGATTACCGGCCTTAACCCCGCCGACCCCCTCATGCAGGATGAAATCTTCGGCCCGGTCCTTGTGGGTGCCACCTTTCGAACGCCGGAGGAAGCGGTGGCTCTGGCAAACAACACCCGTTACGGCCTTGCAGCTTCTATCTGGTCTGAGAACATCAACCTCGCTTTGGACATCGCGCCAAAACTGGCCGCCGGTGTGGTTTGGGTGAACGGCACCAACATGCTTGATGCCGCAGCCGGGTTTGGCGGCGTCCGCGACAGCGGATTTGGCCGCGAAGGCGGATGGGAGGGCCTACAGGCCTACACAAAACCCAAGACCGTGGCGAAACCTGCGGGCCTGCCCAAACCTGTCGCCGCTAACGACACGACAGCTCCGGCAGTCATCGACCGAACCGCCAAAATGTATATCGGCGGCAAGCAGGCCCGACCGGACAGCGGCTATGCCCGCCCCGTGCTCAGTGCCAAAGGCAAAATGCTGGGCCATGTTGGCGACGGCACTCGCAAAGACATCCGAAATGCCGTCGAAGCCGCAGAAAAGGCCGCGGGATGGTCCAAAACCACCGCCCATTTGCGCGCACAGATCCTCTACTATATCGCCGAAAACCTCTCTGCCCGATCCGACGAATTCGCATCGCGCCTGCAAAGCGCCGGAGCCACGGCAAAGGCAGCAGAAACCGAGGTGGCCGCCAGCCTTTCGCGCCTCTTCACCTATGCCGCCTGGGCCGACAAAATGGACGGTGCCGCCAAATCCGTGCCGATCCGGGGCCTGGCCCTGGCGCTTAACGCGCCGGTCGGGATCATCGGGGCCATTTGCCCAACCGAAGCCCCCCTTCTCGGCACCATTTCCGCGATGGCGCCCGCGATCGCGATGGGCAACAGGATCGTGCTGGTCCCTTCCGATCACATGCCCTTGGCCGCGACCGACCTCTACCAAGTGCTGGACACGTCCGATGTGCCTGCAGGCGTGGTCAACATCGTCACCGGCGATCCGGAACCGCTGGCCGACACATTGTCGAAACATATGGCAGTCGACGCGGTTTGGTCTTTCGCTGACCCCGCCCTGGCCAAAACCATCGAAACCAACGCCGCGCTTAACCTCAAACGCACATGGGTGACTAGCCGCAACTGGCACACAGAGGGCGAAGGACGGGCGTTTCTCCAGGCCGCGACCGAGATCAAAACCATCTGGATCCCCTACGGCGAATAGAACTTGGCGCTGATCCGGTCATGTGGCAAAGGCCAGACCCGATGCAGCGCATTCTCATCACAGGCGCCAATGGCTCCGGCAAAAGCCGCCTGGCCCGCTTGATCAAGGCGGAACGACCAGACCTTCCGCTGCACGCTTACGACGCCATCCGCCTAACCCGAAACTGGGTCAAACGCCCAACTCCGGACATCGATGCGGCACTGGCAGAAATTCTCCAATCAGACCGCTGGATCCTCGAAGGCGGCCCCAGCCTGCTCAAACCGGCCATGGGCCGGGCGGACGTCATCATCTGGCTCGATCCGCCAGAACTGACCAGGGCCTGGCGGCTCTTGCAACGTCCCTTGCGCCATATCGGACAAACCCGACCCGAACTGCCAAAAGGCAACCAAGACTGGCCCCTCGCACAGTACCGCTTCGCCTTTCAAAGCCTGCGCAAAGGCCAATGGTTCCGACGCACCGTTCGCGCCACCCTCTCTGCCGCAAACCATCCAGCGGTTTGGCACTGCCGCTCTAATTCCGATGTCGGGTTGGCAATCGAAAACGTGCGCGCCAGCGCACCAAGCCCAGAATAAGAATATGCCCGGGCCAATTGGCCCGGGCATGCCGCCTAATAGCAGCTACTTCAAAGCTGTCCGATCGAGAAGAACAGCGTCTCGCCGGAATGGTCGTCCACACCGTCATTATCAGTCGAAATGAATGCCTCGCCGGACGCATCGATCGCAAGACCTTCCACCTTGTCCTGCACATAGCCATTCAACTGCTTGAGATCAGGCATCAGATCCCGCACCTCTTCCTTGCTGACGACAGGCAGTTCACTGCCCAACTCGGCCGGAACCATCTCGGCCAACGGCACCCGGTACACCTTCTTCGTCACCGCCGCGTCGCCAATCTGATTATCGCGCTCGACGATATAGACATAGTCCCCGTGGGCTACGATCTCGGAAAGACCAACCCATCCGGTCTCCGGGTCCGCTTTCGGGTAAAGAACAGCGCCCCATGTCTCGGTTTCCAGATTGTAGCTGACCAACTTCACGTGGTTTTCCGGATCATCCGCCCATTCGCGCTGAACAGCCATCCAAAGTGCATCCCCGACCTTGGTCACGCCTTCAAACCCGAACCGGCGTTCCACCGCCATCAATTCCGGCGGCAGGCCAATCTCTTCGTCAATCTCGCCCTCTGCCGTCACACGATAAATCGCATGGGGCGTCACTCGGTCCGTCCGACCTTCAGAGGCGATCCAAAAACCACCTTCACCGTCCAACGCAATACCTTCCATATCCAGTTTCTGCGCAGGGTAGCCGTCGCGCGTCACCCGGATGTAGTCGACGATCTTCGCAGGCTGAGCCGTCGCGTCGATCCGGAAAATCGTCGGCTGCTGGCCATAAAAGCTATCATTCACCGCATAAATAATCCCTGGCTCATCGGCATCCGCGACCATGCCAGAGATCGCACCCCATCCGACCGGAGCTCCATTGTCCTGCGAGATCCCAGCCGATGTCAGCATCGGATAGGCCGGAGCGCCCTCGCCATACTGGTAAATCATCACATGGGCCCGAACGCCGCCATCTTCGATCAGATCCACTTCATTCGCAGTCACCAAAAGATTGCGTTCCGGGATCGTCACATAGCCCTCAGGCCCAATGCCCGACGGCAAAAGCTGCGCCAAAACCGGAGCCGCCGGGTCCGTCATGTCATACACGCCGACGACCGAAGACCGCTCCGCCCCGATAAAGGCCATGGGCACGCCACCGAACGTCCCAATGCCCACCGATTCAGGCTCTACGCCTTTATTGCCAGACCGCCCTTCCGGGTAGTGCCCAATCTCGGCCACGGCATATTCAAACGACAGACCGCTTTCATAGATGACAGTGCCATCCTTGTTAAACACGGTCCAACCGCGGCTGCCGCCATCCATATCGCCTTCATTGGCGGTGATGAAATGGTCATCATCCAGCCATTTGACCGCATCCGGCTCCCGCACCCGACCAGGCTGCTCGCCATCAAAGGTCAGCGCGCCCTCTTCGCCCAGATCCACCGCGCTCAGATCCACAGACCCGGCGGAGAAATGGTTCACGATGGATCCATCTTGCGCCACCACGACCAGGTGGTTGTTTTCCTGCAGCGTGACGACCGTCTCGCCCAAACTGTTGATGTCTACAAATTCGGGCTCCGGATCTTCCGGGCTCACCTCAGCCATGCCAGCCATGTCCACGGACCGCAATGTATCGCAGTCCAGCAATCCCTCGGCAGTCAAGTCAATCATCACCAGACTGCCGCCGGGCAATTGGCCTGTCCGACCGTCGCCTGCATCCTCGTCACGTTCATTCTCAATGGCGATGGCAACAAAGCTGCCATCCGGCGCGGCGCCAACACTGTCGGGCTGCCCGCCCAAATCACAACGGTCGGTCTCATTGCCTTCGACAATATTGATCGACGCCGCATAGCCTGACGGCTCGGTAAAGGACTTGGAAGTGTTTACCCCAACAATGGCAAACCCATTCTGGATCACAACACTGGTCGGTTCGCCGTCCAACGCAATATTGCCCATGGGCACGGGATTGGCCGGGTCGCTGATATCCACGCGACCCAAAACTTCCAACGGGCTATCGGTGTAAACCAGGGTCATTCCATCCGCCGTCGCATCGATGATCTCAGGCGAAGTTTCGCGGGCGCGATCTTCACCCTCGGCCATGTTCAGCGACGTCGAAAAGGACGCAACCCTGTTAAAGCTCATCTCCGCCTGAGCCGCGCCAGCCACCAAGGCAAAGACGGATGTCAGGGTGATAAATCGTGTCATGGAGCCCTCCACTCAATTTGCCGTACTCCCCTCGCCCGAAGCCATGTCCGTTTCGTAACGTTGAGGTAACAGATTTGCGAAATCAGACTGCGCCGCCCATGCCGAATAACGGCACGACCACGCCTGATTGGCCGCAAACGATCACACTTTCTTATTGGCCCAAATACTTCCGCCGGAGGCACCGCGCGGCACGCGCGGCCGGGCCCAACGCCTGAGAAGGCCGCAAGGCCGACCGAAGGGGGCGGGAGCGCCACCGCCCCCTGCCGAACATCTCAGATCGACAAGCAGGTATATTTCATTTCCAGAAACTCTTCCATGCCATGCCGCGATCCTTCGCGACCCAGACCAGACTGCTTAACCCCACCAAAGGGTGCAACTTCGGTCGATATGATCCCGGTATTCACACCGATGATCCCATATTCCAGTGCTTCATTCACCCGTGTGATCCGGCCCACGTCGCTGGCATAGAAATAGGCTGCCAATCCAAAGATCGTGTCGTTCGCCATGGCAATCACCTCGTCTTCCGTCTCAAACCGGAAAAGCGGAGCGAAAGGTCCAAACGTTTCTTCCCGCGCAAAGACCATCTCCTGGGTCGCACCCGAAAGAACCGTCGGCTCAAAGAAGGTCCCGCCGCTTGCATGACGCGCCCCACCCGTCAGAATCGTACCACCTTTGGCCTTTGCGTCCGCCAAATGGGCCTCGACCTTGGCCAGCCCGTCTGCGTTGATCAAAGGACCAATCGCTGCGCCCTCCTCAAAACCATCCGCCACCTTCATGGCCGACACTTTGGCAGTGAACGCTTCGGCGAAGGCATCATAGACACCCGCCTGAACATAGATCCGGTTGGCACAAACGCAGGTCTGCCCGGCATTGCGGAACTTGCAGGCAATAGCGCCCTCAACGGCCGTATCCAGATCGGCATCGTCAAATACGATGAAAGGCGCATTGCCGCCTAGCTCCATCGAACATTTCATCACCTGGTCCGCCGCCTGCCGCAGCAGGATCCGCCCGACCTCGGTCGACCCGGTAAATGTCAGCTTGCGAACGTCAGGGTTTTCGCAGAATTCCTTGCCGATCTCGGCCCCATGCGCCGCCGGTAACACAGACAAAAGGCCCGCAGGCAGTCCGGCACGGTCTGCCAGAACGGCCAAGGCCAGAGCAGACAAAGGTGTATCTTCTGCCGGTTTCGACAGGAAGGCACAGCCTGCAGCCAAGGCCGGGCCCGCCTTGCGGGTGATCATCGCGTTGGGAAAGTTCCAGGGCGTGATCGCGCCCACAATGCCCACGGGCTGGCGGATCACGGTGATGCGCTTGTCGGCCATATGGCCCGGGATCGTCTCGCCGTAGACCCGCTTGGCCTCTTCGGCGAACCATTCGATGAAGCTGGCCCCATAGGCAATCTCGCCGCGGGCCTCGGCCAGCGGTTTCCCCATCTCGGCTGTCAATATGACAGCAAGATCTTCCTGCGCCGCCATGATCAGGTCAAACCAGCGGCGCAGAATCCCGCACCGTTCTTTCGCCGCCCGCGCCGCCCAAGCCTTTTGCGCAGGGACCGCTGCCGCGATGGCCGCAGCCGCGTCGGCGCGTCCACAATCCGCAACCTCGGCGATGGTCTCGCCGGTCGCAGGATTGAGCACAGGAAAGGTCGCGCCACTGGCCGCATCAGCCCATGCGCCACCGATATAGGCCCGACTGGCCAGCAGGTCAGGGTCGGACAAACGGTCTTTCAAAGCGGCACTGGCATCAAGCATGGCGATCTCTCCCCTGATCAAACTTGCTGGTTCTTAACTGTCTACGTGCGGCGCTCAAAGCGATCTGTCCAGGTCGGAACCAGATCGCCCGGGGCGGTCGTCGCAGCATAGACCCCCCGCGCAATGGCACGCGACAGGCATGTGGCTGCGGCATGACCCAACCGCATCTGATCCCTGACGAGGTCCTGCAAGGGGCGCGCGCCGGTCGAACAGGCAAAGACCAGGTCACCATCATGGGCCGTATGGGCTGGCACTATGGCGCGGGCCAGGCCATCATGGGCCGCCGTCGCCATCCGTTTGGCCTGCGCCTGGGTCAGAGCCATGTCCGTCGCAACTATGGCAATTGTTGTGGCGGCGCCCTTTGGCACATCCGCCCAGAACTCCGCCGTCGGATCATCCATCGCAGCCGGGCCCAACCCGCCAAATTCGTCGCCCATTTCAAAAGGTCCGGCCCAGAAATGGGCGGTCTCACCAACCGTGACCTGGCCAATCGCATTGACGGCCACGATTGCCCCCACCGTGACTCCATTCGCCAAAACCACTGACGCCGAACCCAAACCGCCTTTCAGTTTCAGACCGGCCTTGCCGCAGGTCGCGCCCGTCCCTGCCCCAGCGGTACCCAAGGCAAAGTCCGGGGCAGCAGCGTCAAAGGCGGTGCGCCCCAATCCGGGATAGGGGTTGGTCACCCAGTCCTTGTCACCGCCATTCAGCAAATCGAACAGGATGGCGCTCGGTACAATGGGAACGCTTGTCGCCCCGACGGAATAGCCTCGACCCTTCTCTCGCAAAGCCGCCATGACACCCGATGCCGCATCGAGCCCATAGGCCGACCCACCCGACAAAACCAACGCATCAACCTCCTGGACTGTCTTGTCGGGCTCAAGAAGCGCAATGTCGCGTGTGCCCGGAGCGCCCCCCAAAATGCTGACCGAAGCCACAAAAGGCTGATCGGCGCGCAGAACAGTCACGCCCGATTTCAGATCAGGATCACCCGCATTGCCGACCAATAGCCCCGGCACATCCGTGATCAGGTTCCGGGGGCCCGGATGCATCAGTCCGCAGCGCCCTGGTCTGGAACGTGGACAAAGCCCTCCCAGACACCAAGGTCCGAAAGATCTCCGGTTTGGGGCAACGGCGTTCCGTCCAATGCACCGGGAAGAACAAGTACTACCGTCGTGTGGAGGCCGAGTTGCTCTTCAATCTCGCCTATTGCATCTGCTTCGAAATGATGGCCCAGGCGGGGTCTAGGGTCCGTCCGACAGATGACGGAGACAAAATCCAAATCGATATCCGCGCCGCACGGGCCTTGCAGCAGATGTTCGAAAACCTGGTGCTGGTTGTCGAAAACCCCGCTAAGGACTTGGATTTCGGCGTCGACCCGCAAGTCAGACCCGCGGTTTGGGCGCAGCCGTAGCCGCATCGCCCGTATTAGGCGTGCCCGCAGGTTCAATCAGCAAGACCTTGGCCTCTTCGACGGCCCGCGGGCGGTGGCGCACACCTTTCGGGACAACAAACAATTCTCCCGGCCCCAAAACATGGGTGACATCTTCCACATCCAGAAGAACCTCGCCTTCAATGACCAGGAAGAAATCATCCGTGTCGGGATGATCATGGAAGGGAAATTCGCCTTGGAATTTCACCACCATAATGTCGTTGCCATTATAGTCCGCCACGACCCTGGGGCTCCAATGTTCGTCAAATAGCGCCAGCTTTTCCGCTAGGTTAACCTTCTTCATGGTGCTGTCTCCCTCCTGCCCCTGCGAGATTTTAACACCCGATAGACCATGTAGGCCAAGGCCACCAGCAATCCGATTCCGCCTGCAAGGTAGCTGGCATTGTGCATATCACCGGCTCGCGCAAAGCCAACCGGATCGGTCAGGGACAGCGCACTCATCCAGGGCTCTGGCGCACCGGCCACAATCGCCAAGCCCAAACCCGTCGCAGCGCCCAAAGCCGTGATCACCAAGACAATAAAGATGGCCACCAGCCCGGCCCGCCAAAAGGCGGATGCGCCCGGTATGAACAGGCCCACACCAAAAATGGGTGCGGCCATGAACAACCCCATCCACCAACTGGCATAGACCCCGACCAGCGCAGCGCCGATCCGGTGAGGCAGTGCAGGGGCAATCTGGAACTGCAGAAACTTGACGGCTGTGAAATATTCCGGGCCGACAGTGTAGGAGACTTGATTATGCAGCGCTCCGAACAGGCTGGCCGCCAGACAGGCCAGCAGGGTCAAAGCGCAAAATGCCACGATCTTCATGCGGCGACCTCGGGCAAGCGCGGGGCAGCGGCGATCAAAGACTTCGTATAGTCATGTTGGGGCGCAGAGAACACTTCTTCGGTCGGGCCCTCTTCGACGATCCGACCCGCAGACATAACCAAAACCCGATCCGTGATCGCGCGAACGACGGTCAGGTCATGGCTGATGAAGAGGTAAGTTAGCTCATACCGGGCCTGCAGATCTGCCAACAGATCCAGAACCTGAGCCCGCACGCTGACATCCAGTGCAGATACGGCCTCATCCAGAATAATCAGTTCGGGTCGAGTGATCAGGGCACGCGCGATGGCGATCCGCTGTCGTTGCCCACCTGAAAAGGCGTGTGGATAGGCGTCCGCATCCGCCGGGCGCAGGCCAACCGAAGTCAGTGCCTCTTCGATCCGGCCACGCAGATCCTCAGGTTGCTGCTTGCCAAAAAACGGTTCCGTCAGGATCCGGCGCACGCGGTGGCGTGGATTGAAGCTGCCGTAAGGGTCTTGGAACACCACCTGCATCCGCTGCCGCGTCGTAACCGACATCTTTGGCGAGACCCGCAGCTTGCCCAGTGTGATTTCACCGCCCTGCAATGGCTCCAACCCCAGGATCGCGCGCGTAAGCGTCGACTTCCCGCAGCCGGAGCCCCCCACCAAGCCCAGGCTTTCGCCCGGGTGGATATCGAAACTCACATCGTCGACGGCTGCAAGGCCAGCGGAGGGCGCAAAAAGGTGCCGACGTGGCGCCCGGTAAATCCGCGTGGCGTGACGCACCCGCAGGAGAGGCTCTGCCCCCGGAAACGGCTTGACGCGCAGCGGTTGATGCCGCGAGGCCGCCATCAGCGACTTGGTGTAGGGGTGTTTGATCTGCGAAAAGAGCTGAGCTGTTGGCCCTTGCTCAACAACCTGGCCGTTTTTCATGACCGCCACATGGTCAGCGAGCCCCGAAACAACGGCCAAATCGTGCGAAATAAAGAGCATCGACATGCCCTCGCCGGCCACAATGTCTTGCAGCAGGTCAAGGATCTGGGCCTGCGTCGTCACATCCAGCGCAGTTGTCGGTTCATCCGCAATCAAGAGCTTAGGATGCAAGGCGATGGCCAAGGCGATGCAGACCCGCTGCCGCTGACCACCGGACAGTTCGTGGGGATAGCGGTCAAACGGAACATTCTCCAGCCCGACACGCCACAACAACTCCTGCGCCCGTTCCCTTGCATAGAAGAATGTACCGCCACGGATCAGCACGGATTCCGAAATCTGCCGACCAATTGTCTGGACGGGGTTTAAGGCCGTCATGGGTTCCTGGAACACCATGGAAACCACCCTGCCCCGACGGGCGTTCATTTCCTCTTCCTGAAGCCCGTTCAGCGCCTCCCCATCAAGCCGGATCTGGCCTGACCGCAAGCTTCCCTGCGGCAGCAGGCGCATGATTGCCAAGGCCGTCATGGATTTGCCCGATCCGCTTTCCCCGACAAGGCCTAGGATCTTGCCCGGCTCAACGCTGAGATTGACACCCTCAAGGATCGATTTCAGTCCGATGCGGACGTTCAAATCTTCAATCTGCAACCCGTGCGTCATTGTACGGACCGCCTTAATCGGGGGTCCAACGCATCCCGTAGCCCGTCCCCCATCAGGTTCAAACCCAGAACGGTTCCCACGATGGCGAGGCCCGGCAGGATCGCCACCCGGGGATTGCCGTAGAAAAACGTCTGGGCTTCGGCCAGCATTCGCCCCCAACTGGGTGTCGGAGGCTGGGCACCCAGGCCGACATAGCTGAGCCCCGCTTCGGCCAGGATGCCCAAGCTGAACTGGATGGTGCCCTGCACGATCAGAAGGTTCGCGATATTCGGCAGGATATGTTCCACCGAGATCCGCGCGCGACCTTTGCCCGCCACCCGTGCGGCCAGGATGAATTCCCGCGTCCAAAGGCTCAGCGCTGCGCCACGGGCCACGCGGGCAAAGACGGGAATGTTGAAGATACCAATGGCGATGATCGCATTAACCGCAGACGGGCCAAAGACAGCGGTGATCAGAATGGCAATGACCAGGGACGGAAAGGCAAAGATCACGTCATTGCCGCGCATCAGCACCTCGTCCATCAGGCTGCCCCGCGTGGCAGCGGCCCAAAGGCCCAAGGGCACGCCGATTATTATGCCGATGCCAACCGCCACCAGCGCCACCGCGATGGAGGTCCGTGCGCCGACCATCAGCATCGACAGCATATCGCGGCCCAAATGGTCCGTGCCGAGCAGGTAAGTGCCATTGGGTGGTGCCAGTTTGGCGGCGATGTTCAAATCCGTGACCGCATGGGGCGTCCAGATGAACGAAAACAGCGCGACACCCAGCACAAGCAGGGTCAACAGGGCGCCGAGCCAAAGTTGCGGGCCCCCTCTCATCGCCGACGCAACCTCGGATCTACGATGGCGTAGGCGATGTCGACCAGAAAGGTGACGGTGATCACGGCAAAAACCAAGAGCATGGTCACGCTTTCCACCACAATCAGATCCCGCTGGGTGATCCCCTGAAAGATCAACCGCCCAAGCCCCGGCAGGAAGAACACGTTCTCAATGATGATTGCACCGGCCATCAGGAATGAAAATTGCAGGCCGATAATGGTCAGCACCGGGATCAGGGCGTTGCGCACCCCATGGCGCCACACGGCCTGCCGTTCGCTCAATCCCTTCGCCCGCGCCGTGCGGATATAGTCCTGATCCAAGGTTTCTATTAGCGCCGAGCGCATGACCCGCGCCAGGATCGAGGCTTGCGGCAGGGCCAATGCCACTGCCGGAAGGGTCAATGCAACAATCGCGGGCCAAAACCCTGCCGACCAGCCGGGAAATCCGCCTGCCGGAAAGATCTGGAACGTTATGGCAAAGAGCAGGACCAGAAGCATCGCAAACCAGAAGTTCGGAACCGCGATGCCCAGTTGCGTGAGCCCCATTATGCCGTGGGCCGCCATCCGGCCCCGCCGTTCCGCCGCCAAAATGCCAACCGGCACAGCAATCAATGTGGAAAGGATCAGCGCATACAGTGCCAGGGGGAGTGAAACCCAGATCCGCTGCAAGACCAGTTCTGAAACGGGCACGCGGTAGGTATAGCTGGTGCCGAAATCTCCGGTCAGCATGCCACCCGCCCAGTCGAAGTACCGCTGAAATGCGGAGCCCGTCAGCCCCAACTCGTCGCGCAAGGCGGCAACGGTCTCGGGCGCGGCATTCAGGCCGAGCATAAAGGCCGCCGGGTCGCCCGGGACGATCTCGACCACCGCAAAGATCACCACACTTGCCGCAACAAGCGACAGGATCAGCGACACCAGGCGAGTGACCACATACCACAACATGGCGTCACGCTAGTGCGCATTGCGGGCAGGGGAAACCGGAAACAGGCTTGCTGTACGGGGTCCGGATTCCCCGACTTTCGATCTTCATCCGCCCCGCCCACCTTTTTGCGATACGATTGGAGACGCCCATGCGATTGCTGTTCGTCCTTCTGTTTTGGTGCTTCTATGCCGTCTCAGGCGCAGCGCAACCACTCCCTTCGCCTTCCCCGCTCTTCGAAGGCTATGTCGACCTGAATACCGCCGAGCAACGCGACACCTACCGCGAGATTTTGGCCCGTCGAGCGGCAGCCGGAGATGGCAACGCCGCTTTTTTGTGCGGTATCGATGGGGTGGTAAGAGCATCCGAGGTGATCGTGCGGCAGGGTCTGCCGCTGGCAGCAACCCTCGACTATCTCAGCACCAGTCCCGTCTTTGGGCTGTTGGAACATGATGCTTTCGCAGACGCCGACCCCGAAACCCGGGAAGCCCTTCTTCATCTTCTGGAAGACGCCCCCTTTGCCGCCTTCATCGACGATGTGGCAGCACATCTTGAAAACGGTCGGGCCTGTTTGGCCGCAGCACCTCATGCGCCGATCACGATGCTGGCCGATCTGTCAAAGCTTCGCACGGATGTGGACGGCGACGGCCTGCTTGATGAACCGGCGACCCCGCTCGCGGACCTGTTGGAACAGATGGCCAGTGCCACAGGCGATCTGCCGACCACTTTCGTTTTTGACAGGACCGATGGCTATTGGCTGGAGGCCTATCTGAATGCAACGCTCGCACCGCTTCGCATGTTGCAAGCCTTCGACCATGGCGAAACCCGCGAGATCCTGCGGGATCTGATCCGCCGTGACTACGATCCGGTTTTCCTGGACGGGCGGGGAAGGTGGTGGTCCCTGCGCGATGCTTTGAGCATTTCCGCGCTCGTTTCCATTCGGTGGCCCCTGACCGATGCGGAGGCCCATGGAAGAATGATCGATCACCTAAAAGCAGTTCCAGATCTTGGCCGCCGGACCTGGCTCGCCGCCATGGAAGAAACCGACGATCGGCTGGAATGGTTACCAGGACCGGGCCAAACCAGTCCTTTCAGTTCCGCTATGGGAGGGGGCTTCGAAAATGACACCGACAGCGTGCAGCTTTGGCTTGATACGCTGGGCGACGCAGAGGCCATACTGGATGGCAGCGCCTTGATTCCGATGCGGTACGTTGGCCTGCGCGAGACGCACGGCCTGAACATGGCATCATACATTGGGCAGCAGACCCGGTTCGATTTGGGCATGATCCTCACGGCGCGCGATCTGCTGGATCACATTGAGGAAGGGCCGGTCCTGACCCGAAGACAAACCGATAATCTAGGAGATTTGACCCTGATGTTTTTGTCCATGGGCCTCTTTCGTTAGGGCTTGAACGTCGGGCGGCACTGGGCCACCGTGCGGCCCGGGCTGGGGTCGTGGCGCGACCCCCTCCGCGCGGCCCAGACGGTTCTGCACGCCGGAACACCTGGATCGAGGGAGTTGGGCCATGGATCGCCCCACGCACTACCGTTTTCACAATGGCGAAAAGGCCGCCCTGCCGTTCGAGGCCGCCGAATATGAGACACGTCTGGCCGGATTGCGCCAGACAATGGCGGATATGGGGCTGCCCGCGGTTCTGCTGACCTCCATGCATAACATCGCCTACTATTCCGGTTTTCTCTATTGCGCGTTCGGGCGCCCCTACGGGCAAGTGGTGACGGCCACCGATAGCGTGGTGATTGGGGCAGGCATCGATGCGGGCCAGCCCTGGCGGCGGTGCCATGGCGATGCGATCACCTACACCGACTGGCAGCGGGACAATTTCTGGCGGGTCGTGGCGGGCGCCGTCGGGCAGGTCAGTCGCCTGGGCATCGAAGGCGACCACCTGACCCTTGCAGCGGAACGCACGCTCAAGGCGCATCTGTCCGATCCGGAACTGACCGACATCGCCCCGCGCACCATGGCGCAACGGATGCGGAAATCACCGGCCGAGATCGCGCTGATCCGCGAAGGGGCCCGCATCGCCGACATCGGCGGTTTTGCCATCCGCGATGCGATCAAAGCAGGCGTTCGGGAATGCGACGTCGCCGCCGCCGGGCGGAACGCGATGGAAGACGAGATCGCCCGCGCCTTTCCGGATGCCGAATATCGCGACACGTGGGTCTGGTTTCAGTCGGGCCTCAATACCGACGGCGCCCACAATCCGGTGACGGGCCGGGTGCTGCAGCGGGGCGATATCCTGTCGCTCAACACCTTCCCGATGATCAGCGGCTATTACACCGCGCTGGAACGCACGCTTTTCGTCGAAGAGGTCGACCCGGCGAGCCTGAAGATCTGGGAGGCCAACGTGGCCACCCACGAATATGGCATGTCGCTTCTCCGCCCCGGCGCGAGCTGCGGCGAGATCGCCCGGCAGATCAACGCCTTCCTGGCCGAACGCGATTTGCTGAAATACCGCACCTTCGGCTATGGCCATTCCTTCGGCGTTCTGTCCCACTATTATGGCCGCGAGGCGGGCCTTGAGTTGCGCGAAGATATCGAAACCGTGCTGGAGCCGGGCATGGTGATCTCAATGGAGCCCATGCTGACCCTGCCGGAAGGCCAACCGGGCGCGGGCGGCTACCGCGAACATGACATCCTGATCATCACCGAAGACGCCCCGGAAGACATCACCAAATACCCCTACGGCCCCGCCCACAACGTGGTCGGCTAACCCGCCGCCGCCCGTCCAACGCCCGTCCCCATCGCGTGCCCAG
>JBCBGY010000002.1:0-79969 GCA_038526275.1 Pseudomonadota bacterium | reverse complement strand
GGGCTGATCGTCTCGCCGGGATAGGGATCGCGGCTTGGAAGCTGCAATTGCAGAAGGCTCAGGATCTTCTGCCACGGGGTTTGACCTTTGTACGGGGCGGGCGCCGCCTCCTTGGCAAAGTCGAGGAACGTTTCCGGCGTGGGCGCAAAGAAGACGGGCAAGGTCATGGCGATCAAGTCGGTCGCTGATCCGTCGGACAGATGAAACCGCGTGGCCATGCCGCGTACATCCGACCAACCATCCGTGCGCGTCGCACTGCCGGAACCGTTGGAAAACCGGACGATCACATCTGTCCGTTCGGTCCCAAAATGCTCTGCAATGCAGTATTCCCGGGCAATTGGCGAGGGCTCAAAATAGCCTGTCGCGCTTATTCCGAACGTGTGAACCGGGCGCAGCGCCGTATCACCATCGGGCCGACGTAAGACATCCACCAATTTCTCGGCAATACCGGGTTCGCCCATAGCCTCCAACCACGGAATAGAAGTTGTCTAAGTTATTAACCCTGCTTTCAGGGCTCGCAATGGCAAATGCCAAATTGCGCCTGAATGTTGTGCAAAAACCCGAACCGTTACCAATGGCGCAGCATTTCGACGGCGTTACGCCATTCCAAGCTATTACGCGTGAAATCAAAGGCCTCTTCCATCAGTTCGTAGGCATGGTCTGAAATCGTCGCCAATCCCACCACTTTGGGTAAAGGCGGGTTCAATCGGACCATCCGGTCTTTCAAGACCAAATGCGCCATCCAGTGCAGGTTTTCGGCCGAGGTTGTCAGCAGCATTTCCAGCAATGCGGCTTTCGGCGCCTTCGAGGTGACGCCAAACCATTTTAGAAGGCCCCAATCCTCTGGATCCTTGATCATCTCCTCGGAAATATCGGTTGGTTGTTTGCCGGTGCCGACGGAAATGACTTCGATGTGCGCCAAACCCTCCGCCTTTTTGGCGGCAATGGCCACGTTCATTCCGTTCAGTACGGGATTGTTGGCGAAGGTTCCGCCGTCTGCGAAATAGCCGTAATCGACGCCGTTCGCTTCCACCAGATGGGGTGGGAAATAGGTCGGGGCTGCGGAACTTGCCATGGCAACATCCAAAAGTCTGACCGCGCGCATATCGATCCAGGTTTGGTCGCTCAAATCCTGATTTGTGATGGAAACTGGCACCCATCCACCATGTTCGCTGCCATGGAGGCAAACGGTGTTTACAGCCAACACCAGATCAGAAGACACGGTGCCAACGGTTCTGTCACCGACCAGATCATGACCGATCTTTAGCAATCCGCTCGCATTGTAATGCGCGGCCGTGATGCCGGGGCCGCCGGCGAAACGAAACTTGCGGGCCAGATTATCCAGCACCTTGTCCGCAAAGGTCCGTTCATTTTCGCAAAAGATCTGATCGGCCTTGTCCCGGTAGAGCGACGTGAGTTCCCCGATCAGTTGGGTCATATCCTTGCCCTGCGATCGACCATCCGCCAGCGTTACCGCAATCAGACCACCGGTTGATGTGCCCGCAAAGCCCTCGGCCTTCTCCAAAAAGCCGGTTTCGTTTTGCAACCCCTGTAAGATCAAGCAGCTCAGATAGCCTCTGATCCCGCCGCCATCACAGGACACCAATTTGAAGGCCATTTATCCCGTTCCATCCAAGCACCAATTGCCGGAGCTTTAACGGAGCGCGCAGCATCCACGCAAAGGCTTTCGCCAATTGCGGGCGTTATTCGGTCAGCGCCTCGATATTGAAAATGACGATCTCTGATCGGGAAATGTCCAAAACGCCTTCATTGCGGAATTTGTCAAATGATTGCGTGACCCATTGCCGTGTGGCGCCAACAACAGACGCGATTTGTTCGTAGGTGATGGTACGATCTATGATCACGCTCTTGTTCTCGTGTCGACCGTGGGTGTCAGCCAGGATCACCAGAAACTGACGCAGCCGTTCCGAAACGGACCTTGTGCCAAGCATCTGGATCAAGGCGGAGTAGCATTTGCCCTTGGCAATCAGCCCATCAATAATGGCCATGGCCACGTCCGGATGTTGCCGCACCAACTTTTCCAAACTGGTTCCAGACAAGAAGAGCATCTCGCAGTCTTCCAGCGCATCCGCCGACCAAACGTGCCGGCCTCGCCCGAACAGCTCCGGCCCACCGATAAAATGCCCGGGCGTCCAATAGGCCAGAGTGATCTGTCGCCCCGAAGGACCGGTATAGTACGACCGCGCCCGGCCATCTTCGATGATCCAGACACCGGTATGGGGTGCGCCCTGATGGAAAATGCTCTGTCCCTTGCTGAACACGCATCGCGTGCCGTGCTTGCGAACGCTTCTGCGGACCTCTTCGGACAAACCGCTCAGGAAACCCGAACCTTCATTGATGTCCAGGATGTATTCAGACAGGAAAATCGCGCTTGGTCCGCTATCCGTCAGTACGTCGCGGTTCTGGATCATTGGCGCGCCGTACTCGCCAAGTAGTCGGCGATGGCAGCAATCTGGTCTTCCGTGATCGCCAAGAGGTCCCGATGCATGCCGGGCGCCTCCGCCGTGTCCCGATCGCCCTCTTTGAAGTCTGTCATCTGTTTGACCAAGTAGCCTGCATGTTGCGAAGTGAGGTAAGGCACTGTCGGAGAGCCTTCGGCAGAATTATCATGACAGGACGCGCAGCCAAGGTCTGCAAAAACAGCTTCACCCGATCCGTCGCCTTCGGCCTCATAGGGTTCAGGCGGATCCTGTGTTGAAAACCACTCGACCACAATCGGAATATCTTCGGGCATGAGCTCTGTCACAATGGTCGCCATCTGGCCGCCGTCATTGGTGCGCTCACCCGCAATGAACGCATTCAATTGCGCTTCGATATAGCTCGGTTTCTGGCCGCCGAGGTTGGGAAACTTCGCTGTGTGAGACACACCGAACAGCCCGTGACACAGGGCACAGGTCTCATAGGCCGGATACTGGGTCGGGTCATAGTCTGCCAGCGCGGGCATTGCGCTGGCGACCAAAATAGCGAACGGCTTAAGATCCATGCCCCTCATGCGCCCCGTGGCCAAGCGGCATGACCATGGCGTCAACAGCCTCTGTCTCACCATTGGCGAATTCCAGCGTCAGGCTCACCGTTTCTCCTTCGGCCAACGGGTTTTCGGGACCCATCAGCATGATGTGCAGCCCCCCCGGTTCAAAATTCACTGTCTGACCCGGTGCCAGCGCGATCAGGTCGACAGACGACATTGTGGCCACTCCATCCTTTTCCTCACTAAGGTGAAGGTGCGCCATCGCGTAACCGTCGGCTGAGATGCTGACCAACTGACGCTCTGCGGCGCCATCGTTGGTGAGTGTCATATAGGCAGCATGGACCCGCGCGGTCGGTGGGGCCAGAGGCACGAAAGGATCTTCCACCCGGATCCCATCGGCAAATGCTGTGGCCGGCAGCAAAAGAGCGGCGATTACTGGAAACCTCATTGGGTCAACTCCCTACGATAGCTGATTTGCAAACGCGCCAGAAACTCGGCCGTCAATCCGGGATCAAACGGCGGTTGGAGCTTCGCGCGCAGCGTGCCGTCGGGCGCGATGACCGAGACAGATGAGCTGTGCTGCACTTCGTAATATCCCGTATGGTCGGGCCGCATCAGCCGGTAGAAGCTGTCCGTCGCTTCGACCAGCGTGTCGATCTGTTCACGCTCGCCAGTGAAGCTTTCAAAATCCGGATGAAAGAATTTCGCGTATTCGCTGACTTGTTCGGCATCGCGGTCCGGATCGACCGAGATGAATACGACGTTTGGAACGTTGTCCGGGCTGACCCGCATGCCTGTTTCACTAACCGCAGCCTCCAGGTTGCCAAGTGTGAAGGGGCAAACATCAGGACAGGTCAGAAAACCGAACATCACGATCGTCCAGTTATCCATCAGATCGCGTTCGGTGAAATCCTCACCCAGTTCGTTGGTGAAGGCGAAGGTGGGCATGGCGATGGGCTCGTCCAGCATCACGCCCTGCACCTGTGCGGCGGCAGGAGCGGCCAGCAGCAGAGAAACAGCGGCAAGAAGATGTTTCATGCGTTTTGATCCTCAAAGGCTTTGCGGCTTTCGGCCTTGATCGTGTCGAGACAGAATTGCCGGGTTTGGATGTAATCGGTCGACGTAGCCATATCGGTCGACCTCGGGCGCGGCAGGGGCACGGTGACATCTTCGATAATCCGGCCCGGTGCGGCGCTCATGATCAGCACGCGGTCGGCCAGGAAAACAGCCTCGTCCACATCGTGGGTTACGAACACGACCGTGGTGCCGAACTTGTTCCAGATATCCAGCAGGCTTTCCTGCATCATCAACCGGGTCTGCGCATCCAGCGCGCCAAACGGTTCGTCCATCAGCAGAACCGATGGGTAGTTGGCCAGCGCACGCGCGATCCCCACGCGCTGTTGCATGCCACCTGACAGTTCGGCTGGATAGCGGTTGCCGAACTTCTTCAGCCCGACAAGTTCCAGAAACGTATTGGCGGTTGAACCAGCTTCCGTGCGACTTTGGCCTGCCATGCGGGGGCCAAACGCGACATTGTCATAGACGGTTTTCCACGGCAGCAGCGAATATTGCTGAAACACCATGCCCCGGTCAGGCCCGGGCTTTTCCACCCGTTTGCCATCAACGGAGACTTCACCAACCGTCGGCGCAACATATCCCGCAATGGCATTCAGCAGCGTGGACTTGCCGCAGCCAGAGGGCCCAAGGATGCAGACGAACTCTCCGGCTTTGATATTGATCGACGTCGTTTCGACAGCGAGATGGGCGTCCGATCCTGTGCCGAACGTAATGGAGACTTCGTCAACTGCGATCTGACCCTTGCCCTTGGCGTCCTTGTTTCCTGCATTGAACTTCAGCACATCAAGCATGGACGGCTCCCTTCATGTCAGACGGAACCCGCGATTTCCGCCAAGCCAGGTACAAGACCAGCGCGAACAGCAGCCCGAAACCCGTGCCCGACAGAAGCGGCCCCATCGTCTCGAGCGCCAGTGAGGTCGAAACGCCCAAGCCCAGCATGGCAAGGCCCACGACCCAGCTGGGTGTGGCGCAGCAAACGACCCAGCTCATGGTGGCGTTCGTCATCGCAACCAGCAGCGCACCCAACCCGGTCGTCGCCCGAACCGTGTTCGATGCTCCTGCCGAGCACTCGTCCCGCTTCATCAGCGACAGGCACAAGGCGATCGTCGCCCCCAAGACGAACAGCACGATCAGGCGCGATGGAATGACATTCAGGCTCCATTCCGAAATGCCCGTGCCGTAGTCGTAGTTCATCCTGCCGATCTCGATCAGCCATTCTTCCCAGATGATCGGGCCCATGTCGCGCCAGGACGGCGTGGACTGAATGATCCAGGCGACATTCCCGATCCAGTCATAGCCGGTCACATAGTTCGGCAACGCTTGGAACCGGACGATCAGAGCCACCATCATGAAAACCTGGAACACCAGGGCGAAGAGAACGCCATAAAGGACCATCTTCCGCCAGTTCATCCGAATGTCTTGCCAAAGGGTCGCAAACATCAGCGTGTCCTTTCCTGCCATTTAAGCATCGGGCGGGTGATCGCTTTAACGGCTGCCGTGGATGCGGTGCCGAGAAAACCAATGACCAACATACCGACGACGATGTCCTGGTAATTGATCAGGCTGTAAGCATCCCAGGTGAAATAGCCGATGCCGTACTGGCCTGAGATGATTTCGCCCGCGAGCAGCGAGAACCAACTGACCCCCATTCCAATGGCGAGGCCGGCAGCGATGGAAGGCAAAGCCGCCGGGATCACCACATGGCGGAACACGGCCCAACGCGAAGCGCCCAGCGACTGAACGGCTCGCACCAACACCTCTGGCGTCTGCTCAACCCCATGCAACGTGTTCAAAACGATGGGGAAAAGGGCACCCAGGAAGGTGATGTAGATGATGGAGCTTTCTTCGGTCGGCCACATCAGGATCGCCAGCGGGATCCAGGCCACCGCCGGGATCGGGCGCACCACTTCGATGTAAGGCATGATGAAGGCCCGCGCGACGCGCGACCGGCCCATGACCAGGCCGATGGAAATGCCAATCACCACCGCAAGGCTGTAGCTGATCAGGATCCGCCGCATCGAGACGCCGATATGGGTCCAGAAGATCTCTGTCCCGATATGGCCGACAAATGCGGTGAAGACCCGCAAGGGCGAAGGGACGTTTTCAAAGTTAATGTAGAAATTCAGATTGAAGGCCGTGGCGAGGTGCCAAAGGACAACGCCGATCGCCAGGGACAGCGCGACAATGCCGACATTGTTCCACTGTTGGCGCGTTATCTTCGGAAACGAAAACTGCGGCTTTGCTTCGCCGCGAGTTATCGCTTTTTCCGTACTCTTACCGCTTTCTTCGGCATCTTCAGCGATGTCTTGTCTAAGCGCACTTTCCATTTAGGATCCCTCGCGTGCTGAGAAGCCGGGGCAAAGATGCCCCGGCCCACTGGCTTGCTGCGTGTTGATCAGCCTTCAGAGACGAAGTCGGCAATCGCCTCGTCAAACGAGATCAGTGCGCCGCCATTGGCCGATGCGAATGCTTCCGCCTCACCTTTTCGCAGGAAGGTGGCGTATTCTTCACCGGACTTGACCCAGAACGCGGTCTTGCCAAAGAGCTTCAGACCGGTTTCCACATCATAGACGTAAGTGGCATTCAGCTTGGCCCCGGTGCCCTGCATCTCTGCGACAGCAGCCAGGAATTCCGGCAGGCTTGGATAAGAACTTACACCATCGCGTGCGTGCCAGATCTCCATCGGCAAACCCTTGTTGGCTTCCACGGGGTCTACCATTGCGGCTTTGTCAGCCTCGTAATCTACACCAAGGTCGGAATATGCGGCTTTGATATAGTCCTCGGTGATCCAGGCTTCGAAATCGAGCGGCGGGATCGCCTTTTCCTTCACCAGAACGCCGTGGTTGAACTTCAGCGCGTCAACCCATTCGGTCTTGATCGACGGCTCCAGCGTCAGATGGCCGCCTTCGGAGAAGTAAAGGTAAAGCACCTCTTTCTCGACGCCCGTCCAGCCTTCCATCAGAGACACGGCCTGCATCGGGTCTTCCCGGATCCACTCGCCCGCTTCCCAAACAGCCTTGATGAAGGCTTGAACAACCTCCGGATATTCCTCGGCAAAGTCCTGGCGCACGACGACGCCGTGCAGATATGGAACGCCAGTTTCCGACCCGTCATAGATCTTCCGACCGGTGCCGCGGAATTCCATGATTTCCGACCAGGGGCAGAAATCCGAATGCGCGTCGATCTTGCCCGCTGCGATGTTTGCTGCACCAACAGCGGGGCTCTGGTTCTTCAGAACATATTCGCTGGTAGGGATGTTGTTGTCCTGCATGGCCTTGAGCAGCATGCCCCAAGCAGCAGATCCCACGGGCGTGGACACTTCTTTGTCTACAAGATCGGTGATCGAATACATGTCACTGTCGACAGGGACGACGATTGCGTTGCCCGAACCCTTCAAGTTGTAGCCCGTGCCAGCCACATAGAGCGTGCGAAGGCTGTCGGTTTCCTGGAACTTGGCGCCATTCACGATCAGCGGATAGTCCCCCATCACGCCGAAGTTCAGCTTATTGGCCAGCATCTGGTTGGTGATCGGCCCGCCCGATGAATAGTCGGCCCAGCTGACGTCGTATTCTGCCTCGGCATATTTGCCTTCGGTGGGCAGATACTTTTCAAGGAGCTCAAGCTCCTTCACCACGATACCTGCAGTGTAGGTATCGGTGCACATGGATTGGTGACCAATCGCAATGCTTATCTTCTCTGCACTGGCAATACCTGCCACGGGTGCCATTGCCATTGCCAGCACGGCGCCCCTTACGAATGCTGTCATAACACAGCCTCCCCGGTTGGTTTATTTGCATTGATGTTCAACGCTGAATTGCCCATCGCAAAGAAAAGCCGGGCCTTCATTACGGTAACATTTGGAGGCTGCGTAAATTTGGAGCGAAAAATCGACTTTCAATGCAAGAATGCTTAACTGCTTAGCGTTCTGTTAACGAATCAACTTTCCTGATTTATGTGTAAATTCAAAGGCTTAACCGCAAATAAACCTTCCCGCCAAAAGACGGGAAGGCGAAAGCCAAACTGAATTGTGCCTTTGTTAGGCTGCGAGTTTCTCCAACGCCCATCGTACGTTTTTGCGCACGTCGGGATCGGTGTCGTCTTCGTATTTTTTCAGGTATTCTGCCGTTTCAGGCACAGCGAGTTCACCCAGCGCCGCCGCGCATTCCTTGCGCAAGTTTGGCACAGGCAAATCCATCATCGGCGCGATTTCCATCGCGGCTTCGGTCGCTTTGAGTTTTCCAAGGGATCGAACGGCCTTTAACCGGACCTGCCAATATTCGTCATCCAAGACGCTACGCAGCGCTTTGACGCAAGACGATCCACCGGTTTTGGCCAATGTTTCCGCGGCAGCCTCACGCACGATCCATTCCGCATCAGCGAGGCCGTTGATCAGTGTTGTTTGCGCATGTTCCGACTTGGAAAATCCGAGCGCGGCGAGAGCCGTGCGGCGCACCTTTGGTTCGGGATCAGCCGTGGCATCGCGCAAGGCAGGTAAAGACCCTTCGTCCTGTAGCCATCCGATGACACCAACGGCTTCGACCCGTACGTCAGGTGCCGCATGCTTCAAGGCCGAAATCGCGGGCCCCATCGCTTCGGCCCGCCGCAGTTCCTTGATCCCCGCAAGAAGCGCGGCGAGGCGCACGGTATCCGTTTCGTTCAGATGCGGCAGGATCGCGTCCCCGGCGGCCGGATCCTTCAATTCGGTCAGGCTCACGGCTGCAGCAGATACGACCGCCGGATCACCATCTGACAGAGCGGTCACCAAGGCTGCCGCAGTTTCCGGCCCGTCAAAGTCCGTCAGTGCCTGCGCCGCTTGCTTGCGCACGCCCGCATCTTCGTCGCCAATCGCGCGAGCCAGGTACGGAATAGCGGCGGGATCGGCATTGTCGGCCAGTTCGATCACAGCCATGATCCGCGCGCCCGGCGACGGATCGTCCAACCCCTCGGCAAGCTCTGCGATATCGTCAAACTCTTCGAATAGGCCGCTCATTCCGCCCTCACTTCAGCAAATAAGGCAGATTGACGGTAACGGCGTCGGTTGGGCAGTCGGCCTCGCACGGCATGCAGTACCAGCATTCGTCGTACTTCATGTAGGCCGTCTTGCGCCCGTCTTCCTTTTCCACGATCCGCAGAACGTCCAGCGGGCAGACATCGACGCAAACGGTACACCCTTTGTCAGCGATGCAAAGGTCATCATTCACGACAACAGGAACAGTGGTGGCGGTTTGAGCTAAAGGCATTCGTTATTACTCCGCAGCCACAGGTGACGTGGCACCGACACGCTGCTTGTAGTAGGCGTCTTTCTCATCATCGCCGATCTCGACAACATAGGGCTTTACGTCCTGCTTCTTGTGCTGAGGCAGACCATCTTCACCCTTGGTCAGGATCGTGTGGCAGAACCAGTTTTCATCGTCCCGGGCATATTCAACCCGGTTATGGTAAAGGCCCCAGCGGCTTTCGGTTCGATAGATCGACGCGGCGGCGGCCATTTCGGCGCAATCCAGAATGGTTGCGGCTTCCATGGCCCGCATCAGTTCGTGCGCATCACGGGCATACATGCCGGTTTCCATATCTTCGCGCACTTCGCCGAACCGCTTCTGTGCCAATTCCATCTTGGCGGTCACTTTCGGCGGCTGCAGGTAATCGTTTACCAGACGACGGGTCTTGTATTCGATCTGGTTGGGCGGAATACCGTCTTCGCGCTTGGTCGGGGCCAACACGCGTGTCCGTTCAGCTTCGACCTCGCCCTCATCGTAGCTGGCGAAATCGACATCCGCGATAAAATCAGCCGCATCAAGCCCTGCGAAAGCGCCATTGGTAAATGCGCCCAGCATGTAGTTGTGCGGCACGTTCGCCATATCGCCTGCCGCATAAAGGCCAGGAATTGTCGTCCGCGCATGTTCGTCGACGAATACGCCGCTGGCAGAGTGGCCTGAGCAGAACCCGATCTCCGAGATATGCATCTCGATCATCTGTTTGCGGTAATCCGTGCCCCGCCCTTTGTGGAAATGCCCGCGCGTGGGCCGTTCGACGATGTGCAACACCCGCTCGATTTCCGAAATCGTCTCTTCGGCCAGGTGGTTGAGCTTCAGAAACACCGGCCCTTTGCCGCCTTGAAGCTCGTCATAGAATTCCTGCATCATCTGGCCAGACCAGTAATCGCATTCGATGAATCGCTCACCGCTGGCATTGGCCGTGTAGCCGCCCATCGGTCCGGCCACGTAGGCGCAGGATGGCCCGTTATAATCCTTGATCAACGGATTGATCTGGTAACATTCCAGGTTCGCCAGGCCCGCACCGGCGTGATAGGCCATCGCATAGCCCTCGCCGGAATTCGAAGCATTCTCGTAGGTGCCATACAGGTAGCCGGACGTGGGCAGACCCAACCGGCCAGCCGCCCCAAGGGCCATAACAACCGCCTTGGCCCGCATCACCAGAAACTCGGCACTACGCGTGTTCACACAGATGGCGCCTGCCACCCGGCCCTCGCCTGTCAGCAAGCGAGTGGCCATGTAGCGATTGACGATGTTGATCCGCGCCTTCCGAAGCTGGCGGTACAACGCTTTCTTAACGGTGTCGCCATTGGGCATCGGCAGAACATAGGTGCCGATATGGTGCACCTTTTTGACGTCATATTCGCCGTTCTGGTCCTTCTGGAACCGGATGCCGAATTCGTCGAGTTCCTGGATGATGCCGTAACATTCCTCCGCATAGCGATAGACGGCGGCCTGATCACAGATCCCGTCATTCGCGATGGTGATTTCCTTAGTATACTGTTCTGGCGTGGCATAGCCTGGGATGACCGAGTTGTTGAGCCCGTCCATCCCCATTGAGATTGCACCAGAACGCTTGACGTTTGCCTTATCCAGCAAAACGACGTTGGCTTCCGGATTTTTGCGCTTGGCTTTCAGCGCGGCCATGGGTCCGGCTGTTCCACCGCCGATGACAAGAATGTCGCAATCGACTTGCGTCATACCGTCAAGAATCTCGTCCATGCTCAACCCCTCGGTTTGGCTAGATTTCAAAATGCGCTGCGCCGCAGCGCCGGAATGTCAATTACTTGTCAAACCGCTGGGAAAGTTCCCGCAGGAACGGAAACGGATAGATCGCTTTTTCATGACCGTCTGAAAAATGGACATTTACCCCATTGCCGATCTGCTGCAGCCCGGTGATGCGAATTCCGGGCAGCACGGCCACCGATCCATGATCCAGCCGTTCGCGGATGGACCAGGCGTCGCGGGCTTCCTGACGCAGCATCTCGGCAGAGAGCACGCTCTCTTCGCCCGTTGTCCAGGTTACGGTCAGATGTTGTGCATCATCGGTTGCAGCAAGGTTATCGATCATCAAAATCCCCTTCGTCTGGGGCCCCTCTTGCCCACAAGGCAGCCAACAGAATAGCAATTTCTTGACGGACGAGCCGAAATCGTTGAGGCATAGCTCGCTTGCACACATATGAAATGCCGAGGCCTACCGAATGAATGTCCAAGCCAAGCCCGCGAAGGTTTTACCTGACGCCCAAACCGTGACCTCGGTCAAGCACTGGACGGATACCCTGTTTTCTTTCCGGGTGACCCGCCCCCGGTCTTTGCGATTTCGGTCCGGCGAATTCGTGATGATTGGTCTTCTGAAAGACGACGGGAAACCGTTGCTCCGGGCATACTCAATCGCGTCGCCGTCCTGGGATGATGAGTTGGAATTCTATTCGATCAAGGTGCCGGACGGGCCGCTGACCTCGCGCTTGCAGAAAATTCAGGAAGGCGACGAAATCATTTTGCGCCCCAAGCCCGTGGGCACTTTGGTTCTCGATGCGTTGTTGCCCGCGAAACGCCTATGGATGGTGTGCACCGGCACGGGCATCGCTCCGTTTGCGTCGCTGCTGCGAGACCCGGAGACCTGGGAAAGTTTCGATCAAGTGATTGTCGCCCATACCTGCCGCACAAAGGCTGAACTGGCTTATGGCGCAGGCATCGTGGCCGCCCTTCCAGATGATCCGTTGATTGGAGAGTTGGTGGGCGACAAGCTGAGCTACTATCCGACCACCACGCGGGAGCCGTCGGATTGCGAGGGTCGGATCAGCGATCACATCCGCGATGGCCGCCTCTTTGACGCGCTCGACTTGCCGGCCTGGACGCCGGAAACTGATAGGGTGATGATCTGCGGCAACCTCGCGCTCAACAAGGACATTATGGCGCTGTGTGGGGATCACGGGCTGGAAGAAGGCGCCAATTCAGAGCCGAAACATTTCGTGGTCGAAAAGGCCTTTATCGATTGAGCCAGAGGTCGGCCAAAGCGCCGACATCGGCTTGCCCGAAGGTGACACTGTCCGGCGTGACGAACGCCGGTGTTCCAAGAATTTCGAGGGAAATGGCGGCATCGCGGTTGTACGTGATCCGATCGGTTATGGCATCGCTATCCATGGCCACTTCGATGGCCGCCATATCCAGGCCCTCCGCCTCTGCGATCTTGGCAAATGCGTTTGTGTTCAAGGGGCCTTTGACCTCCCAAAGCTGATCATGCACGCGATTGTGGGCATCCTCGCCTGCGACGGATCGAACGGCCAAAGCGAAGCGCGCTGCCCGCTCGGAGCCTGGCGTCAGAATAGGCAAGTGCCGCATCTCGATCCTCACGCCAGGGGTTTCTTCGACGAACGCCACCAGAGCGGGATGGATCGCTTTGCACGGCAGACACTTGTAGTCGAAGAATTCGATGACCCGCAGATCCGCATTTACCGGTCCTATTCCAAAAACGGCTGGTTCATCGAAAAGCTCTGGAAATTCAGCAATGCGCGCGGTCATTGCGGCGCGCTCTTCCCGTTCGGACAGAATCGTTAAGGCCTCAAGGATGATCTCGGGATTCTCCAGAATGAACTGGCGCACGCGATCTTCAAAGTCTGCCTCATTGGCGGCACCCATCGTCGCTATACTGGCCATAATCAAACTGACTAGAAAAGAACGCATATCATCCCCCGAGCTACCCGGCGAGACTGTAGAAGGCTTGAAACGAGGGGCCAGTCTAGAGTTCCGCAATCGGATCTAAGTTTGAACCGAACGAGCAAATATCAGGCAGTTGCTCATACGATTTGCGCCAGCGAGACGGATTTTGCCGAAGGAAAGAGGTTGCGCCGGTCGATTTTCGGTTGATCGCACGGCAATTCGGCCCATCGTCAGGGAAGGATAAGGAATATGCCATGCATCGTCTTTTATGCGCTCTTGCTATCGTTGCCGCGGCTCCAGTCAACGCACTCGAACTGAAGCTGACCGGGACGTTCGAGCTGAACTACCCGTCCAGTCTGGATTATGATCCGGTCTTTTGCGGCCTTTGGATCGCGAATGAGGGGCCCGAGGCCATTCTGGTCACGCTCGACGGATTGGAGCTACAGCGCGTCCGGTCGGATTTGAGCCGGATCAAAGCGATTTCCATCGAAGGCGATCATCTGATCGTTGGCGATGGTGGCGGTGCCTTTCAGCGTATTACCAAGGATGGCGAGGCCTTGGGCGAACCATTCCGCATTTCATCGAACTGGGCCGATACGGAAGGGATTGCCGTTGACGAGGATGGCACGCTGATCACGGTCGAAGATGACCCGGAATATCTGAGCTGGCTGTCACCTGATGGCGAAATCCTCAAACAGATCGACACGATGACCCTGGATCCGCCCCTGAGCGAGGCGCAAGGCATTGCCCGTGACCCCCGCAGCGGCCATCTGCTGATCGTGGACGACCGGGAAGGCACCAACAGCCTTTATGAATTTGATGCAGATGGACAGCTTCTGGCCTCGGTGTCGCTCTATGAATATGGGATCGATCCGGAAGGGATCGCCATTCGGCCCGGATCGAACCAGTTGTTCATCGCGTTTGACACAGGCGCCAGTGTGGCCAGTTTTGACTACACCCCGACCCTGCCCCCATCTGCAGAACCGCTGTCACCTGGCGGCGACTGCATTATGATGTAAGCCCCGATTGGACCGACGGGGGCCTGCCCCGGTGGTTCTCCCGCCCCCTTCATACGGCCTTTCGGCCTTTTCAGGCGTTGGGCCGGGCCGCGCGTTCCGCGCGGCGCCTCCGGCGGAAGTATTTTGGCCAATAAGAAAGGGGTGGATTCAGGCTGGCGCGAACTGGTCCCGGTACTCCTCACGCAACAGGGCTTTTTGGACCTTGCCCATCGTGTTTCGGGGTAGCTCCTTGACTAGGATCAGCTCACGTGGATGCTTGAAACGGGCCAATGATTTAGCGGTGGCTGCGGCAATGGCATCAAGATCGGGTTCAGCTCCTGTTTTTGGGACGATCAGCCCCAGCACGGTTTCACCGAAATCGGCGTGGGGCACGCCAATGACAGCGCTTTCCAGAACCCCGGGCTGTTCATCGAGGATCAGTTCAATCTCTTTGGGATAGATGTTGTAGCCCCCAGATATGATCAGATCCTTGTTCCGCCCAACGATATGGACATAGCCGTCGCCATCGATTAGGCCCAGATCGCCCGTTATGAAGAACCCATCTTCGCGGAGTTCAGCAGCCGTTTTTTCCGGCATGCGCCAGTAGCCCTTGAAGACATTGTCGCCGCGGACTTCGATCTGGCCGACTTCGCCTTGCGGAAGAGAAGCGCCGTTGGACGGATCAGTGATCTTTAGTTCGACGCCAGGCAAGGGGAAGCCTACCGTTCCGGCCCGCCGTTCCCCATCATAGGGGTTCGAGGTGTTCATATTGGTTTCCGTCATCCCGTAGCGTTCGAGGATGCGGTGGCCTGTGCGGGTTTCAAACTGGGTGTGTGTTTCAGCCAAAAGCGGGGCGCTGCCCGACACAAAGAGACGCATATGGGCCACAAGGTCTTTGGTGAAGCGCGCATCGTCCAGGAGCCGGGTGTAAAAGGTGGGCACACCCATCAAAGCCGTTGCCTTTGGGAGAAGGCCGACCACCTGGTCAATGTCGAACTTTGGCAGGAAGATCATCGCGCCGCCCGCCAAGAGAGTCACATTGGAGGCCACAAACAGGCCGTGTGTGTGGAAGATCGGAAGGGCGTGAAGCAGCGTATCATCCGCCGTGAAATGCCAATGCTCCGCCAGCGTTTGCGCGTTTGACAGAAGATTTTGCTGGCTGAGCATTGCGCCTTTTGAACGGCCCGTTGTTCCAGACGTGTAGAGAAATGCTGCCAGATCGTCTGGCCCGCGTTCGACCGTGTCGAATTGATCTGACATAGTGTCGGCGTGTTCTGTCAGTGTTCCGCTGCCATCAGCATTCAGCGTAGTGAATTGCGCGCCAAGGCCTAATGCGACCGGCGCGAGACCCGCTTCACTTTTCTGGTCGCAGACCACCAGCTTTGCGCCGCTATTTTCGATAAAATAGGTCAATTCGTCGACGGTGTAAGCCGTGTTGAGCGGCAGAAAGACGACACCCGCCTGCACGCAGGCCGCATAAAGTGCCAGCGCCTCGGCAGACTTTTGTACCTGCGCGGCCAAGCGGTCGCCTGGTTCGAGACCGAGCGCGGTCAGGACATGCGCAAACTGCGCGGTGCGTTTCAAGAAAGCATCATGGGTCAGAACCGACCCGTCAGCAGCAATCAGAAATGGCGTCGATTGGCCGGCATGTTTGCCGAACAGGTGGTCATAGAGCGGATTTGGCATCACGAGGCCTCCTGAAGCAGTCTTTGCGCTGCCGTGCTTAGCGTTTTGATTTCCGGAGAGAAAACAACATGGCCCGAGGTTGCAAATTGCTCGTGGTTCTCGGCCACGCGTTTGAGGTCGTAGAGGTAATTCACCATGGTCCCGTGCGATTGGCGCATGCCCTTTTCAGAAGTATCGGCGCCAACATGGACCTTGTGGACCAACGCGCCATTGCCCAGGTGGAAGCGGGCGACCGGATCCAAAGGCAGACCATCGCTGCGCTTGGCATTGACCAGATAGTGCGCGGCCAGGGCTTTGAGGCTGTCTTCATCCTTGATCGTTGGCTCCAACGCAGCAGCACTGTGCCACTGAGCAAAACCCGGGATCGGCGAGAGCGTCACAAAGGTTTCAAGCTGAGGCAGTTCCAGGGACAGATCCGCTGCAACCTGTTTGATCAGCGAATTCCCAAAGGAGATGCTGGCCAAACCCGCCTGGCAGTTCGAGATGGAGTAAAACACGGCAGTGTCAGCCGTTTCGGCATCCAGCGGTTCGCGGTCTTCGGCCAGAACGCTTTGCACAGAACCCGGGACCCCCTTGGTCAGCGCAACCTCGACGAAGATCAGCGGCTCATCCGCCATGGCGGGGTGAAAAAAGGCAAAGCACCGCCTGTCAGCCGGTTCGACCCGACGCCGCAGATCTTCCCAGGAATCGATGGCGTGAACCGCTTCATAGGCGATGATTTTTTCCAGAATATGGGCGGGGCTTTCCCAGTTGATAGGACGCAGAACCAGAAAGCCGCGATTGAACCAAGACGCAAAAAGGTGGCGGAAATCCATGTCGAGTGCTGCGAGTTGGGGGTCCCCTTCCGTCATCCGCAAAAGGTCCGCGCGCATATTGACCAGCCGGTTGGTGGCGCCGGGCACCTGGTTCAGCCGCCGGATCAGCTCCTGCCGGGCTGGTTCGGCGGCATTCATGAAGGTGCGATAGGTGCTTTTGCTCGGATCGGCCTCGTAGGCATCCAAGGCATCGCGCACGGCCTCGGGGTCTATGTTCATTTCGCGCGCCAGATCCAGGAAGAAGGCCAGCTTATGCTCGTCATCCAGCGCCTCGTACCGGTCGAGGATTTTGCGCCCGGCGGCACGGCCCGAAACCTCTCCGGTCGCACTGACCAAAGCACGAGACAGGTCTTCAATCGGGCGAGAATCGTCATCGACTGCCATTCTTTGCAGAAATCGTCGTTCGAACACGGTCGACAGCAGGTCAGCGAGCATAGTCATAAGGTGGGTCCCATAACCAGGTTGGGCAGCCAGGTGGCGATGCCGGGGAAAATGCATAGAATAATGATCGCAATCACCATGCAGGCGACGAAAGGCAAAGAGCCTCGCAGGATCGTTTTCAGCGATATATCGGGGGCAATGCCGTTGATTACATAAAGATTGAGCCCGACAGGTGGGGAAATCAGCCCGATCTCCATGTTGATGGTCAGCACCACAGCAAACCAGATTGGGTCAAACCCGGCAGTGGTAATGATTGGCAGCAGAATCGGAGCGGCCATCAGGATCACGGCCACCGGGGGCAGAAAGAAGCCTGCGATGAGCAAGAAGATATTGATGGCGAGCATCAGAACCCAGCGGTTCACCTCTAGCTCACCAATCCACCCGGCGACCGATTGCGTGATATAGAGCGAAGACAGCATGTAACCAAACACACCCGCAGCGGCGATGATGAACAGGATCATCACGCTTTCCTTGGTGCTTTCGCGCAGGACAGCCCAAAGATCGCTGGGGTTCCAGAGCTTGTAGATGATCATCGCGATCAGCAGGCACATTAATGCCCCAACAGCGGCCGTTTCAGATGGCGTCGCGATGCCGCCATACATGGCATAAAGCACACCGATGATGATCAGAATGAAGGGCAGAACGCGCGGCAAGATTTCGAGCCGTTCCCGCCAGTTGTAGCTGCCGGAACTCAGAACGCTCGCATTGCCTGACCGCCAAGTGGAGTAGAGCGACCATGCCATGAAGAGCCCCATCAGCATCAGGCCCGGCACCAGACCTGCCAGGAAAAGACGCCCGATCGATGTTTCGGTGGCAATTCCGTAGACGATCATGGTGACGGACGGCGGGATCAGAATGCCAAGTGTGCCGCCCGCAGCGATGGAGCCTGCCGCGACGCCGTCCGGGTAGCCGCGCTTGCGCATTTCGGGGATGCCCATCTTGCCGATGGCCGCACAGGTTGCCGGGCTGGACCCGGACATCGCGGCGAAGAGGGCACAGGCGCCCAGGTTGGATACGACCAAACCGCCCGGGACCCGGGTGAGCCACCGTTCCAGCGCTTCATAAAGATCCGCCCCGGCCCTGGTTGAGGCGATGACCGCGCCCATGATGATGAACATCGGGATCGACAGCAGCGCGAAATTGTCGAGCTTTCCGAACAGGATCTCTGGCATCAGCTCTAAGGAGCGCATGCCGTCAAACACCAGAAGGAAGCCTGCGGAAACGATTAATAGGCCAAGCGCAACCGACACTCCGGAAAACAGGACCAAAACTGTTACAATTGCCACAATGGCACCGAGCAGAAGCGGGTCCATCAGTCTTCTACCCCGAACGGTTTTTCGACACCGATGCAGATGGCAAAGAGATCCGCGATCAACTGCAACAGGAGCAGGCTAAAGCCTACGGGGAGCGCCAGGTAAGGGATCCAGAGTTTGACGCCCCACACGGTGTCTGACCGCCAGCCGCGGTCCCAGGCAAAATGCCAATATTCAAATCCGTAAAACAGCATCAGGCCGACGATGGCGATTGAGACGGACAAGGTCAGCACGGCGAGACCAAAGCGTGCTTGAGGCGGCAAGGCGATGGGGATCAGATCCACGTTCACATGGCCACGCAGGCGCTGGACATACGGCAACCCTACGAGCGTGGCCGCAATCACCAGGTAAACCACGGCTTCGGTTTGCCAGATCGTCGAGCCGTTCAGGACAAAGCGGATGAAGATCATTTGACAGGTGATCACAACAGCCGCCACAATCATCGCAGCGGAACACCATCCTGCAACCGTTGAGATCGCCGCGACGACACGAAGAAAGACACTGTTACCGGTCCGCGCAATTGCGACCGAGCTTTGGCCCGCCATGGGGACCTCCGTTCATTCTGGATGGGTGCGGCGACGGTTCAGATCGCCGCACGCCGCATCATTCTACCGACAGTGCCAAATCGAGCAGTTCTTGCCCGCCTGGCGTATCGTCGATGAAGGCCTTGTAAGATGTCTCCTGGGCCAGGGCGCGCCAGGAATTGAATTCCTCCTGGGTCATGCTGGCAATCTCAACACCGTTTTCCGCAAAGACTTCTGCCGAGGCCGCGTCTTGCTTCTTGGCCTCTTCCAGGTAGAAGGCTTCGGCCTTGGCGGCACCCGCCATCAGCGCTTCCTGCTGTTCTGCCGTCAAACCGTCGAACGTGGATTTGTTCATCAAAAGCGGCTGGTACATGAACCACAGCGCAAAATCCGACGCAGGCGTGTAGCAGGACACTTGTTCATAGATCCGGTAGCTGACGAAAGACGACGAAGATGTGTTCGCCGCGTTCAGAACGCCGGTCTGCATGGCCGTGTAGATCTCGGACGAGGCCATAGAGGCGATCGAAGCCCCAGCGCCCGCAAGCATCTGTTCAAATGCTTTGCCTGCGGCGCGGGTCTGTAACCCTTTCACATCGTCCGGCCCAGTGATGCATTTTTCCTTGCCCACAAAACCACCGGCCAGATAGCCGTGGACCAGAACCATCACATCATCTTCGGCCATGATCTCTTCGATCTTGCCCATGAAGTCGCTTTCGTTCAGGCGTGCTGCATGGTCATGGTTTTTGACCAGGCCCGGCATCAGGGTCAGGTTAAAGGCCGGTTGCTGACCCCCTGCATAGCTGAGAGGGAACACCGTCATGTCGAGTTGTCCCCGCGACAGCGGCTTATACTGTTCCCGCGCCTTGAACAGCGACTGTGACGGGAAGATCTTGAGTTCCAGATCGACATTCGCGGCGGCGACCTCGTTTGCAACCATCTCCGCCACCTTGTGGCGCACGTCGGATGTAGACCACTGGTGCGACAGGCGCAGTTCCGTGGCGCCGGCGGCGATGGTGCCGGCGATCAGCGCAGCGGCTGCGACAGCTCCCGTGAGTGAAAATTTCATGTGACTCCTCCCTAATTCTCGGCATCGAGCCCGAGATGTCTCCTTTGATATCAGTCTTTTGATCGAGCGCAAGATTTTTGTATACAAGGCTGAGTGTATTGCGTGCAAAAGCCAACCGGATTATGATTGACCCATGGGACGTAAGCGCGCCGATATTATTGCGGACGAGGTGGAAGGCCTGATTTTCGACGGCAGCTTTGTCGATGGTCAGCGCCTGGACGAGGTCCAGCTTGCGGAGCGGTTCAACGTCTCGCGCACTCCGATCCGAGAAGCGCTACTGCGGTTGGCGAATTCCGGTCTTGTGGAACAACTTCCGCGCCGAGGCGTATTTGTTCGTCATCCGAGCCCTGTCCAACTGATCGAAATGTTTGAGGTTATGGCGGAGTTGGAGGCGGCGTGCGTTCGGTTTGCGGCCTTGCGGATATCGAACACCGCGCTCTTGGATCTACGTGTGATCAATGAGCGATGCGCCGTTTCCGCAACCGAAGGTGACACCGATGCCTACTATCGGGAGAACGAATTTTTTCACGCACTGATTTACCAGCAATCGGGCAATGGATTTCTGGAACAGGAATGTCTCAAATTGCAGCGTCGCCTGCAGCCCTTTCGGCGAGTACAGTTGCAATTGCGCGGTCGACTGCGCCAATCTTTGGACGAACATTTGGCGATTGTCGCCGCTTTGGAAAAGGGCGACGCCGACAGAGCTTCCCAGACCATCCGGAACCATGTTGCGGTTCAGGGCGAAAAGTTTCACCATCTTCTGTCCCGGCTCAAACCTGCCGCGGAGTGACGGGGAGGCTCTCCCGCCCTTTGACCGCGGCCTTCCGGCCTTGCCAAACGTTGGGCCCGGCCGCGCGTGCCGCGCGGCGCCTCCGGCGGAAGTATTTTGGCCAATAAGAAAGGAAATTTTTGGTGCGAATTGAGGGACCGGGTTACAATGAGGCCCGCCAGATCCGAAAACGGCCATGGCCGGTGACCTCGCTTGCGAGGCCCCGGCGTTCCAGTTCCAGGAAATTGCGCTGGACCGCGGCGCGGCTGGCCCCGGTCAGACTGTCTGCCATGGGGGCCGAAATATAGGGCCAATCACGTAGTGTTTCGATCAACATACCGGGAGTGCGACCCGATAGATCCGTCGTGGCCGTCTCGGCGCGGACCTGCCATTCCTCGATCTGATCCAGCAATCGCATCGCCGTCAAAAGCGATCGTTCCATCGCGTCGAGCCAAATCGGGATCCGGGTTTCGGGCGCTCCTTGAGCGCGCAAGCCAGCCGTGCCACCCATGGCGATTGGCGCGAAGAGGGCGCCGCCCTGCCCTTCTGCCAGTGCCATGCGGCACGCAATGATCGCGGCTTCTAAAGGGTCTGCGCCAATCCCTTCGCTCGCCAGATGCCACAGATGGAAAGCGAAGGCTGCTCGGGTAATCGGATGCAGTGTCATCGCTTGGGATATGAGGTTATCCCAGTCGGCAAAGCGGTCGTCGGTACCTGACGTCCGTCCAAGAAACGCCGCCACGCCACCATCCAAACCCGGCCCACCCGACAAGCGCCGCATGGCCCAGCCAGCGCGCTGCAAAGCTACGGGGTCTTCCTGGACCGAGCCTGTGCGCAAAGCGATCCACAGTCCCAGGCGATCTTCGGTTACCCTGCCTCCGGCGAACCAACTGAGGGCGGAGGCCTCGACCAGCGCCAATCGATGGCGCCAGCCCTCTGGCCCGCGCAACAACCGATCGTCCAGCGCCCCCAACCGCGCGGCCACGCGGGCCAAACGCGCGGCGTTCGCAGCCTCGGCGCGAACCCAATCGCCGATCTGGTCGCTCTCCGATGGACCCGCCCGAGGCAAGGGCGGCAAAAGGCCGGTATCTTCCGCCAACGGCCCCGGCATGAACCAAAGGTCGTCATCATCTGATGGTTCCTCTGGGTCGTAGATGCTTTGTCTCTGCTCGGGCGGCTTCATATAAGCAAAATACAGCGATTACGCGCATGCGCAAAGCCCGAACTGCAAAAGCTGGTTGGGGAACCCGATTTTCCTTCAGGCGGCCTTTCGCACGGTATCAGCGGGTTTTTTGCCCTTCTTCAGGCATTTGCGAAGATATTCAGGCAACCAATGGGTATATCGCCCCATTTGTCTTTGCTGAGCCATGAGCATCGCGACGAATGCTTCTTGGTGCTTGCTTCGCTTCAAAGACTTGAACGCCGACTTCTGGTCCTTGGTCATCGAACAGCCAAGGCAATGGCCCTCGCGTTTGAATTTGCAAACGCCGATGCAGGGGCTTTGGATCTTTGCCATGGCTCACATCCTGTTTTGAGAAGCGCCGGGTACAAGACGTGCCCGGCGCAAATTGCTACTTCCAGCCGACAGAACCGAAGATGGCCTGAGCCTCTGCGATGTTCTGCGCGACGGCACTAAGATCAACGGCGTCGGGGCGGAAAAGACCCAGCTGGGCTACGCTTTCGCTCAGCCCGACACCTGGCACGGCCGGATATTCATCATTGCCCGCGCTGAAATATTGCTGGGCCTGATCCGACGCCAGGTATTCCAGGAAATTGATGGCGTTCTCGCGGTTCGGCGCATGGGCTGCAACACCACCACCGGAAAGGTTCATATGAGCGCCTTCGGCATTCTGAGCCGGGAACACCCATCCGATGTTCGCCAGAGCATCTGCGGGCAAACCATCGACATCTTTGCGGAGAGCACGGGCGAAATAGTAGGTGTTGGAGATTGCAATGTCGCATTCGCCAGAGACGAGGCCGCGCAGCTGATCTGTGTCGCCGCCTTGGGGTGGGCGCGCGAAGTTCGCAACCATCCCGTCGGCCCATGCTTTGGCACCTTCCGGACCGTGGTTTTCAATCACCGCACTGAGCAGCGTTTGCGAGTAAACGTTAGTGGATGAGCGGTGGCAGACCATGCCCTGATAGGCCGGATCAGCAAGGCTGACATAGTCCATGGGAGGTTCAGTCACGTCGGCTTTGTCGTAAAAGATGATCCGCGCACGCTGGCTGAAGCCAAACCACTGGTTGTCGGCATCCTGAAGACTTGCAGGGATCCGTGCTTCCAGAAGGGAACTGTCGATGGATTGCAAAACGCCCGCACCCTTGGCCCGTTCCAATCGCGATGTGTCCACGGTGAGCAGCACATCCGCCGGGGAGTTCTGCCCTTCGGCCTGCAAGCGCGCGATAAGCTCATCCGCGTTGCCTTCGATCCGATTGATGGTAATGCCGGTAGCATCGGTAAAATCCGAGTAGAGCCGCTCGTCCGTGTCGTAGTGGCGTGAGGAGTACAGGTTCACGACGCCCTCGGCCAAAGCCGTCCCCGCGAAAAGGGTGAGGCTCGTCGTGAGAGCGATGTGAGTGGCGGACAGCGGCATGGGAATCTCCCTGGAAAAATATCTTACTGAAAAACTAGGTTACAGAAAGTTTCTGCGCCCGCAAGTATTCTGAGTAATTTTGTCAGTCAACAGCCGCCATTTTACCATGGCTCCCTTTTCTGGCCCGAATTGCGACCAAGCGGCCCTGATGGGGTACCGGAGCAATGTTCGATGGGGTAAATTTTGATGCGAAATTCCAACGGGTTACAAGAAAAGTTCTCAAACGTCCCAGAATGTTAGCAAACTGGCAAAATTACGCCCTATTTTTCATCATAGTTGACAGGTGCCCTAATTGAATCGGCCTCCCTGACCGGTTCGGTATCATGTGTGAGGAGTTTGTTATGATTTCGCGCCTACTTTCCGCGGCCGCGGTTCTTGCCTTGGTTGGCGGACCGGTTATGGCCCAAGAGGCTTCTTCAGTACCGCCAAACCTGGTGCTGAATACGATGTTTACCGTTTTTGCCGCGATCCTGGTTATGTGGATGGCTGCCGGTTTCACAATGCTGGAAACAGGATTTGTCCGCGCGACCAGCGTTGCGATGCAATGCGCGAAGAACATTGGCTTGTTCGCTGTGGCGTCCACCTGTTTTTACTTCCTGGGTTATTCCCTGATGTTCCCCGAAGGATCTTGGATCGTTCCAGGCATATTCGGGACGTCCGGTTTGGTCTCACTCGCGACTGGTGAAACCGCAGCTGACGGGAAGCTCGCAACTGGGGCCAACGTCTTTTACCAGATGATGTTCTGTGCAGCCACTGCCTCGATTGTTTCCGGTGCCTTGGCAGAGCGTTTGCGGCTGGTCCCGTTCCTCGTATTCACCGCCGTCCTGACGGCAGTTATCTACCCGATCCAGGCATCCTGGGTTTGGGGCGGCGGGTTCCTGTCGTCCATGTTCGGGTTCTATGACTTGGCCGGCGGTACGGTCGTGCACGTTGTCGGTGGCGCAGCAGCCCTGGCTGGTGTGTATGTCGTAGGGTCACGCGAAGGACGGTTCCGGGACGGTATGGCCATGCCGATGCCAGGATCAAACCTGCCTTTGGCCACGCTCGGCGCGATCATCCTTTGGATGGGGTGGTTTGGATTTACGGCGGGCTCCCATATCAGCTTTGCCACCGAAGCAGACGCCGCCAGTGTTTCGCGGATCCTCGTTAATACCAACCTCGCCGCAGCCGGTGGTGTCCTGGCAGCAATGGTGGCCTCGTACATGAAGTTCCGTCAGATTGACCTGACCTTCCTGATCAACGGCGCGTTGGCGGGTTTGGTCGCTATCACAGCCGGGCCGCTCTTCCCCGCGCCTTACCTTGCCTTCCTCATCGGTGCTGTCGGCGGGATCATCGTGGTGCTGTCCGTGCCGCTGCTCGATCGGCTGAAGATCGATGATGTTGTTGGTGCCATCCCGGTACATCTGTTCTGCGGCGTGTGGGGAACCATTGCCGTGTTGCTCAGCAATCCAGACGCAACCTGGTTCGGGCAGCTTGCCTCTATTGGCATCATCCTGGGCTTCGTCTTGATCGCTTCCTTAATCGTCTGGACCGTGCTGTCCAAAGTGATGAGCCTCCGGGTCAGCGAAGACAGCGAACGCAACGGCATCGATCTGAACGAACTTGGCCAGGAAGGCTATCCCGAGTTCGCCGCCAACTAGCCTTTGGTCCCGGGGCGATGGCGTCCCGGGACAGTCCGCTCGATCAGGGTGATAGCCTTGCGGGCCTGATGTATCAGATGGTCCGAACTGGAATGGCCAAGGAACCTTCGAAACAGGGACAGTGCCGCCTCAGGCCTGTCCTGTGCCAATTCCAACTGGGCCAGGTTGAACATCGCTTCCGCATAATCGGGATCCTGGTCCAAGGCTTGCTTCAGATGATCAGTCGCGCCCGGCGGATCACCGGTTTTTTCCAGACAAATCGCCAAATTGTAGTGCGCTTCGGGAAATTTCGGTCGCCGCGCCAGCGCGCGCTGGAAGGCCAGCTTGGCACCCGCATGATCTTCCATCTGCATCAGCACATTGCCCAAGTTGAATGGCGCTATCGGGTCCGTTCGGTCATGACGCGTGCACAGATCATAAAGCCGAACCGCCTCCCTAAGATCATCGCTCTCCTCTGCTTCTAACGCGGCCTCGAACGCAAGGTCCAAATCTTCGCCTTCCGTCAAAGGCAATAGCCCCTGACCCGTCATCGTTGTCACGCCGTCTTCCCATTGAAGGACAGGGGTACCGTCCGCCGCGAGGCTCAAACGATGGCGCCCCTTGGGCGCTTGCCTGCGTTGCTGCAAGGCCTGGATCAGTGTGACAAGATCGGTGCCGCTGTCGCGTAGTTGCTGAGCGCCCCTGATCATATCGGCATCGCTGAACCTGATCTTACCCCCATCCATATGGATCAAATCGAATGCGGCCAAAAACCCGAGCAGATCAGGCTCTGCCTTCAATGGTGCAGTATCTAGTGTCGCGTCTGTCTCGTCCCGGCCTTCAAGCATTTCTAGCAGCCGGGCCTCTCCGTAGATTGGAATCTGCCGCGACGATGCCTCGGACAACCGCCTCCCCAAGGCTCCACTGGCAATCAGGTTCGTGGCACCAGACCCAACGGCCAACAGATCAGACGTGCGGGTCAGATCCTTGACCTCCCGCGCGCCACGGGCTTGCAACAACTGCCCGACCTGCGCACGGGGCAACAGTTTGAACCGCCCAAAAAGCGTGACGGTCTTGGGCGCCCCCAGCACGGGGGGTTAGGCGGTTTTCTTCTTCGCCGGTGCGCGCTTGGTTTTCGCCGCTGGCTTGGCCTTCGCAGCAGCCTTCGGCTTGCTGGCCGCCGCGGGCGCGCGTTCTTCCTCCAGAGAGGCTTTCAGCGCATCCATCAGGTTCACGACCTTGCCTTGCTCCGGCGCTTTGGAGATGACCGGCTCCTTGCCAGCGATCTTCGCCTTCACCAGTTCCATCAGAGCCGCTTCGTAGCGATCTTCAAACTGGTCCGGGTCGAATTCCATGACCTTCTGATTGATGATCATCTCCGCCATGGCCATCAGTTCGTCATTGGGCTCGAAGTTGACGTCATCAAAGTAATGCGCCGCATCGCGCACCTCATTCTTTGACCGAAGCGTGGTCAGCACCATCCCGTCGCCATAAGGCGCCAGCGATATGATCCGCTCGCGGCTGGACAAAACGATCCGGGCAATCCCGATCTTATTGGTCCGCTCCAGCGCTTCGCGGATCACGCCATAGGTTTCTTCTGCCACCGGGCCGTCGGGCCCCAGAAAATAGGGGCTATCAAGGTAGAGATTATCGATTTCAGAGGCATCAACGAAGCCTTCAATCTCAATCGTCTTGTTGGATTCGATCTGGATTGACTCCAGCTCTTCCTTCTCGATCACGACATATTTGTCTTTCTCGAACTGGTAGCCTTTGACCAGATCAGACCGTTCGATCTCGCCCAACTCGGGGTCGTGATACTTCATCTGCACCCGGTTCATCGTGTCCTTGTGCAGTTGGTTGAAGCTGATCTTGTTGGCCGTCGTCGTGGCCGAATAAAGTTTTACCGGGCACGAAACCAAAGACAGTTTCAAGTAGCCCTTCCAATATGCGCGCGGTGCCATCCAGTCGTCCCTTTCACCCTTTGGCCCCCACGCTTTGCACCATGCGCCCTGTCAGTTCTGTCCGCGCATCGTCAAAGTCGATCCAGGGGTCCCTCGCCATCTTTTCTACCGCAAGCACGGCATTTTTTCGATGGAATTCTGACGGTTGTGTCGCAGCGCTGAGATCTTGCCACATCAGTGGCAGGGCAGCCGGGAAGCCCGCACGGGCCCGGAGAGAGTAGCTTGCCACGGCAGAGGTGCCAAAGCGCGTACGGTTCACATCAACATATATGCGCCCGTGGCGATTGGCCTTCTGTATGTTGTCGGTGAAGAGCTTCGGATGATCCTTGGCTAGGCTGGTCGCCAGCCCTTTGAGGAAGGCAGCGGCCACATCCCAACCCGCGCTGCGGATCAACGGGACGACCAAGTGCAGCCCCGTACCGCCGGTCATCCGCACAAAGCCAGTCAGGCCAATTGTGGTCAATCGGTCACGGATCATGCCAGCGGCCGAGATGACTGTGGCCCAATCCACGTCATCACCCGGATCCAGATCAATGGTCATTCGGTCCGGGTGATCAAGATCGTCGACCGTGCAGTCCCATGGGTGAAACTCCAGCGTTCCGAACTGCGGCAGGCCCAAGAAGCCTTGGGCCGATCGGATCACCAGGAACTCCTCGTCTCGCGTATCGCCCATGGTCTCAACCCCGTCGGGCAGACCTGAAAAGCCATGGCGCTGGTAGAAGCAGTCCTTCTCCTTACCTGTCGAACAGCGGATCAGGGTGACGGGCCGGTTCATAAGGTGCGGCAGCATCCAGTCACCGACCCGCGCATAGTAGAGCGCGATGTCGAGCTTGGTGGTGCCGCTGCCTTCAAACATCTCGCGGTCAGGGTTGGTCAGGCGGATAGAGGCCAAATCGCGATCCGTGATCAGCCGTTTGGCGGCAGGACGCGCAGGCGCCGCCGTTGTTTCTGTTACACTCAAAATCGCCGCATGCCGGATAACGTTCTTGGTCGTGCGCCCCCGGTAGGAAATTTCAGCTGTGAACTGGCCCTGACCGACGAAATGGGCATTCGGGGTTTTGGGCACCTCGATGTCGGGCTTGGCGATTTCGACCGCGCTCAACCGGTCGAACCATTCATGCGTTTCGTCCAGCGACAATCCTGTGCCTGCCCGGCCAGCGTAAACACCATCCTCCGCCAAGATCAGCGAAGCGATGTGGCGGGTCGAGGACTTGGTCGTGTAGCCAATAACGTCGAACTGGGCGACGTCGAACCGTTTGGCCTTAACCCAACTGGTGGTCCGTTCCTGGCGGTACGGCGCATCCCGACGCTTGGATACGACCCCTTCCAGTCCCAGCCGACAGACCTGCGAAAACAGCGCCCGCCCGCCCCCTTCCACATGGTCGCTGAACTGAATACGGCAGGTCGGCTCGAACGGAACCAGGCGCCGCAGTAGCGTCTTGCGCTCAATCAGCGGCACGCCCGCCAGATCCTGAGCATTCAAATGAACCAGATCGAAAGCGTAGAAAACCAGATCAAAGTCGCGGTTCTCTGACAATGCCGCCTGCAAAAGTTCGAGCGAGGTCGCCCCCCGCCCGTCTTGCGCGGCAACTTCCCCGTCGATCAACGCGGTGTCACAGTCGAGCGCTTGGAAATGCGGTATCAAGGCTGCATAGCGTTCGGTCCAGTCCAGGCCCTGCCGCGTGATGAAACGCACCTGATCGCCCGACTTGATCGCGAGCGTCCGATAGCCGTCAAACTTGATCTCGTGCAGCCAGTCCGGGCCTTCGGGCGGGCTGTCCACCCGGGACGGCAATTGCGGTTTCATCCGTTTCGGGAGCGCGCTTTCCTCTCCCGCTGGATCGGCTTTGCGAGGGCGTTTGTGACGGGGCGGCGTTATCTCAAAGCCCTTCACCACGCCGGGATCGCGTTCCTTGATCAGAAGCCACGGCTTCTCACCATCGGGCAGCTTCTTCAACATCCACCCGCCCGTTAACTTCTTGCCCGCCAATCGAAACTTCATCTCACCGGCTTCTAAAGCCTCGGCTGGGTCGTCCTCCGCAACCCACGTGCCCTGATCCCACAAAGCGATCCGACCGGCCCCATATTCCCCCTCCGGCATGTGGCCTTCGAATTCCAGATAGGGCAGCGGGTGATCTTCTGTCTGGATGGCCAGCCGCTTGTGCGCGGGATCCAGGCTGGGGCCTTCGGGAACAGCCCAACTGCGCAACACGCCATCCAGTTCCAGGCGCAAGTCATAGTGTGGCCGCTTGCTGTCATGATGCTGGACAACAAAGCGCAACGCATCATTATCGGATGTTCCGGGTAATCCAACCGGTTCAGGCGTCCGCAAAAACCGCCGCTTCGCATTGTACTCGTCCAAGCTCATGACCGCCATTTAACCGCGCGATCCATCCGCGTGACAGTCGAATTGTTACGGCTAATCTCCCTTTTGTGATGGGAATTGCGCGCGACGAGTTTGTTTACGTTTATCAGAGCGCTTTTATTCCCTTTTGGCTTGCCGCATCAGAATGCCAGGCCGGGGAATTGCCGTTCCCTGCGGAAAACTGATCGAATTTTCGCCCAATGGCCGTTCCGAGACGTATGTCAATTGACACCGCGCCTTTTGCGCGGCCAGGGAAGGGAATTGGTGTTGCGGGGTCGACTGGGCCGGTGAACGACGAAACTTGGAAACGCGTGGTCGCAGAGCGACCGGAAAACGCAGAAGCGGACCCAATTGCGGCTGCGCTGGTGGAATTGGTTGAGGCCCGGCGGTTGGGCCTGCCCCACGTTGTGGCGCAGCTTGGCCTGTCGCTGGATGGCAGGATCGCGACAGATACCGGCGACTCTCGCTATATCAACGGCTCCGACGCGCTGACTCATCTGCATCGCCTGCGGGCTTTGGTGGATGGCGTGCTGGTGGGTGCCGGTACGGCCCGGATCGACAATCCACGCCTGAATGTCCGGCTTTGCGAAGGCCAGTCGCCCGCCCGCATCGTGATCGATCCAAACGGCACCGTTGGACCGGAAGCCAAGGTTTGGGCGGATGACGGGACCGAGTGCATCGTCTTTGGCGGCACCGATAGACTGCCATCCCATGTGGAGCGGATCAAAACCGGCGAAGGTGAGATTGCCATTGGTCAGATCGTGGAAGCCTTGGCGGATCGCGGCTTGACCCGGCTGTTGGTTGAAGGTGGCGCCGATACACTGGCCCGGTTCCTGGCGGCAAAGCAGATCGACGAACTGCATTTGCTGTATGGCCGGGTGATCATTGGTTGCGGGCCCGTTGGCATCAATCTTCCATCCATTCCAAAACTGAGTGCCGCACCGCGACCGGGCGGCAGCACGACCGTTTTTCCGGATGGCGATCTGTTGGTGTGCTGCAAGTTCGGCGATCAAGCACCGATTTAGACAAGAATGTTAGCGTCAAAGGCTGCTTTCGCGCTGGACGAGCTCGACGGCCAGACGGTCAATAGGCCCGGGCTCTGTCCCGTTTTCGATCATATCAAACAGGAACCGGGCGCTGAGCGTTCCAAACCGGCCGACATCGCAACGGATCGTAGAGAGCGGAGGATGGGACAGGCGCGCCTCTTCGATATCGTCAAATCCGACGAGGAAGATGTCACGGCCCGGTTGCTTGCCCGCCTGAAGCAGCCCGGCCTGCAGCCCCAAGGCCACAAGATCGTTGAAGCAAATCGCCGCTTCAACATTCGGATGCTCCTGTAACAGCCGGGTCGCCATATCTTGACCCAACGCCCGGGTCGGCGCTCCCGGCAAGACCGTGGTCGGCAAACCCTCTGCGCCCATTTCGGACTGGTAGCCCGACATCCGTTCCGCCGTGATCTGGCGGCCCTCAATGCCACCGACGAACGCGATGCGTTTCAGACCCTGATCTAACAGATGCCGGGCGGCCAGTTTGCTTCCCGCAGCATAATCGTGGCTGAAGAAGGGAAGCGGCGCCGCCCCTGTATCGACCTGGCGCAAGACCTGTAGCGCGGGCAGGCCCGCCCGTTCCAATGCCAAAAAGCCTTCGGCCACATCTCCGTAGCAAGGTGAGATGACAAAGCCCGCAACATCATGTTCAAGCATCGACCGGATGGTGCGGTTCTGGATGACCGGGTCTTCGTCGCAATTGGCTATGACCGTGGCGTAGCCATGCCCGGCCAGGGCCATCTGAACCGATGCTGCGAACTCCGTAAAGAACGGGTTGCGCAGATCGTTGATCACCAGACCAATCAGGCCGGTTTGCGACCCGCGAAGCGTTGCAGCGGCGCGGTTGCGCACATAGTCCAAGGCCCGCATGGACGCCTGTACCGCCTGCCGGGTTTCCGCTTTCACCAACGGCGAATTCTGCAAGACAAGCGAGACGGTGGATTTCGACACGCCAGCATGGGCCGCCACATCCATGATGGTCGGTCGCTTGTCGGACGTCATCAGCCGATCCCGTGCAGCGCGAGCAAGGTTTTCATACGCCGGGTTGCTAGATCGCCGTCGATCAAAAGGCCAGCCGCGTCGGCCAGACGAAAGATCTGGGCATAACTCACGATCTCTCGCGCCGATTGCAGCCCGGCTGGCATGATGAAATGCCGTTGCGTGCCATTGAGCCAAGCCAGAAACGCAATGCCCGCCTTGTAATACTCGGTTGGCGCTTTGAATATTTCCCGGCTGAGCGGCACGGTCGGGCCAAGAAGCGCGTGGAACGTCTGGCTGTCACCTTGTGCTAAGGCCTCCAACGCCTGCGCAGCCGCAGGGGCGATAGCCGCAAAAATCCCAAGCAGTGCATGGGAAAAGTGCGTGCCGTCCCCTTCGATCAGCGCGGCGTAGTTGAAGTCGTCTCCAGTATAAAGCAGCACTCCATCCGGTAGCCGGTTGCGGAAAGCTTCCTCCCGGGTTTGATCCAGAAGGCTGACCTTGATCCCGTCAATCTTGGCTGCGTGGCCCTGGATGATCGCCAGAACGGAGTCGGTAGCCTTGTCCAGATCGGAGTGGCCCCAATAGCCCTTCAAGGCGGGATCAAACATATCACCCAGCCAGTGGAGAATGACCGGCTCTGCTGCCTGCTCAATCAGCCTGCCATAAACCCGCGCGTAGAAGTCTGGGCCAGCACCCGTCGCCGCCATCGACCGGCTGGCCATCAGGATCACCTGTCCGCCCGCCGCTTCAATGGCTTCCATCTGTTCGCTGTAGGCCGCGACCAGCGCATCCTCGGTCGTCAGGGCGCTGACCGCATGTTGGTCCGTTCCCGCACCACACGCGACCCGGGGCTTCAACGGGTGCGCCTTGGCCTCTGCCATGGTTCGCTCGATCAGTTCCTTGGCCGTTGGCCAGTCCACACCCATGCCGCGCTGTGCGGTGTCCATCGCCTCGGCAAGCCCCAACCCCTGATCCCACAATCCGTGCCGAAACCGCAAAGTGTCGTCCCAATCGACAGCCGGTCGCCCCTGCCACGGGTCTCGTTCCGCCAATGGGTCCGAAACAACGTGTGCAGCGGCAAAGGCGATCCGGTTGAAGGCCCTTTTCGGCGCGCGTGGCACGATTGGCGTGCCAGACAACTGGTAGGGCTCCAGCCCATTGTCATAGGTTGGCAGCGTCAGGGTCGCGGGCATCAGTCCGCACCAACCGGCAAATCGAAGACAAGGATACCGTCAAGTCCACCCTGCGCATTGGCCACCAGCCGCGCCCCAAGCCTTTTATGATCCGGATGGTCCTGATAGGCGGCCAAAGCCTCCCAGCTCTCAAAATCCACGACAAAGCCGTGCAGGTACCCGCGCTCGATCTTCTCCGGGCTTTCGCTTTTGCCCGCGGTGATCGACAGAATACCGCCGACCTCCTTTTTGATCGCATGTAGCTCGTCAAAGATGTCGTCGATTTCAGCAGGGTTCAGTGTCGGCTGGAATTTAATCAGTACGATGTGACGTATCATGGGCGCATCCCGTGGTCTTCGCGGATCATGTCGGCGGCCTTTTCGCCGATCATGATGGCCGCTGCGTTGGTGTTGGAAGAAATGACAGTGGGCATGATCGAATTATCGACCACCCGAAGGCGTTCGATCCCCTTAAAGCGCAAGCGCGGGTCAACGACCGCGGCCGGGTCAGAGCCCATCCGGCAGGTGCCCGCGCAATGGTGCGAGGTTTTGGAATGAGCGCAGATGAAGTCGAAATAGTCCTGATCCGTCGTCACATCCGGGCCCGGCAACCGTTCGGCCCTGATAAAGGGCTTCAGGGGATCTTGCGCCAGGATCTGTTGGGTCAGCTTCAGGCCCCGGATCGACATTTCCTTGTCCTGCGGGTCTTGCAGGTAGTTCGGGTCGATCAGTGGCGCTTCGGCAGGATCGTTGCTGTGCAGGCGCACGGTACCGCGGGATCGAGGGCGCAGGTAACAGGAATTCAGCGTCACGCCGCCATGGGGCATCGCCTCCACGCCCTTTTCTATCCCTGTGCCCAGCCCCAGGTGGAACTGAAGGTCCGGAGAGCGGGCATTGGGATCGGCGTACCAAAAGCCACCCGTCTCAAACAGGCTGGAGGCTACGGGGCCCTTGCGGGTGAACAGGTATTGCAGCCCCGCGAACGCAGAAAGATGCAGCTTGGCAAAGCGGTCATAGGTATGCGGGCCAGACACCTCGCATATGCAGTAAAGATCAAGGTGATCTTGCAGATTGGCCCCAACCTCGGGCTGATCGAGCACAACATCAATGCCCAAACGCGTCAGATCATCGGCCGGACCGACGCCCGAAAGCTGCAACAGGCGCGGCGACCCAACGGCACCGGAACTCAGCAGCACCTCGCGGGTCGCCGTCAAGCGAGTGCCGTCCAACAGGTCCACACCTGTCGCCGTGGTGCCCTCAAACAGGATCCGACGCACTTGGCTGTTCAACCGCCGCACCAGGTTCGTACGGCCCCGGTTTGGACCCAGATAGGCCATCGCCGCCGACGACCGGCGCGCATCCCGTTGCGTCAGTTGGTAATAGGCCGCGCCTTCTTGCGTCTCTCCGTTCACATCCTCATTGACCGGAATTCCTAGCGCCGTGGCGGCCTCCAAATAGGCATCACAGATCGGCAGCGGCGCGGCAGGTTGCGAAACACCCAGTGGGCCGCCTTTCCCGTGGTACCGGTTGTCGTAAGTGTCGTTGTCTTCGGCCTTGCGAAAGTAAGGCAGCACATCATCGTAGGCCCACCCATCGCAGCCCATTTGCCGCCATTCATCATAGTCCTGCGGGTTGCCGCGGGTGTAGATCTGAGCGTTGATCGTTGAACCGCCCCCGATCACCTTAGCCTGCGTGTAGTTAAAGACCCGGCCCTGCATGTGGCGTTGCGGGACGGTTTCCCAGCCCCAGGCCCCGATCCCCTTGGTCATCTTCGCGAACCCGGCAGGCAGATGATAAAATGGGTGCCGATCACTACCTCCGGCCTCCAGCAAGCACACACGCACGTCCGGGTTCTCTGACAAACGCGCGGCCAGTACACAGCCTGCCGAGCCGCCGCCGACAATGATGAAATCATATGCCTCGGCCATACGTCCCCCTCACAGCCGGTGAATGCCAAGGCCGCCATCGGCAGGGATGACCGCGCCAGTCGCATAGGCCATCTGGCCCGTGACCAACGGCAAGACCAATTGGCCCACATCTTCGGGCTCGCCCCAGCGTTTTGCCGGGATCAACCCGTCTCGGATGCGGCCGTCGTAACGGTCGCGAACGCCTGCAGTCATATCGGTTGAAACGATGCCTGGCCGGATCTCGAAAACGCCAATCCCCGCTTCGGCAAGGCGAACGGCGAAGAGCTTGACCATCATTGCCGCCCCGGCCTTTGACAGGCAGTATTCAGCCCGTTCCACCGATGCCAGTTCCGCGCTGACCGAGGTCACGAACAGGATGGACCGGTAAACCGAAGCTGACTGCCGCAGCATCCGCCGGGCAACCTCCTGCGCCAGGAAGAACCCGCCCTTCAGGTTCACATCCAGGACGAGGTCGAAATTCTCTGGCGCGACGTCCAGCATATCGCCTCGGACCGGCGCCGAGATCCCGGCATTGGATACCAAGGTTGTAACGGGCCCCAAGGCGGCTTCGACGTGATCCAGCAGAGCCGGGACGGACGCAAAATCCCGCAGATCATGGCGCACGTAGATCGAGCCCGGCACTGTATCCAAGGCCTGACGGACCTGCGGATCGTTCTCGTCGCGCTCAGCAGCCATGGCGACAGCAAACCCGGCAGATGACAGGGCCTTTGCCACGCCAAGGCCAATGCCGCGCTGGCCACCGGTGATCAGGGCGACCCGGCTCATGCTGCAAGGTCCTTCTGGCGTATATGGTCTGCGACCCGCAACGCCTGCGCTGCGATTGTCAGCGCCGGGTTCACGGCTGCCGAGTTGGGCAGGAAGCTTGCATCCACCACGAAGAGGTTCGGGTGGTCATGGGCACGGCACCAGATGTCCAACACGCTGCTTGCCGGATCTGACCCAAATCGCGCGGTGCCGCATTGATGCGACGGAACGGTGCGGTCGAAGGCGCGCGCAAGGACGATGGGCCACCCTGCCCTGCGAAGCAGTGACTTGAACTGCGCAACCAACTGCTGATGCGGCTCCCAATTCGAGCGGGTCCAGTTCAGCACGATCCGGTCGCCTCTCACCGTCACCCGACTGTCCGGGTCGGGTAGATCCTCGCTCATCACGTACCAATCTACGGACCGTTCCGCGATCCAACCTGTCACAGGCGCGGGCAGCCTGACCTGGCTTGCCAGGATTGGTGCGGTGATCTTGCCCAGCAGTTGGATGTTCCCCAAGGGCGCACCCTGCGGACCGCCAGTCAGGTAGAAATCGTTGAAATAGAGGGTCTTCTGATAAGTCGACGGGTTCTTCCGGAAAGGATGCAAGGCCAGAACCGCATGGGTGTTGTGGTTCATGAAGTTCCGGCCAACCTGGTCGGATCGGTTCGCCAGACCAGTCGGGTGATTATCATTGGCGGAGCGCAAGAGCAGCGCTGCCGAATTCACTGCACCGGCGGACAAGATGACAATCCGTGCCGCCAAGCGGTGGGACCGATCCGCTTTGGTATATTCCACGGCAGTGATCCGGCCACCTGCTTCGGCGATCAACCGTGTCACCTGGCAGCCGGTTTCCAGCCGCACATTGTTGTGCCGCAGCGCCGATTTCAGCCCGACGCTTTCTGCGTCTTTCTTGCCATCGCCCGTATTCGGGAACGCGTCCCAACCCGTTTCCCCGCCGGCGAGCCAAGTGTCGATGTCCACACCCAGCGGCAAATGCGAAGGGTGCAAGCCATGTGCCTGCAACCTGTTCGCGGCATCCGCAATGGGCGGCTCATGGGGAACGGGCGCAAAGGGGTAGCTGCCGGAATGGCGTGGCTCCGTCGGGTCATGGCCCAGCGACCCGCGCACCTGATACATCTCCTCGGCCTTTTGGTACCACGGCTCGAACGCGTCATAGCTGATGGGCCAGGCGGGAGAGATGCCACCCATATGGCGAAGCTCGCCAAAGTCCTCTGCCCGGTAGCGAAACAGAACCGCACCATAGAGTTTGGAATTTCCACCAACAAAGTAGTAGTTCCCCGGATTAAAGGCCTTTCCGGCCGGATCTTCCCACGTTTCGCCGTTTCGGAACGTTCCAATTCCGAAAATAGAAAAAGCGTCGCGCGTGGCGGGGCCAGGTTCTATCCGTTCGCCGCGCTCTAGGATCGTGATCCGGGCGCCGGTGGGTGCCAGGGCGGCAGCGCAGGTCGCGCCGCCTATCCCCGACCCGATGATCAGGATGTCGGTGTCCATCACACGATCCGATCTTCCGTTTTCTGGTCGAAGGCCAGGGCCTTTTCCATGTTGATTGCGAAGGTCGTCGCCTGCCCCGGGGCCACATCGGCATCCGACCGCATCCGGGCCACACATTCCGCGCCGCCAATTTCGGTTGAGACAAACGTGTCTGACCCTGCGGGTTCCGTCACCGTCACGGTGTTTTCGATCCGCTCCATATGGGTCGAACGCTGGTCGGCACCGTCAACATCGGTCAAAGCTTCAGGCCGTACGCCCAATGTGACCGTCTGTCCATCGTAGCGCTTCAGCGCGCCCGGCTGGGCAAAGGTCAGACTGATCTTCTCGCCCCGGTCGTTGGTCGTGTCGGCATAGACGGCGTTACCATCGGCGCGCACTTGCACCGGGATCAAATTCATTGAAGGCGAACCCATGAAGGTGGCGACGAACAGGTTTGCCGGTGTGTCGTAAATCTCCTTCGGCGTGCCCAGTTGCTGCACATAACCGCCATTCATCACCGCAATCCGGGTGGAAAGGGTTAAGGCCTCGATCTGATCGTGGGTGACATAGACAATGGTGGTGCCAAGCTTCTGGTGAAGCTTCTTGATCTCGGTTCGCATATCGACCCGCAACTTGGCGTCGAGGTTCGACAGCGGCTCGTCAAACAGGAAAACATCGGGGTCGCGAACCAAGGCCCGGCCCATCGCGACCCGCTGGCGTTGCCCACCGGACAACTGCCCGGGCTTGCGCTTCAGAAGCTGTTCGATCTGCAGAAGCTTCGCGACCTCGGCCATTGCCTTGTCGCGCTCGGGCTTGGGCGTGCCGTGCATCTCCAAACCGAACGTGATGTTCTGCGCGACCGTCATGTTCGGGTAGAGCGCGTAGGACTGAAACACCATCGCGATATTGCGCTTCGACGGGTGGACGCCATTCATCACGGCGTCCTTGATCCGGATTTCGCCCGATGTGATCTCTTCCAGCCCCGCAATCATGTTCAGCAGTGTGGACTTGCCGCAGCCTGACGGGCCGACCAGAACCAGGAACTCGCCCTCTTCGACCGAGATGTCGATATTGTGCAGAACTTCGACAGAACCGTAGGACTTGGTCGCATTGTCAATGTCGAGAAACCCCATCTCAGGCGACCTCTTCTCTGTTCAGGCGTTGCCAAGGCTCCGGCAATAACGCGTCAATCTGCGCAGATCGGTTGCCCGGCAGCAGAACCCGGGTTGGGGCGCCGAGCTGCGAGATGAATTCGCGGCACCGGCCGCAGGGCGAAACCACCCCTCGCCCACCATCGCCAACGGCAACAATCGTCGCGATCCGGTGCTGTCCTGCCGTGATCATCGCCGCGATGGCCGCATGTTCGGCGCAAAATCCTAGGGAACAGGCCGTATCGATGCAGACGCCGGTGAAAAGGCTGCCCTCCTCGGTCACCAACGCAGCGGCCACTCCGCCTGCGGTCACCGTGCCAGAGACGTCTCGGTGGCCGGCCAAAGCTTCAGCCGCAGCAATCAGCTGTTCATCGGTCATCCCTTCACACTCCCTGCCATAAGGCCGCGCACGAAGTAGCGGCCTGCCACGATGTAGACGAGCAAAGTGGGCAAAGCAGCCAGGATCGCACCGGCGAAGTGGACGTTATATTCCTTCACGCCGGTCGACGATTGGACCAGGTTGTTCAGCGCCACTGTGATCGGCGCGCCATCGCCCGACGCAAAGGAGGCGCCGAACAGGAAATCGTTCCAGATATTGGTGAACTGCCAGATGATCGACACCACGGCGATGGGGCCGGAGGATGGCAGCAAGATACGCCAGAAGATCTGAAAGAACCCAGCCCCGTCGATCTGTGCCGCCCGGATCAGTTCAGTTGGGAAGACGGCGTAGTAGTTGCGGAAATAAAGCGTGGTAAAGCCCACCCCGTAAACCACATGGACCAGGACCAGGCCCGTAGTCGTTCCCGATATACCGAGAAAACCCAGGACAGCCGCCATGGGGATCAGCACGATTTGGAACGGGATGAAACAGGCAAAGAGCATCAACCCGAAGAGGATCGTGTCATACTTGAACCGCCACTTGGTCAGCACGTAACCGTTGAGCGCGCCGAGCACGGTGGAAATGGCCACAGCAGGCACGACCATGGATATCGAGTTCCAGAAGTAGGGCCGCAGGCCGGTCGGTTGCACCCCGATCTGAGCCGTGGACCAGGCCTTTAACCATGGCTCTAACGTCCAGACATTGGGCAACGACATCATCCCGCCGCCGGTGATTTCCGACAGCGGCTTCACCGAGTTCACCAGCATCACATAAAGCGGCAGCATGTAGAACAGCGCAAAGAGCAGCAGAACCAGATAGATCAAGGTGCGGGTAACCCGGCCTGTGCGGATGGCGGTGTCTTGCGTCGCAACCGCCATCACTTCTTCTCCCGCAATTCGGCGTAGAGATAGGGGATCATGATGGCCGCAATGGTCATCAGCATAATCACCGCGGACGAGGCCCCGATCCCCATCTGATTGCGGCTGAACGTGTAGGAATACATGAAGGTGGCAGGCAGTTCCGTGGCCCGGCCCGGGCCACCGCCCGTCATGGCAATGACCAGATCAAAGGTCTTGATGGCTAGGTGGGCCAGGATCACGAAGGCTGACAGGAAGGCGGGCCGCAGCTGCGGTATGATGATCCGGCGGTAGAGGTTCCAGTTGGAGGCCCCATCCATTTGTGCGGCTTTGAGGATCTCATTGTCGATCCCGCGCAGGCCCGCCAGAAACATGGCCATGACGAAGCCGGAGGTTTGCCAAACCGCTGCTACGACGATGGTGTAAATCGCGAAGTCCCGGTTTTTGATCCAATCGAAGCTGAAGGTCTGCCACCCCCAGCCCTGGACGATGTTTTCAATGCCAATACCCGGGTCCAGAAACCACTTCCAGGCGGTGCCTGTCACGATGAAGCTGAGCGCCATTGGGTAGAGATACAGCGGTCGCAGCACCCCTTCGCCGCGGATTTTTTGATCCAGAAAGATTGCGAGCATCAATCCGATGGCCGTGCAGATGACGATGTAAAGCCCCGCAAACACCGCCATATTGGTCAGCGAAATCTCCCAATGGGACAGTTTGAAGAGTTTTTCGTAGTTCGAAAAGCCGATCAGGTCATAGGCCGGTTGGCCGCCCGTGCCGACGAACGGCAGGATCCGGCTGTCGGTGAACGACACGTAGACGGTGAACAGGATGAAGCCGTAGACAAAGATCAGGATCAACGCCAGCGACGGCGAGAGAACCAGCTTGGGCAGCCAGTTTTGCAGGCGTGACTTGAAATCCACCTCGGCGTGCGTCGCCATGGTGCGGCTCCCCCGTTCGGTGGGAGCGGCCCGTTTAGAGCCGCTCCGTGCTTGGATTATTGCGCGATTGAGACGGCGTCTACGAGTTCCTGAACAGCGGTTTCGCTGTCATACTCGCCATTGAAATGCGCGGTCACCACGTCGTAGATGGCGTTCTTTACCCCAGCCGGGTTCGCGTGGCCGTGTGCCATGGACCCGAACAGATTGCCTGACGAGGCTGCCTTGGCCAGATCCGCCATGCCCTGCTTGCCGCAATCGTCGAACGCTTCGTTGGACACGTCGGTCCGGGCTGGCACGGAACCCTTCACCACGTTGAAGGCCGACTGGAAAGATGGCGACAGGATCGCGCTGGCCAGTGCAGCTTGTTCCGCCGACACGACACCGCCCTGGTCGAACATCATGAACTGGTCAGCGTTGAAGGTGACCTGATCCTGCGTGCCCGGGAAACGGAAGCAGAGGAAATCCTGGCCCGGCACCTTGTCGGCATTCAGGAATTCGCCTTTGGCCCAGTCGCCCATCATCTGGAATCCGGCCTCGCCATTGATGACCATGGCCGTTGCAAGGTTCCAATCGCGACCCGAGAAGTTTTCGTCCACATTCGCCCGGATAAAGGCCATGCGGTCAAACGCTTCTTTCATCGTGTCAGAGCCGAGCGTTTCTTCATCCAGATCGATGAAGGCCGCTTTGTAGAAATCCGGCCCGCCGGTGGACATCGCAACGGCGTCAAAGATCGTCGCATCCTGCCAGGCCTGACCACCATGGGCGATAGGCGTTACACCGGCTGCCGCGAGTTTTTCGACAGCAGCAGTGAAATCTTCCCAGGTTTCCGGGACGGCGATACCGTTGGCATCGAGCACAGCCTTATTTGCCCAAACCCAGTTTGTGGAATGGACGTTCACGGGCGCCGAGATCCACTTGCCATCAAACTTGGCGAAGGCCTGCAGGGCTTCCGGCACGACGTCGTCCCAGCCTTCTTTCGCGGCAACCTCGTTCAGATCGGCCAGTGCGCCTTGGGCACCCCAGTCGAGGATGTCAAACCCCAGAGCCTGCACCGCCGTCGGCGCGTCACCAGCGGTCACGCGTGCCCGCAGAACGGTCATGGCCTGCTCGCCGCCGCCACCGGCAACCGGCATGTCCAGCCAACCGATGCCCTGACCTTCCAGATCCTGCTTCAGAACGTTCAGCGCGGCGGCTTCACCACCCGACGTCCACCAGTGCAGCACTTCCACATCTTCGGCCACGGCAAGGCTGCCGCTGAGTGCCAAAACGGCTAAAGCCGATGTTGTCATCTTGATCGTCATACGCATGAGGTTCCTCCCTGATATCGTGCGTATCGCGCGGTCTATCCGCGCTTGTTCTCTTCTTTACGCCCTGCATTTTTTGCAGGTACGCCGCTTGGTCGGCCAAGGCCGCCCCTTCAAATTTTCCTATATGGGAATTGGGCATAGCCCAAATCCGCGTCTCTCCCATGGTCACGATAGTCATGGCTTACCCGATTGGTCCAGCCCGATCCTTGCACCGACTGTGGAAACCACCAGAAGTTCATGTGGCAGCCTTACCGAAGTCAGGTTTTCGCTTCTCCGCAAAGGCTTTGACACCCTCTTCCTTCTCGGCTGTTCCCGCCAAGGCAGCCCCGGCGATGGCTTCCAGATTGGCCGCCGGGTTCTCTCCCAATGCCGCTGCGATCATCCATTTGGCTGTTTCCGTTGCCTGCGGCGCGGCATGAACGATCCGATCAGCAATTTCGTCGGCAGCGGCACGGGGCGCGTCTGCGACAGCGTTAAGGAAGCCAATTTGATAGGCCCGGTCTGCTGAAAGGCGCGCGCCCGTCAAAGCTGTTTCCTTCAGGATCGCAGCCGGTATCTGAGAGGCAAGGCGCTGCGTCCCGGACCAGCCGGGCACGATCCCAACGCCGGTTTCCGGCAAAGCGAATGTCGCGTTGGGTGCGGCGATACGCAGATCGCAAGTGGCGGCCAATTCCAAACCACCGCCAAAGGCATGGCCCGTGATCACACCGATGACCGGCATCGGCAAACGTGCGATCCGATCAAAAACGCGGTGGCCTTTCGCAACCCAGTCGCGGGCAAATCCCCTTGGATCAAGGGCGGCCCATTCGCGAATGTCGGCGCCTACGCAAAAGGCCCGGCCCCCTTCTGCCGTCAGCAGCACGGCGCGAACTGATCGGTCCGCCTCAATCCGCGCTGCGTGCGACTCCAAGGTTTCCATCATTCCCATGGTCAGGGCGTTCAGCTTGGCGGGATTGTCCAACCGAAGCTCGGCAACGGGCCCGGCAATCTCAAGATGGACGGCGGTCATAGGGTGAGCCCCATCGGACCTTCGGCCAGCAGCTTGGTGGGCATTCGCGACGCGTTTCCGCAGACCCGCACCCGCCCGTCGGAGGCCGCGACAATATCCGTCTCCGGCTCGATCCCGGGCATGATCTCATGCGCGACAAGTCCGTCTTCGTCCAAACGCATCACACAGCGTTCCGTCACATAAAGCGCCTCCTGCCCTCGGGCCCGGGCACGCCGTCCAGCGAAGGTGACATGTTCAACCGCGTCGACCATTTTGGTGAATTTGCCCTTCTGCGCGACCCGCACACCTTCGGTGGACAGGTCCAACTTGGCGCCCGCTTCGAAATAGCCAGAGAACACCATCTTCTTGGCATTGGCGGTAATATCGACAAAGCCACCGCATCCAGCGGTCAGGTAAGGTTTCTTGCCCAGCTTTGAGACATTGACGTTGCCGTCCCGGTCAACTTCCAGAAAGGACAGGAAGGCCACGTCAAACCCGCCGCCTTGGAAATAGGTGAATTGCGTGGGCGACGGCAGGATCGCGTCTGCATTGGAGGCACAGCCAAAGGCGAACCCGGTGAGCGGCACGCCACCCACAGCGCCTTGCTCAATCGCCCATGTCACGGCTCGCGGATGGCCTTCTTCCAGCAGGATACGCGGAACATTGGCAGAGATGCCAAAACCCAGATTGGCGCTGTCACCTGCGCGAAGCTCCATGGCGGCGCGGCGGGCAATGACCTTTTCGATACCGGCCTCGGCCAGTGAGAAGCTATTCCAGGGTCGAATGATCTCTCCGGAAATCGCTGGGTCGTAGGCCGTTTCGGTGGTTTGCTTCTGGTCCGGATCGATGACGACCAGATCTACCAGATGGCCGGGAACGTAGACGTCGCGGGGGCGAAGGGACCCGGCGGCGGTGACGCGCTTGACCTGAGCGATGACCAACCCGCCATGGTTTCGCACGGCGATGGCCTGATCCAAAGCGCCCAGCGTCGCGCCCTCATGTTCGTAGGTCAGGTTTCCCGTTTCGTCCGCAGTCGTCGCGCGAATTATCGCGACGTTCGGCACGATGTTGGGGAAATGAAGCCAGGTCTCGCCTGCCATTTCGTGGCGGTGCACAACGGGCGCTGCAGCTGCGCGGTCGTTCATGGCGCAGCCTTCCCGGACCGGGTCGACGAAGGTGTCCAACCCAACCTGGGTCAGCACGCCGGGGCGGCGGGCGGCCACATCGCGGTGCATGTCGAACATGATGCCCGATGGCACGTTGTAGGCCGTGACCCGGTTTTCAACGATCATCTTCCAGATTTCGGGCATCTCCATTGATGACGGGCCGCTGGGATAGGACCCGGCCAGGATCCGGCGTAGCAATCCATCTTTGGCAATGTGATCGATACCTTTGATCCCGTACATATCGCCTGCGGCGATGGGGTGCAGAGTGGTCAGGTCGCGCGGATGACCTTCTGCATCAAACCGGGCGCCTAAGGCTTTCAGCACCAGATCAGGGCATCCAAGACCGGAGGAGGACGAAACGGTGACGACAGCGCCATCCTGGATCTGTGCAACGGCATGCGCTGCAGAAACCACCTTGCCCATGTTAGACGCCACCGTAATCGACGGCCACACGCTGGCCTGTTGTGGCCGCTTTTTTGACCGCTGCGGCGACCGCCAGTGACTTGATTCCGTCGATACCCGTAGCGGCAGGCTCACCCTTTCCCGCACAGGCCGCCACAAACCGCTCAAGCGCGCGTTCGTACAGGTTGTGATCGCTGAACGTGATCTTCTCCTCGCCCGCCGAGGTTCGAAGGGTGATGTCCCCGACCGGTTGCTGGGTCATCACGCCTTTGGCAATGATCGACCCTTCGGTTCCATGCACTTCGAACGAGGTTCCGGCGTGGCGGATGGTAAAGCCCTCATGGGTTTGTACCAGCACACCAGAGGGCATCCGCCAAATGCCCATGGCGCTGTCTTCAACGCCCTGACCCATGCTTTCGGCCCGCTCAAAGGCTAGAACCTCTGCCGGATCTTCGCCCAGGTGAAAGCGCACCGTGTCTGCATCATGCACGACGATGTCGGGGATGACCCCTCCGCCGGCCTCGGCATCGTTGATCCGCCAGCCCTGCAGGTTTTCAGGCAGATAAACAGCGTGGGCCACGCGGATTGCCTGGACCGTACCAATGCGGCCGGACTCAATCAGTTCCTTGATCTTCAGGTGCGACCCGGCATTCCGCAGATGATGGTTGGTTGCGAAGGTAACGCCCGCATCCGAAGCCGCCTTCACCATGGCTACAGCGTCGGACAATGTCATGGCCAGCGGCTTTTCGCAAAGCACATGCTTGCCTGCAGCGATCGCCGCCATGGCCTGGGGAAAGTGTTTTTCGTTGGTGGTGGAGATGTAGACGGCGTCCACGCCGTCAGAAAGCAGCTCGTCAAGATCAGTGAAAGACTTCGGAATGCTGTGTTCAGCGGCATATGCCCTTCCGCGGTCGGCATTGCTGCTCAGTACCGAAATGACCTCATTGCCAGACTGGGCGCGGATCGCGTCAATCATCCACTGCGACGCAATTGTGCTCGCTCCTATCAACCCCCACTTCACTCGAATCTCCCGCTTTGGAACGATCCAATCGTTATATGGATCGTTCCAAATTGACAATCCGTTTGCTTGATCATTCGACTGGTTTCCGATCTCAGTTCGGCGCAACAACCCCTTTGCGCAGGATAAAGCACCCGTAAAACCGACGTTCCCCGGTTTGGATTACCGCGTAGCTTTCGCGGGCCTTGTCGTAGAACGAAAACCGCTCCACACCCTGCATGGGACGGGGGCTGCCTTCGGCGGCGTCGATCTCATGCTGAACTTCGGCCTGGATTTCGGGAATTTCATCGGGCGCGTCGACCACCTCCATCCGCATGGCAAAGTCATCGACAAACGTGTCCAGCGGAAACACCGACAGGATGGCCGAGATCGCTTCCGCGCATGTCAGATTGTCCATCCGCAGGAGATTGCCATAGACTGTACTGCGCGCCACGCTGTCGGATGGGAAATTTGTATCGGCGACAACCAAAGTGTCGCCATGGCCCATGGCCCGCAGACAATACAAAACCTCGGCATTAAGGCTGGGCGCAATTCCTTTGAGCATGGCGTGATCTCCCTTTGTTTACGAATTGGGGCCGAAAATCTGGTGCCTTCGTACTAACCGATCCGCTGTTTGGTCTCTCCATCGAACAGATGAATATGTTCCATATCCAAGGCCACATGAACGGCGTCGCCTGGGGCCAGCTTGTGCCGCTGGCGAAAGATGGCCGTTATATCCTGATCCGCGAAACGGGCGACAACATGGATTTCGGGGCCGGTCGGTTCTACCACCCGGACCTGCACAGGAAGCCCATCTTCCGCCAGCGAAAGGTGTTCGGGACGGACCCCAAGATGGATCGTCTGACCGGTCTGTAGTCCGTCTCGATAGGGCACGCGGATCATCGTTTCGCCAAGGTTCAGGTCGACGCCTGAGTCTGAGATCTCAACGACTGTGCCTTCGATCAGATTCATGGATGGCGAACCGATGAAGCTGGCGACGAATGTATTGTTCGGCGTGTCGTACAATTCCAGCGGGCTGCCGATTTGTTCGACATTGCCCCCGTTCAACACAACGATCTTGTCGGCCATCGTCATGGCCTCGATCTGGTCGTGGGTCACATAGACGGTGGTTGTTTGCAGCCGCTGGTGCAGTTCCCGGATCTCGGTCCGCATCTGCACCCGCAGTTTGGCATCGAGATTGGACAAGGGCTCGTCGAACAGAAACACCTGCGGATTGCGCACAATGGCCCGCCCCATAGCGACCCGCTGACGCTGTCCGCCCGACAAGGCACGCGGATAGCGCTTGAGGTATGGCGTGAGGCCCAGAATCTCGGCGGCATCCGCAACACGTTGCTGGACATCGCTTTTCTTCATTTTCTGAAGCTTCAGCGAAAAGCCCATATTCGCTTCGACCGTTTTGTGCGGATAGAGCGCATAGGACTGAAACACCATCGCAATGTCGCGCTGGCTCGGCGTGAGGTTATTCACCCGTCGCTCGCCGATAAAGATATCACCCGACGTGACAGCCTCCAGGCCCGCGATCATCCGCAATAGGGTCGATTTTCCGCAGCCGGATGGGCCAACCAGAACCACGAACTCACCATCGCCAATCTCTACTTCGATACCGTGGATCACTTCGACTGCGCCGTAGTTTTTGCGCAGCTGCTTGACCGAAACTCCGGCCATGGGTCCCCCATTGTTCCAGCCAATTTCTAACTTGGGTAGCCGACGGTTCGGGCTTTGTCCACTGCTGACATGACTAGCATGCTAGTCCCTTGACAGATGGAGAGAAGGCGGGAACCTTGGGCGGGACATGTCGCACTGTCGGCGGCTTCGGGGCTTCAAGAACGGTGAAAACGCCGTGCCTGCCCTATGAAGGGGGTCATTCGACAGTGCGGCTAAGGGTTAAGGGAGGACGATCATGAAAATAGAGCACTATAACGCGCTTCTTAGTCGGCAATTGAGTCGCCGTGGAATGTTGCAAGGCGCTGCAAGCGTCGGCGCAATCGCGGCCTTAGGCGGCGTCGCACCAGGCCTGGCAAAGGCAGACGGCCATGCAAATCTACGCGCTGAGATTCTGAAAATTCCTGGCGTCGGCCAAGGATCTCCGACCGATGCGGACTGGCAGAAGGTCGGCGAGCTATGCCTTGGGCCCACCAAGGAGCGGGTCGCGGAAGGTGAGTTTGAAGGGGTCGAGCTGACCTTTATGGGTCTGAACAACCAGAACCTTCACAATTTCTTATTCCGCGGCTTTCTGAAACCTTGGGAGGCCTATACCGGCGCCACGATCAATTGGGTGGACCTGGCACAGGCCGATTATAACCCGCGCTTGCAGCAAGCCATCGCGACCGGAACCGTGGATTTCGACATCATCGAGATGGGCGCGCCGTTCGAAGGTGACACCGCTGGCAAAGGCCTGCTGGACGAAATGCCCGATTGGGTCGAAGAGCAGATCGAGGCCGATGACCTGGTGGGCTATCTGCAGCCGCCCGTAGGCACCTGGGACGGCAAGAAGTACCGCGTGACCATCGACGGCGACTGTCACACATTCGCTTACCGGACCGACTATTTCGGCGAAGGTGCCATCGGCGGAGCTTCTGTTCCGAAGACCTGGCAAGAAGTAAACGCGGCGAGCAAGGCCCTGATCGGGCAGGAAGATCCGCTGACTGGCTTGCCAGCGCATGGCTATCTGGATCCGCTCAAAGGTTGGGGCGGCTTTGGTTTCTACTTCCTGGAAAACCGCGCCGCAGCCTATGCCAAACATCCGAGCGATCCGGCCTGGCTGTTCGACCCCGACACGATGAAGCCCCGGGTCAACAACCCGGCTTGGGTTCAGGCCATTCAGGATGTGCTCGACCTGATCGAAGCAGGCGCCTACCCCGCCGACCAGATCAACGCCGACCCGGGCACCACCGGGTTCCAGCAGTTCCTGGCGGGAACGGGCTCCATGCTGATGTGGTGGGGCGATATCGGGTCATCGGCGCGAACCTCCGACACCTCGGTCGTCGGCGATGTCGTGGGCTTCGGTATCAATCCGGGCTCGGATCGCGTGTATAACAGCCAGTCCGGCGCGTGGGAGGAGACCTACAACGAGGCGCCGAACATGGCCTATCTCGGTTGGGGCATCTACGTGACCAAGCGGGTGCAGGGCGATGACAAGAAGCGTAAAGCGGCTTGGTCGGCAGCCGCGCATCTGGGCGGCAAAGATATCTCGCTGTGGATGTCGGCCTACCCGTCCGGTTTCCAGCCTTACCGGAATTCGCACTTCCAGTTCGATGAATGGGAAGCTGCGGGCTATGACCGCGCCTATATCGAGGACTATCTGGGCTCTAACGCGGACAGCTACAATCACCCGAATGCGGCGATTGAGCCCCGCATCCCCGGCATCTTCCAGTACTATTCTGTCGCCGAGGACGAACTGGCCAAGGGCTATGCCGGTCAATACGGGTCAGCCCAGGAGATCGGCGATGCGATCGCCGCGGCCTGGGAAAAGATCACCGACCAGATCGGGCGGGACACCCAGATTGCGCTCTACAAGGCGTCCTTGGGTCTATGAACCAGCGCGCGGGGGCGCTCAGGTGTCCCCGCCATTCGTATTGGGCTGGCGCGGTCGACCTAAACACTGCGCCAGTTGCTGCGCGGAAGCGCAAATGTCCGGATTACAAGGTGACATGAAGAACAGACATGAGCACTGAAGGCGATCTTCTTCACGTCGTCACAGCGGACGACATTTCAGGTGCGCGACAAAGGTTTGGCAAATACCTGGTGCGAGGTGCGGCGGGCCTGCTGGCCTTGGTCGCGCTTTTGCAGATTGCCGATCAGAACGGCTGGCTCACCATCGGTTTTGAAACCTGGCGGCCCACGCTTTACGCCTATGTGCTGTGGGGGATTTGCCTGTGTGCCGGGCAAGTGATCGCCAGAGGCGAACATGGCAAACGCGCCCTGTTCGTCTTGCCCGCCACGTTATTCGTTGTGTCGATGGTGGTGTTCCCACTGCTCTTCGGGTTGATCATCGCCTTTTCCGACTGGAACCTTTCGTCACCCGATGGGCGGCAGTTTAACGGGCTCGATAATCTGCGCCAGATGTGGGCCGATCCGTTCTTCTGGAACGCCATGCGCAATATGGTCTGGTACACGCTGGCGATCACGGTCGAATATGCCATCGCATTCGGACTGGCGCTGCTGCTGAATGCCGACATCAAGGCGCGCAAGTTTTTCCGCGTGGCCTTTTTGCTTCCGCTGATGCTGTCGCCGGTTGCCGTCAGTTGGATGATCGGCAAGTCGATGCTGGAAAACAGGTTCGGTCCTATTGCCCGGTTCCTGCGCGAGCTTGGTGTCGAAAACCCCTCCTTCTTCTCCTCGCCCGAAGTCGCGCGCATGATGATCATGTTCATGGATGCCTGGACATACATCCCCTTCATGATGATCATGATCTTGGCCGGACTGCAGGCGATCCCAAAGGAACTGAACGAAGCGGCTGAGGTGGACGGGGCAAGCCCTTGGCGGCGGTTTTGGGAAGTGACCTTCCCGTTGATGCTACCTGTCTCGATCACAGCGATCCTGATCCGGATCATCTTCAAGCTGAAGCTTGCGGACATCATCATCAATGTCACATCGGGTGGGCCCGGCGGTGCGACCGACAGCGTGACCAGCTTCATCTTCCGGGAATATCGGGACCGGTCAAACGTGGGCTACGGCACACATTTGGCCATCGTCTATCTGGTGATCATCGTGATTGCGATGACGGTCCTGATCAAGCTTGCCGACCGCTGGATGCGGCCGAGGTACTGAGATGAGCACGCAAATCTTTCAAGACAGCGACGCGGACCGCGCATTCCGAGCCAAACGGATCTCTGGCCGCATGCTGATCTACGGCATCTTGATCCTGTGGGCCGTCATCTCAATCTTCCCAATCTACTGGACCATCACGACCAGCTTCAAAATGGCCCCCGATGTGATGCGGGGCAATATGGTGCCCTGGTGGGATTTCACGCCGAAATGGCTGGGCTGGCGGTCGCTGGGCCTGTCACCCGACACAATCGGCGCAGAAAGCACGGTGCGGGGGGAATTTCTGAAGCGCTTCTGGAACTCCACCGTCGTCTCCGTTTCAGCTTCTGTCATTGCGGTAGTGTTGGGCAGTTGTGCGGCATACGGACTATCCCGGTTCAACTACCGCTTCGGGTTCATGCGGAACTCTGACATTTCGTTCTTCTTTCTCAGCCAGTTGATCTTGCCGCCGGTGGTGCTCGCCCTGCCCTTCCTGGTGCTCTACAAATCGCTGGGGATGCTCGATACACGGATGGGCCTGATCTTGCTGTACGCGCTGACGGTTCTGCCCATCGTCATCTGGATCATGCGAGACCAGTTCAGTTCGATCCCGACCGAATTGGAAGAGGCTGCATTGGTCGATGGCCTGTCGATCTGGGGCGCGTTCCTGACCATCATCCTGCCGATTGCCCTGCCCGGCATGGTAGCCGCCTTTATCCTGTCGCTGGTGCTGACCTGGAACGAGTATTTCTTCGCAGCGCTTCTCACGTCCAGCCATGCCAAGACACTGCCTGTCATGGTTGCCAGTCAAACCGGCAGCCAGGGGATCAGCTGGTGGTCCATGGCCGCGCTGAGCTTTGCCGCGATCCTGCCATTGATCGTAATCGGCATCGTGCTGGAACGCTTCATTATCAAAGGGATGGCCGCAGGCGCAGTGAAGTGACCGGCCATCGGGAGGATGCCATGAGTTTGAACACACACCATTGGGACCGGTTGGGCAATGGCGGCCTGACCTTCACGAAACTGGGTTTCGGAACCGCACCGCTCGGGAACCTGTATCGTGCCATTGCCGACGCTGATGCCCAGGCGATCCTCTCCCGCGCGTGGGAGGCCGGGATCCGGTATTACGACACGGCACCGCTGTATGGCCTCGGGCTGTCGGAGACCCGATTGAACCAACTGCTGCGGGGCAAGGACAGGGACAGCTACGTCCTGTCCTCTAAAGTGGGTCGGCTGCTAAGGGCGACGACGCCCGACAAGCGCGAAGGGTTCGGCAAATGGTTCGATGTACCAGCACGCGTTGGCGTCTACGATTACGGTTATGACGGCGTGATGCGGTCGCTGGACTACAGCCTGGAGCGTTTGGGTGTGGATCGGATCGATATCCTTTATGCCCATGATCTGGATGTCTTCACCCATGGCTCGCAAGAGGTGCTGGATGACAAGTTAACGGAGCTGATGGAAGGCGGTTACAAGGCGCTGCTGTCCTTGCGAGAGCAAGGCGTGATCAAGGCGTTCGGCGCAGGGGTAAACGAATGGCAATCCTGCCAGTGGATGCTGGAGCGCGGCGACTTCGATATCTTCTTGCTGGCGGGGCGATATACTTTGCTGGAGCAAGAAGCGCTGGACAGTTTCCTGCCGCTTTGCGTGGAGCGTGGCGTTGGTGTGGTAATCGGTGGGCCGTACAATTCTGGCATTTTGGCCACCGGCCCCAAACCCGGAGCCTTCTACAACTACGACCCTGCCCCGCAGGAGATCCTGGACCGCGTCGGCCAGATCGAACAAGTTTGCAAGTCGCACGGGGTGCGCATGGTGGATGCGGCATTCCAGTTCCCGCTGCGCCATCCTGCCGTCGTGTCGGTCATCCCCGGTGGGCAGGGCACGGACGAAATGGAAAGCAACATCCTGGCGGAAAAGGCAGAGATTCCGGATGGGCTTTGGTCCGATCTCAAGTCCGCAGGCCTGATGCGCAGCGACGCGCCATGACCGACCGCATCGATGCGCACCAGCATTTCTGGAATCCAGCCCGTGGTGATTATCATTGGATGCCTGAGGATCATCCCATCCTGACGCGCCCCTACGGCCCCAGCGATCTTGCGCCTCTCACCACGGAACGGGATGTTGCAAGGTCGGTTTTGGTACAGGCCGCCGCTACGGTGGAAGAGACGGAATACATGCTTGGCATTGCCGACGTGACACCGTCCGTGGCCGGGGTCGTTGGCTGGATCGATTTCGAACAGGCGGGTCATGCGGATCATCTGGAACGGCTTGCGCAGCATCCCAAATTCCTGGGCGTCCGCCCCATGATCCAGGATTTGCCCGACGATGACTGGATGCTGCGGGATGACGTGCAATGGGCTTATCAGCGGATCATCGAGCTTGACCTAACCTTCGATGCGCTTGGCTTCCCCCGCCATATGGCAAATTTTCATTCCGTGCTCACGCGATACCCTGACATGCGGGTCGTGCTGGACCATTGCCTAAAACCCCAGATCCGGAGCCATTCCGGTGAAAGCTTTGCTTTTTGGGCAGAAGGCATGTCGCGCCTTGCCAGTGAGACCGCGGCCTTTTGCAAACTGTCCGGCATTGTGACCGAATGCGACGGCTGGTCTGCTGAGAAGTTGCGGCCCTACGTGGATCACCTGCTGGCAGCCTTTGGGCCTGATCGGATCATGTGGGGATCAGACTGGCCCGTTTGCCTTTTGGAGGCGAGCTATGGCGATTGGTTCGATGCCGCCCAGGTGCTAACAGCGGATCTGTCGTCAGAGGCACAACTGGCTATCTTCGGTGGCACCGCCAAGCGGTTTTACCGGCTCTAACCACGCCCCGAGAACAGTTCGGGACGGACCTGTTCGATTGCCTCGATATTCGGAAGCAACTGGCGCAGGTGCGTTTGGGTCATGTGCCGGGCCTGGTCCGGGTCCCTTGCCTCTAGCGCGTCGATAATCCGCGTATGTTCGCGCAGAGTTTCTTCCACCCGTTCCTGGTTCGGCAGGATCAACTGGCGGGCTCGGTTGACTTGAAGCCAGCTGGTTTCTGCTATTGCCGCCAAGCGACGGTAGCCTGTGAAACCAAGGATCAGCCGATGCATCTCGGAATCCAGTGCGTAGAAAGCTTGAACATCCAGATCCTCAATACAGGCTTTCTGAACCCGCAAGTTCCGCCGCAGCACCTTGATCTGATCGTCACTGACGACGGCTGCAAGACGTTCTACCGCAGCCAATTCCAGTGCCTCCCGCAAAAAAGCCCCTTCTCGGATCTCATCCATCGAAAATCGCGCAGCAAACGTGCCGGCTTGCGGGATGACATCGACAAGACCTTCCGCTGCCAAACGGGTGACGGCCTCTGCCACGGGACTGCGGGAGATTCCGAGCTGATTGCAAATATCCCCTTTGCGCAGCATTTGGCCCGGCTGATAGGTCAAAGACAGGATCGCGTCTTTCAGACTGGCATAAACGCGATGCGCCAGTGTTCCATCGTAGGACGAAAGCGGGGTCAACTCCACCGTCCCATCGGCACCTGGCTCACCTTGGGTCGTTGTCTCTAGTGTTGACATGCTAGCATGTTACCAATCCTGCGGATCAATCGCAAGATCACCGGACTTAATCGACGACCATCACCCATCTAATAGCCAACCGCAATTTGAATCGGTTCCGTTACCTATTGGGATTGCTCGCGTTTCTATTGAAGGGCCAGGCATGCTGACACCTGAAGTTGTGCCGATCGTTTACATTTTGAATGCAATTCACCGGATAGAACATGATCAGTGCGAGCAACCGCCTGTCATCGGCGAATTCAGATGCTGAGTCTAAGTTTTGCCACAATACGGCTCCAATCCAAGGCGGTCATTAATCAAAAAGTACCCAGAAAGACGGATGGCATAGAATGCACGAACACGAACCAGCGCTCGCCTTAGTTGATCATGCCGATGCGACCCATGTTGCGGTCAGCAGCGGCTCTTGGTTTGATCCAGCAACCTGGGCTGACGGGATCATTCCTGGAGATGATGCCAGGGTACTAATATCGTCGGACGTAACTGTACGTTATGATGACGTGTCGGATGCACGTCTATTTACCGTTCGGGTCGACGGTGAGTTGGATTTCGCCCCCGATCAAGATACGCGAATGGTTGTTGACACAATCGTTGTTGATCCGGCTGGCAAATTGACAATCGGAACCGAAGACGACCCGGTCCAAGCCAGCTTCAATTCCGAAATCGTTTTCGCCAACAACGGCGCCATTGATGTCAATTGGGATCCAAACCTGCTGAGCCGCGGTTTGGTCGCGTTAGGTGAAGTCGAAATCCACGGGCAAGAAAAGACGTCTCACCACAAAGTGTCCGTCGACCCTATGGCGGGCGATACATCCCTAACCTTGGCCGAACTTCCCACAAACTGGGCCGTCGGCGATGTCTTGGTCATCGCCGGATCGGAATATGAAGGCTACCGCTGGGACAACGAAATCCGCGCTGTCCGCCACTACGAGTCGGAAGACGAGACGGTCACAATTACGGCCATTGATGGCGGGACAATCACCTTTGATCCGCCCCTGGCCCATGACCATGATAGCCCGCGCGAAGATTTGAAGATCTCGGTCGCAAATTACAGCCGGAACGTCACATTCTCGACCGAAAATGCAGAGACCGCGGACATCCACGAACGCGGCCATGTCATGTTCCACAGCGCTGAAACGGATGTGCGATACGCCGCGTTTGATCAGCTGGGGCGCACGGATAAATCCGAAGCCGCCATGGCGGTCAGCGCATTCGACACGATTGAGTCTGACAGCAACGTTCAGGGCCGCTATTCCGTACACTTCCACCGGACCGGCGTGGATGATCCCGAAAATCCGGCCTACCTCGTCGGAAACTCCGTCTACGGCTCGCCTGGTTGGGGCATTGTGCACCACGACAGCAACGCCATTGTCCACAACAATGCCACCTACGACACGTTTGGCGCTGGCTACGTCTCGGAAACGGGCAATGAAATCGGGGTATGGTCAGACAATATCGCCATCTTCGCGCAAGGTGTGGGCTGGGGTAACCCCAAGAATATGACCACCTTGAGCACCTTCGACACGGGAAGGTCAGGTGACGGTTTTTGGTTCCAAAGTCGTCTGGTGAAATCCGATGGCAACATCGCCGCATCCGTGAATAACGGTTTTGTCTACTTCCACCGGGGGTCCTCGACAGTGGACGGATCAGAGCCCGGCAATATCCGCATCAATGCCAACAGCTTCGAATTGCCCGAAGCATTGGCGAGCGCGCCTGTTGCTGGTATCGATGACGCGCCGGTCACAAGCTTTTCCAACAACGAAGCCTTCGCCGCACGATCCGGCGTCTTCGTGGTCAAGGCAAACCCGAACCAGCAGCATGACATTCATAGCAAGTTTCAGGACTTCACTGCCTGGAATGTCGCGAATGGTGGTCACTTCGAATACACATCGCATTACATCATTAGCAACTTCGACGTCGTCGCGCGCGAAAGTCGGACCTTCGTTGGGTCCACTGACGGTATCAGCTTTGGCCCGAATGTCAGTGACATGACCGTGATCGACCTTCGGGCCGAAGGTTTTGACCGTTCCGGTGTGAACCTGCTGAAAAGCTTCACGAATGACGAGCTGTCGTTCGACGCAAAGAAGCTGGCCGTGGTCGGTGGAACCTTCATCGACAACGGCGTGGATCTCTACAACTACGACCCGGAATTTGACATTGTGATCGACCTCGACGATCACACGCCCCTACCCTTCGAAGTCAACCTTGAAGGCCAGCTCACTTACCGCGAAGGCTATCCTGACCCCGGTGCTCGGCGGGTCGAAATCCTTGGAGAAAAAACCGATGGGGTTGGCACGATCTCCATCCCCGCAGGCACTGACAATTACTCGGCCGGGATGGCGGAGGTCATACGTATCCTGGAAAAAGACGGCTGGTGGGAAACAACGAGCGGCGAACGCGTGTTCTTCCTGGAAGATTACTATTCCGACCGTCTGACGGGCGAGATCTACAAGGTCGCTTTGCCGGTTTTCATAGACGACAATGTGCCACTCGGGTCTCAGTACTTTAGCTACACCGACGCCAAGTATAACGGTATCATCGATCTGGACCACGCCGCACCTGTAGCCGAAGACGAAATTGTCGATGTCTCCGCGGGCGTTGACACTATCATTGATCTGACAGGTAATGACTCTGACCCCGAAGGTGCCAGCATCATTTTGGACGGGGTCGTCCAACCGCTTCACGGCCAGATCTTCGACAATGGTGACGGTACGGTGACGTACCGGCCATTCCTGGACTACACTGGCACCGAGACCGTCAAATATTGGGTGACGGATGGTGCGGGCAAGTACAGCGAAGCCTTTCTGACCATCAATGTCACCGCCGAAGACCTGCCGGACGATCCTCCAGTGGATGATGAACCCGCAGACATCGTGCAGCTTGGAACAATGGCTGTCACACAGATGTCGGCGGACAGTTGGACCGAAGTCTCGTTCGACGCCCCGATTGAAGATGCCGTCGTCGTCATGGGACCGCTGACGGTGAATGGAGGCCAACCCGCCACCATCCGCGTCCGCAATGTCACGGATCAGGGGTTCGAGTTCCAAATCGACGAATGGGAATACCTTGACGGTAGCCATATTGAGGAGCAGGTCAGTTGGATGGCCGCCAGTGAGGGTCACTACAATCTTGAAGATGGTCGTCAGATTGCGTTCGGTCGCGAATTGGCCGCCGGTACGGGTGAAACCTCCGTTGAACTGGACGGGTTTGACGAAGATCTGGTGGCTTTCGCTCAAGTGGCCAGCGCCAACGATGAAGATGCCGTCACCACCCGGCTCAGCGATGTAGGACCAAACGGGTTTGACATTTCTCTGCAGGAACAGGAGGCGAGCGATGGTTCACGTCAGGACGAAACAGTACACTGGGTGGCGATCGAGGAAGGTTCCAGCGAACTGTTGACGGCGATGAGCCTCTCCAGTGTGACGCACCAGTGGCAAGATATCGATGGAGACCTGGGCGTTCACTTTTTCGCAGACATGCAAACGCTGAACGGCGCCAACACGGCCACGGTTCGACAGCAGTTGGACGGAGACGGCAGTCGCGCAGTCCGCATTGAGGAAGAGAAATCTTTGGATCAGGAAACCTGGCATATCGCCGAGGAGGTCGGTCTGTTCTCAACATCGGCAGACTGGTTGGAACTGTTTACCTGAGAAGGCGTCCGTCAACGCAAGCCGCCCCCGGAGCCTCTGGGGGCGCACCTTGAAAACAAGCCCTTTTCTAGCTAAGTTTCTAGCTAGCTATTACGACGGACCAGACACCATGCAAGTCAATGTGCATACGGCCAAAACTACCTTATCTGACCTGATCCTACGGGCTGAAGCCGGGGAAGAAATCATTATTGCGCGCAGAGGCAAACCTGCCGTACGGCTGGTGCCTGTCAGCGAAAGTCATGTGCGCACATTCGGCCGGTTTGGTGAGCTGGACATCAAGGGCGATACACTGGCCCCCTTGGACGACGAGGAACTGGTCGTCTGGGAATGAATGGGTTGTTGCTGGACACCCATGCGCTCTTGTGGTTCGCAGCGGGTGACAGGGCGCGAATGCCTGCGGATGTTGCCGCCCTGATCGCCGACCCCGAGCATGATGTCTATGTCAGCGCGGCCTCGATCTGGGAAATCGCGACGAAGGTACGCTTGGGGAAGCTGACAGGTGCGGAAGACATCGCGGCGCGGCCTCACTACTATATCTCCGAGCTAGGTCTGGCCGGACTGTCAATAACCATCGATCACGCGGGCCGCGCCGGTCTGTATGACGTCGCCCACCGGGACCCTTTCGACCGGATGCTGGCAGCCCAAAGCGAAATTGAAGGGTTGGCTTTAGTCAGCGTTGACACAGCGTTGGATGCTTTCGGCATTCAACGTGTCTGGCCAAACCCTCCGACACAACCCTAGTCGCCACCTACAGTGGATTATTGCGAACATAGGACCCGAAGAAGGCGAGATAGGCCCGATCCGGATCTTTTGCCGGTTCCTTGCCCGCTGACCAGGCCCGCCACTCCCTTTCGATATAGTAGATGTCATAGCCAGGATAACGCAGGCGGGCCGTCTCGTAAGTTTCAGTCAGCAACGCCGCCCCGACACGTTCCATGCTCGCCGGACGTGGCTTCGTCTCGCTCGTCTGATCCATTCGAGCCTTTCGCCCGACCTTTGAATAGCTGAGTTCGCGGGCGCTGTCCCCTACCCCATCGGCATCCTTGCGCCACCAGCGCATTTCGACGTGGGTCACACTGCGCCCTGTCTTTATGGGCAACAACTCCACCATAAAGTCAGAAAGCTGGTTTACCTCCAAAACCGCTGGTTTGAGCGCACGTAGGTTAAGGTTAGACCAAGTGGCCAGCTTGCCCGCCGGTACGCCCAAGATTGCCCGCAAATCGTCCAGGGTGAACCGTTCGGACGAGCGATACTTCAAGTTTCCGCGTTTCTGCACCATCTCATATAGCGTCAGCGCATATTTCGATGTCAGCGCAAACATCACCTCTCGTTTCAACCGGGCAAAGACAGTGGAATCAGAGATGATCTTCCGCAACCGTGCTGGGATTTCGTAATGGAGCAACCCATCGCGCCGCAGCGTTTCGACGTTACCCCCCAGAAGCTGCACCCGCTCCACATGGGCCTCTCCATCCCTCATGGTCTTGACCCGAACGATAGCAGACATCAGCCGTTCGACGCTCTCCCCTACCCTATCGTTGGAATTGTGGCTGCCTCGCAAAGCGGACTTTGCAATCACATGTTCCACGTTTCGATCAATGGCGTCCCAGGCATTTTCCAAGAGCAGGTTGTAGATCCGGCGATCGATCAGGGTAAGTGGCGTGACTTCGACCACATCGATCAGTTCGCCGGGTTTGACGATGCTCGCCGCCGTGGCGCGCACATCGACAGTTCGGGTTCTTGGATTTTTGGCCAACTGCTCACCCCTCCCCGAAGTCTTACTGCGCTTCGGCTCTTATGTAAGGATAAAGGTCGAGCGGCGAGCAAGCAAGGTCTGCCTTCGACATCCCAAAATGTAAGGGTCAGTATCCTGGTCGTGACTGTCTGTTCTCGCAGGTCATTGAAAAATATGACACATTTTCTTGACAGAGATTCACGATGAGAATCATCCCAAAATGTAAGGCCACGCGTACGCCCGGTAAGTATGGCTACCCATCCCTAGATGTTTTCCAACCCGTCCCAGAAAGTATCAAAACCCATCCCGAAACGTTTCTCATAGAAGGTTTTGTTGTTTAATATCAATATATTGTGGCTAGTGAACTAAGAATCAGAAAACAGAACTAACTTAGGTTTTTCTAATTTAGATTTTGGGGGAACTGCTTTCCACTTTCAGTTCGTTTTAGCTGGGAAAAGTAGCGTCCATTTTGGGTTCAAACCGCCACACAACATTGGACCTATCAGAAGACTTAAGCTACACACAGGAAGGTTCGGAAAAAACAATGATCGATACAAAAAACCGAACCTCGGCCATAGAACGGGAATCATTCGAACTGGAGAGCAGTCATGTCCCTAGATCAGTTACCTGAGGCGGTCACGTTAGAGCAACTTTCATCTCTTTCAGATCGATCTTCGTCGATTATTGAACGATTGCGAAACGAAATCTACGCCCCCGATAACCGCAAACAACTTCAGGTGCGGTTCAACGTCAAAACAGCGGCTGAAATGGTGGGCAAGACCGAGAAGGCCATCCGCGACGCGGAATCCGCTGGCAAGCTTGACCAACCGGCAAAGGATCCGAATACGGGCCGACGAACGGGTTATACCCTGGCGCAAGTCAATGCCATGCGCGCGCATTTCGGTACGCTGCCCCACCGTCGCGACGATGAGAGCCCTTTGGTGATGGCGGTTCAGAACTTCAAAGGCGGTGTCGGCAAGTCAACGTTGGTTTGCCACTTGTCTCAGTATTTCGCGCTGAAAGGATACCGGGTCTGCATTGTTGACTGTGATAGTCAGGCCTCCACAACATCCATCTTCGGTTTGAACCCAGATGTCGATGTGGATGAAGACGAAGACACTCTTTATCCGTTCTTCCGGCACGGTGGACCACAGTCTTTGGACTATGCCCTAAGGGCGACCTACTGGCCCGGAATTGCGTTGGTTCCCGCAAATTTGGGGCTCTATGATGCGGAATATGAGTTTGCTGCGCGAATGGCCCGCGATAGCGGATTTGTGTTGGATCGACTGCGCGAGGGCTTAGAGACGATCAAGGATCGTTTCGACATCGTGCTACTCGACCCGCCACCTGCGTTGGGAATGATCTCGCTTTCCGTGCTCCGCGCCGCCGATGCCCTGCTCATCCCGGCGCCGCCGAACAATATCGACTTTGGCTCCACGGCACACTTTCTGAAGATGATGGTCGCGACGCTCGAACAAATTGCAGAGGCGGGTGGCGCGCGGGACTATGCTTTCGTCAAGATCCTGGCCACGAAGATGAACGACAACAAGTCCGCCCATTCCGCCATTCGGCGCATGATGGACGCCGTCTTCCCGGAAGAAATGATGACCACTGTCTTGAAGGACAGCGCAGAGATCGACAATGCGACGGCCAATCTTGCTACCGTTTACGAGGTAACTGGCGCTGGCGCGCGATCCGAAACACACCGTCGGTGTCGGGCCTATCTGGATGCCGTCGGGCGGGAGGTCGAGACGCTGATCCGAAAGACTTGGCCAAGTCATCATTCGGCGCTCAGCTTGGAGGGTGTATTATGACCAAGCGCCATGATGCCATATTTGACGCGGTGCTTAGCGGTACGCCTGCTGATCGCGAGAAGCGGGATGACAAGGGGAAGGCCGGAGCGCGCTTTCTGAAACGAGGCAATGCTATAAGCGAGCGCTTGTCGGGCGAACAGGAAGAAAAGGTACTGCACTGGGTCGATCCTGCGCGCTGTCGCCTGTGGGAACGCCACAACCGTGACTACGCCTTGTTGAACGAAGAAAACTGCCGCGATCTGATAGATGGCATTCGGTCCCAGGGCCGCCAGGAATTCCCAGCCATTGTTCGGCGTGTGAGTGAAGGGACGCATGCAGACTATGAAGTGATCTGCGGTGCCCGACGTCATTTCGCAATCAGTTGGCTGCGTGCGAACGCTTATCCAAATTTCAAATACCTGGTTGAAGTGCGCGATCTGACGGATGAAGAGGCCTTTCGGCTATCGGACATTGAGAACCGTGATCGTGAGGATATCTCGGATTACGAGCGCGCGATTGACTATGCGAAAGCCATCGATCTCTATTATGGCGGTCGTCAGAAGGCGATGGCCGAACGGCTGGAAGTGTCTGAAGTTTGGCTGTCGCGCTACCTCGAACTTTCGCGCTTGCCATCCGTGATTGTACAAGCCTTCCCGACCGTGCGCGACATTCGCGAACTCCATGCCCGTACGCTGAAGCCGCTTCTGAAAAACCCTAAACAACGGGCGAAGATTCTGGAGCACGCCCGCGAGATTGGCGTTCTGCAAGAAGCAGCGCGCAAGGGGCAGGGAGGGTTTGTCGAGCCTCAGAAGGTGGTCGCGGAACTCAAGGCTTGCGTGTCCAGCGGTACGGGTCGCAAGTTGATGGCAACCGAGTATCGAGGCGGGCCGAAGGCAAAGCCGATCTTGCATTCGCGGCAGGGTCAGAAGCAGCGTTTGGAATTTGCAAAGGACATAAGCCGGGAAGATTTACTCGCGGCATTTGATGCTTTCGTGAAAGCGTCTTACTAGGCGAATTACCAATTGGCAAGAAACCAGAAAAATGCAATAAAATCAGATAGATATCTAAAATCAAAGGCCAAGATCTGAACGGCTAACGATCCAAGCCGATCCTCTGTTGATCATTACTAACAATAAATGCACATATGGCCACTACTGCCATGAAATACAGCCGCACCACGGGTCAAACTCCAAGCTAACGCAAGCGATCAATGCGCACTGTTATGTCGGTTCCTGGCCCCTGTGCTTTGCTGAAAGCAATTCAGGACGGCAACTCCGTCATTCAACGGCACCTACGCGTGCAAATAGCCGACTGAAGGGATGATCGCTCAACTAAAGTTACTTGCACCAACTCGGGGTCTGGTCTTTGATCCTGTTATTCTGGGGAAGGGGCTGGATGCCTTACGGATCTGTTCGGCAAGGAATAACTCGGCGCGCATGCGGAAGTCAGTGTCTTGCACACGGGCAGAGCCGCAGCATTGTTCGGTTGTCCTGATATGTCGATCTGCGGCGCTACCAAACTAGAAAAGCGAAAGACCAACAGGGGAGCTAACATATGACATTGAGAACCACTTTGATCAGTGCAGCGATTGTCGGGGCGATCAGTGCACCGGCCTTCGCGGAAGAGGTAAAGATCGGTGTGCCGTCCTGGACCGGCGCGCAGGCAATTGCGCATGTTTTGGGGGAAATCGTAACCACACGGATCGGTGGCACGGTGGAATATGTGCCGGGCAACAATGCCACGATCTTCCAGGCCATGGATCAGGGGAAGGGCGACATTGATGTGCACCCTGACGTTTGGCTGCCAAACCAGGAGAGCTTCACGAAGAAATATGTGGATGAAGCAGGTACGGTCACCTTGTCTTCCAATCCGTATGAAGGGAACCAAGGTTTCTGCGTCACCAAAGACTTTGGCGAAGCCAACAACATTACCGATATCGCGGATCTGGGTCGCCCTGACGTGGCGGCGCTGATGGACAGCGACGGCAATGGCAAAGGCGAAATGTGGATAGGCGCGCCCGGCTGGGCCTCGGCCAATGTGAATGAGGTCAAGGTTCGGGATTATGGCTTGCTCGATTTCATCGAGCCGATCCGCGCCGAAGAAGCAGTGAAGACCGCACGGATCAAGGACTCGGTCGCCAAGGGCGAAGGCTATGCATTCTATTGCTACAAGCCGCACGCCGTTTGGTTCATGTTCGACGTCGAGATGCTGACCGAGCCAACGTTCGACCCGGCAAAGTACGTCATGGTGCAACCATCGGACGATGCCGATTGGTATGACAAATCCAACGTCGCCACCAAGGACGCCTTGAAAGAAGTGCAGATCGCCTGGTCGAATTCGCTGGTTGATCGCTCGCCAGCCATCGCCGAGTTCTTCGCAAACTTTGCGTTAACCGCTGACGATGTGAGCGGACTTGCCTACGAAATCAGCGCCCAGGGTCGCGATCCGGCCGATGCCGCTGCTGAATGGGTGGCCGCAAACTCGGATCGCGTTGACTCTATGCTAGGCCTGTAAGTCTCAATGCAACACTGGCGGTTCGCTGGTGTTGCTACATTTTTTCAGGCAGGGGCGCCCGTCCATGACCGCTGAAACCGTCATTGAAATCTCGAATGTCTGGAAGATCTTTGGCGCCAAGCCAGAGGCCGCGCTAAAAGCCATCCGCGACCGTGGATTGACCAAGGCGCAGGTTCTGGAGGAATTCAACGCGGTTGTCGGTGTGGCCGATGTCAGCCTTTCCGTAAATCGGGGTGAGATCTTCTGCGTCATGGGCTTGTCCGGCAGCGGCAAGTCCACCTTGGTCCGCCATTTCAACCGTCTTCTGGAGCCCACGGCAGGCACCATCCAGATCGAAGGCACGGATGTGATGGCGCTGGCCCCGAAAGATCTGCAGAATTTCCGTAACCAGAAAATCGGCATGGTCTTCCAGAACTTCGCTCTGATGCCGCATCGCTCGGTTCTGGATAACGTCGCCATGCCCCTGGAAATCCGGCAGGTGGCCAAGAACGAACGGATGCGCCAGGCCGCCGCCATTCTGGATATCGTGGAACTTGGCGCCTGGGGGTCAAAGTTCGCCCACGAACTTTCGGGTGGTATGCAGCAACGGGTGGGCTTGGCGCGGGCTCTGGCCGCCAATCCCGACGTGTTGCTTATGGACGAACCATTCTCTGCGCTAGACCCATTGATCCGTCGTCAGTTGCAGGATGAGTTCATTCGGCTTTCGAAGATCCTCAAGAAAACGACGGTGTTTATCACCCACGACCTGGATGAAGCCGTGCGGATCGGTGACCGGATTGCAATCATGCGCGACGGCCAAATGGTGCAGGTCGGTACAGCCGAAGATATCGTGATGCACCCCGCCGATGATTACGTGGCCGACTTCGTTGCTGGGATCTCACGCCTCAAGGTCGTGCATGCCAAGGCTGTCATGCAGCCACTCAACGGCGGCGCTTTGCCAGCAGACGCACCGCGTGTGCAAAGCGATGAAACGCTCAGCAACCTGATCAACCTGGCTATCGAAGATGACAGCCCGATCCTGGTAGCAGACAACGGGGCCGATGTAGGGGTGATCACACGGGCCGACCTGCTGCGCACGGTGATTGAAGGAACCGAAGTGTCCTAAAGGGGGGCTTATGAAGGACGAACGCATCAACCCGCTGGAAGATACGGAAAGCGCAGCCGCTATTGCTTATGCACAGGAACGGAAGGACAATATCCGGACGTTCGTGCGAACGAACCCCGACTACTACATAGCCAATTTCGACAAGGTGGGCGCGTCAGCCCGCTTTACACCCACATTCAACCTGATGGCCGGGCTCTTTGGCCCGATCTGGTTCGCCGCGCGGGGCCTTTGGTCTTGGGCGCTCAGCTTCCTGATCCTCGAAGCCATTGCCTTCGTGCAAATTGCGCGGGGCCTATTCGGCGATCTGGCAGCCGACGCGATGGAGCGTATTGCCTCAATTGAAGGAACACTCGAACTGCGGCGTCAGCAACTCGCGGCTGCCGTCGAAAATGGTTCAGACCGGGTGGATGCGTTCCAACGGGCGGTCGATGGGCTGGAGGCCAATATCGATGGGATCCGGGCCGAAGCGCAGGCGCTGGCAGAGCAGGGACCAAGCATCGCCTTGACCGGCCTTGTCATTCTGTTGCTGGCGAAAGGCGCGCAAGCCGTTGTTGCGAATTGGGCGCTCGAAGCCCGGTTTTCCGAATGGCTTTCGGATCGCACCATCCGGTCCGGTATGCCCGTATCTCAGATCGTGTTCAGCGCTGGGTTTATGGTCCTGCTGATTGCCGTGGCCATGGTCCACTACAGTTTCCCTGATCGCTTCGCCTTGCTCAGCGGCTTTCCGACAGATCCGTCTTTCCGCCTTGTCAGCATCGATGGCGTCGAGGCCTTCTTCAATTGGGCGGTGCTGAATGGAGAAGCACTGTTCGACGGCATCACTTATTGCATCAGGCTGGTGCTCGATGCGCTGGAACTGATCTTCGTCAGTACACCCTGGATCGTCATTGCGTCCCTCATCATCTTGCTGACATGGCTCACCGCTGGCGTTCGCATGGCGATCTATTCCGGCGCGTTCCTGGCCTATATGGGGCTCTTGGGCTTCTGGGAAAAAGCCATGACAACCCTGGCGCTCTTGGGAACAGCGGCGTGCCTGTCGATCATCATCGGCATCCCAATCGGCATGTATGCGGCCCGCCGTCCACGGTTTTATTCATTCATCCAACCGATCATGGACTTCATGCAGACGATGCCAGCCTTCGTATTCATGATCCCCGTGATTGCCTTCTTCGGCACCGGCAAACCGGCTGCCGTTGTAACGACCATGATCTTCGGCGGCACGCCCGTTGTGCGCCTGACGGTTCTGGGCCTGCGCGGCGTTCCGGAAAGTGTGCGAGAGGCCGCCGTCAGTTTCGGCGCCAGCAAATGGTACTTGTTGACCAAAGTTGATCTGCCACTGGCCGCACCCTCCATCCGCGCCGGGATCAATCAAACGATCATGCTATCCCTTGCAATGGTGGTGGTTGCGTCGCTGATCGGGGCCAAAGGACTGGGCGAAGACGTTCTGGAAGCTCTGCAATATGCGAATGTCGGGCAGGGTATTCTGGCAGGCTTTGCCATCCTCTTCTGTGCGATGATCCTGGACCGGATTGTCCAAGGTCAGCGCAACTGATCTCACCGTTCGGCGGCGCTACGCTTTGACCTAAAGTCAGGCCTTGCCTCTCAGCGCGGGTGAAAGAAGAGTGCGCCCATGACAGGATGCAAAGACCTTGACCTGGCCCGCGCCGCCGCTGAAGAGGCCGGGGAGATTCTCATCAAGTATTGGAAGGGGCGAGGCGATCTGGTCGGGGCGCAAAAGGCTCCAGGAGAGTTCGTCTCTGAAGCCGATATCGCGGCAGAGCAGCATCTGCGTCGACGGCTGTTGGCCCAGTGCGAAGATGGTTGGTTAGGAGAGGAGACCGGACTGGCTCCGGCTGAAAATGGTCGCGTGTGGATTGTGGATCCGCTCGACGGAACCACCAACTTTTTGCGTGGTGTTCCGGTTTGGGCCGTTTCGATCGCCCTGGAGATTGACGGCCAGCGCGTGATGGGGGTCGTTCACGATCCGATCCACGGCGAAACATTTGCGGCCGCGCGTGGTGGTGCGGTCACCGTCAACGGGCGACCTGCGGACGTAAGCGACACCGCCCAACTGGACGGCGCTCTTTTCGGCACGGGTATTCCCTTCGGCACCTTGCCGAACATAGACGATCACGCGGCAGAGATCGCGCGGCTCATGCCCCATTGCGCTGGCGTTCGCCGGATGGGGGCCGCAGCGCTGGACCTTGCCTATGTCGCGGCAGGGCGGTTGGACGGATTCTGGGAAAGGCGCCTGCAACCTTGGGACGTCGCCGCCGGTCTGGTTCTGCTCCGCGCCAGCGGTGCACGGGTAGAGGGGCTTGATCCAGCCGAGCAGCCCGAAAAGACTGGTTCCATATTAGCCGGAGCACCGGGTGTCTTTAAGCCTTTCGCCGATCTGATCCGCTCAGGCAACGTAAGCGCGAACCCAAAACAAGCGGCAAACCGCTAAGGCCACAAGACAGGCCGCGCTTTCTTTCCCCCGTCCTCCGATCTATATGCCCATCCGGAGACGGGCAGGGGAGCCATGGCCGATAGATCGAATGATATGCCGCCGGGTGACCGGGTGTGACCCAGACGGAGGCGTTGTGGTGTGTCGCACCTTCGACAGCGGAGGTGCGGCCAGGGGATCTCGCCGGAGACGGCATCTTGGTCACGACCCTTTTCAGTGGGATCAGTCGAGGTACGGAACGCCTGGTCTTTGAAGGGCGGGTGCCAGAAAGCGAAGTCCACCGGATGCGCGCGCCCTTCCAGGAAGGCGATTTCCCCTTCCCGGTCAAATACGGCTACGCCGCTGTTGTCAGACAGGTGCAAGGGCCATCAATCGGTCAAATCGCTTTTGCCCTGGCGCCTCACCAAACGGCGCATTGCTTACCTGACACCGCGCTTGTTCCGGTGCCCAATTCTGTTCCGCCGGAGCGAGCCATCTTGGCCGCCAATATGGAAACCGCGCTCAACGTGCTGTGGGACAGTGGTGCCAGCGCAGGGGACCGGATCGCTGTCATTGGGGCAGGGGTCGTCGGTTCGCTTGTGGCTTATCTTTGTGGCCGGTTGCCTGGCGCAAACGTCACGCTTGTCGACATCAACTACAGCCGAGCGTCCCTTGCCCAGCAACTGGGCTGCGCGTTCGCGTCGCCTGCCGAAACACCAACCGATTGCGATGTTGTCATCCATGCCAGCGCGTCCGCGGCGGGCTTGGCGACTGCGCTCGCCGCGGCAGGGCAAGAAGCTCGCGTGGTTGAGGCCAGTTGGTATGGCTCAGGCTCGATACCCATCCCGCTGGGCGGGGCCTTTCACAGCAAGCGTTTGCAGTTGATCGGGTCCCAGGTGGGCCAGCTTCCGCCAGATCGGGCCCCACGCTGGAATTACCGCCGCAGGATCGAGACGGCATTGGCCTTGCTGGCCGATGACCGGCTCGACGCGTTGATCTCTGGGGAGACGCTGTTTCGCCATATCGCGGCGGAGTATGGGGCGATCCTTGCATCCCCTGACACGCTCTGCCATCGCATCAAATACGATTGAGGCCAAAGGAGATCCCATGTTTGCCGTTGAAGTCCGAGACCATGTCATGATCGCCCACTCGCTGCCCGGCGAGGCGTTTGGCCCGGCCCAAGGCCTGCACGGTGCGACCTTTGTGATCGACGTGGCCTTCTTCCGCGAGAGCCTGACCGAAAACGACATCGTCGTGGATATCGGCCTTGCGTCGGAGGCGCTCCGCCGCGTTCTGAAACCGCTCGACTACCGCAACCTGGATGATCTGGACATTTTTGATGGCCGTCGCAGCACGACCGAGGTGCTGGCCCACCACATCTTCAAAGCGATCCGCGATGATGTTCTGGCCGGAAAGCTAGGCGAAGACGCAAAGGAACTGTCCAGCATTCGCGTCAACCTGAATGAAAGCCATGTGGCGCGGGCTTGGTTCGAAGGGCCTGTGGCCGAGGGCTGATTGTGGCCGGTTTCGACCCGTCGTGGCTCGCCTTGCGAGAACCGGCTGATGGCCGCGCGCGTTCTACGGATCTGATTGCCAAGGCCGGAGCGCTTTTGGGCGGGCAATCCGCACCCTTGGTCTGTGATCTGGGGGCAGGGACTGGGGCGGCAGCGCGGGCTTTTGCGGTTCAGTTCCCTTCGGAAACCCGATGGGTGCTGGTTGATGGCGACGCGGCCTGCCTGGCGGTCGCCGGCCAAACCCTGCAGGCCGCCGAAACCCGTTTGGTCGACCTGTCGCTTGACCTCAGCCCCTGGCCACCGACGACCAGCTTGGTCACGGCAACAGCCCTGTTCGATTTGGCCAACGCCGACTGGATCCGGGCCTTCGCGGCCCGGTTGGTCAAGGATCGTCTGCCGATCCTGTCTTGCCTCACGTTCGATGGCCTTTTGTCGTTTGAGCCGACCCATCCCGACGACGACCTTTTGGTGCACGCCTTCCGGACCCATCAATGCCGCGACAAAGGATTGGGCGGTCCGGCGGCAGGGCCAGATGCTGGCCGCGTTCTTGCAGAAGAACTGGAACGCCTCGGCTATCAGGTGGAGCTAGCGACGACGCCTTGGGAGCTTACCGCCGAACGCGATGGTGAACTGATCGCCGCCTTGCTGGACGGCTACGTTCAGGCGGCGCGCGATCTTGACGGGGTTCCGGAAAGCACATTGGTCAAGTGGCTATCCGCTCGTAAGGATCACACGGCACGGCATGTGGTGGGACATGTCGATCTTTTAGCTATACCGATTTAGAGGTTCGGGACTTCGTCGGCGAAGCCACATCCCACGGAACTTCGTCCAAAAATTGACATCTTGACGTAGTTGTCGGCATTTTCACACCATTAGTTTTTGCCGTTCACCAGCCAACGTGTCAGGCTGACAGAAATAGATTTTCGGGGGGTTTTATGGATTCGAACCGCGTCGCGGTGGCGCTGGCCATCGCAATGTTTTTCCAGCCACTTTCTCAGGCTTTTGGGCAAGAGTCGACGCCCCGACCCGCCAAGGTATTTACGGTGGAGGCGACTTCGACAGAATTGCGCCGCACGTATCCGGCAATTGTGATGCCTTCCGCTGAGGTTGAACTGTCTTTCCGGGTCAGCGGACGGGTGGTGGAGTTGCCCGCGCGAGCGGCAACAGAAGTGGCGGAAGGCGATCTGATCGCCGCACTCGACCCACGGGATTTTGAGGCGCAGGTTGCGCAGCTTGAAAGCCAGATCGATCAGGCCAACGCCCAACTTGCGGCCTTGCGTGCCGGGGCACGGGAAGAAGAGATTGCGGCGTTGCAAGCGGCCGTCGCTTCCGCCGAAGCGCAACTGACCCAAGCCCGCGAACAAGAGGCTCGCACCAGGCAGTTGGTTGAACGCGGTGTCACATCCTCAGCACAATTGGAGCAGGATGAAGCCAGTTTGCGCGTGGCCGAGGCCAATCTGAACACCCAGGTTGAACAATTGCGGATCGGGCGCGCGGGTGGACGGGCCGAGGATGTGGCCGCGTCCGAAGCCGCCATTCGTGGATTGGAAGCGCAGTTGCAAACGGCGCGGGACAATCTTGAAGATGCCACTCTGGAAGCGCCCTTCGCTGGTATTGTGGCCCGGCGAGATATTGAAAACTTCACCAACATTCAGGCCGGGCAGTCGATTGTGTTACTGCAGGCGCTCTCTGTGGTCCACTTGGCCTTCGATGTACCGGGGCCCGATGTCACGGCGCTGACGGCTGGTGGTCCGCAAGATATCACCAACAAGGTAATCTTTGACGCACTGCCGGGTCAGATCTTCGATTCAGAGATCGTCGAATTTTCGGTCCAGGCCGACGCGGCGACGCAAACCTACAGGGGCAGGGTTGCCGTGGAAGTACCAGATGCGGCGTTCATACTGCCGGGCATGGTGGGCCGCGTTGTCAGCACCAAACCAACGCAAGCCTCAGACCTCACGATCCCTTTGACGGCCTTAGTGTCGGACCCGGCAGGCGAACCCTTTGTCTGGGTTGTCGGGGCAGACAATGCGGTGGCGAAACGGCCCGTAGATCTGGGGGATATGGTCGACGACCGGGTCATTGTGACCGAAGGTCTGGAAGCAGGCGAAACGATCGTCGCTGCGGGGGTCAATCAGATCCTTGAGGGTATGCAAATTCGCCCCGTCACCCAGATCGGGGGCTAGGCCATGGATCTTGCACGGTTTGCGCTGGAAAAGCGGCTGATCTCGGCCGTTTCCACGATCCTGATCCTGCTTGCGGGCTATGTGGCCTACACGAACCTGCCCCGGTTCGAGGATCCTGAATTCATCATTCGCCAAGCTCAGTTGGTCACACCCTATCCCGGCGCGGGAGCAGAGGAAGTCGCCGAAGAGGTGACAGAGGTTGTGGAAAACGCGGTTCAGCAGTTGCAGGGCGTTAAAGAAGTCAGCTCCGTGTCCTCTCCGGGTGTCAGCATGGTGACGGTTGAGTTCACCATTGCGGCGACCCCTGACAGATCAGAACTGAATCAGAAATTTACCCAACTGCGTGCCAAAATCAGCGACGCCCAAACCGATTTGCCACCCAACGCCCTTTCGACCCAAGTGTACGACGACTTTGGCGACGTTTACGCGCTTTATTTCGCGGTGGTCGGTGATGGCTATACCCTGACGGAGCTTTACGAATACGCCAAGGATCTTCAGCGCGAACTGGTCACGGTGGATGGGGTGTCAAAGGTCATCCTGAATGGCGTGCAGGATGAGCTGATCTATGTGGAATATTCGCCGGCCCGCCTGATCGCGTTAGGCCTGTCGCCGGACTCTATCGCAGATGTCTTGTCGGGTCAGAATTTGGTTGCGCCTGCCGGGTCCATAAAGGTGGGACCAACCCGGCTGGAACTGCGCCCCAAATCTGCTGTCGCCTCGACCGAAGCCATTGGCAACTTGCTGATTTCGAACCCGCAGACCGGGCGGTCTTTTCGGCTGTCCGACATTGCGACGGTCAAGCGCGGGCTTGTCGACCCGCCCGATCAGCAGCTCTTTCGCGACGGGCGACCGGGGATCGGGCTCGGCATTTCCAACACGCTGGGCGGCAATGTCGTAAACATGGGCAAGGCCGTCAAGGCGCGGATGGACGAACTGATCACCGAACGGCCCATAGGGATCGAGGTCCTGCCCATCTCTGATCAGTCCACGACCGTGGAGGATTCCGTCAACGACTTCGTTCTGAACCTTGTGGTCGCGCTTGTCATCGTGGCCGGGACCTTGCTGATTTTCATGGGGCTCCGGTCGGGTGTGCTGATGGGGGGCATCCTGCTGATCACGGTCGCGGGCACCCTGTTCGGCATGTATGTCTTTGGCCTCGACATGCAGCGGATCTCGCTGGGCGCATTGATCATTGCGCTTGGCATGTTGGTCGACAATGCCATTGTGGTCGTCGAAGGTACGTTGGTGCGGGTGCAAAAGGGTATGCAGGCCGCCGAAGCTGCGCAGACGGTCGTTGCTCAAACCAGGTGGCCCCTGCTGGGCGGTACGTTCGTGGGCCTATTGGCCTTTTCGCCCATCGGCTTTTCACCGGACAATACGGGAGAATATGCAGGCAGTCTGTTCTGGACGATTGCCATTTCGCTGCTCTTTTCCTGGCTCGTGGCGATCTGGCTTACGCCCTACTACTGCAGCCTATTGCTCAAACCGGGCACTAAATCCGCAGATGACAGCGAAGGGGTCATCCTGCGAACCTATCGCGGGCTTTTGACGCGCGCGATCCAGGTACGATACCTGACCGTGGCGCTGATTGTGGGGCTTTTTCTTTCGGCTTTGGCGCTGTTCAGTTATGTGCCGCCCGGTTTCTTTCCTGCGTCGACCCGCGCGCAATTCGTGGTCGACTATACCTTGCCGGAAGGGACGGACATTGAAGAAACAACCGCGGATATTCTTCGGATCGACGAACATGTCCGCACACTGCCTGGCGTCACCGGCACCAATGCTACGGTGGGAGATGGGCATCTAAGGTTCATGCTCATTTACGAAAGCGAGGATCCGAACTCGGCCTACGGCCAGATCCTCATCGATGTGGAAAGTTTCGATCAGATTGACGCGATCCGTGGTGACCTGCAGGACTGGATAGACGCAAACTTCCCCGAAGCCACGGCCAAGGTCTGGAAATTCGTATTGGGTCCGGGCGGCGGTTCAAAGATCGAGGCGCAGTTCTTTGGGCCTGATCCGGCGGTGCTTCGGTCCTTGGCCGGTGAAGCCAAGGCGGTCATGGCAGAGGCCGGGGCCATTGCGATCAAGGATGATTGGCGCGAACAGGTTCAAGTGATCCGCCCGATCATCGACACCGAAAATGCGCGGCGACTGGGTCTGACACAGGGCGAGATTTCCAGCGCGCTTTACAATCACCTCAACGGCTCCACCCTGGGTGTCTACCGCGAAGGCGAAGAGCTTCGCGACATAGTCATGCGCCCCTTCGCCTCGGATCGGGACGAGGTCGCTGACCTCCAGGCCGTTCAGGTCTACAGCCAGGTGGCCGGGGGGTATATTCCGATTACCCAGGTTGTTGATCGGTTCGCCCTGGAGTTTGAGGCGGGCAACCTGCGGCGGGTTGATCGCAAGTTGGCGATCATGGCCCAAGGTGACAATCCGCCCGGCATATTGTCAGGCGATCTCTTCGATGAACTGCGCGCCGACATAGAGGCGATTGAACTGCCGCCGGGATATTCATTCGAATGGCAGGGGGAATTTGGGGATTCCCAGGAGGCGAACGAGGGTTTGGCCGCAACCATGCCGCTTGGCTTTGGTGCTATGATCCTGGTTGTGATCTTCCTGTTCAACGCCGTCAGGCAACCGCTGATCATATGGCTGACAGCACCTCTCGCATTGATCGGAGTGATCTGGGGTCTCGCGGCAACCAATACGCCGCTCGAATTCATGGCCATTCTTGGCGTGCTGTCATTGACTGGAATGTTGGTGAAGAATGCGATCGTTCTGATCGACGAAACGGACAGTCAGATCGCTGCTGGCAAGGCGCGGATGCAGGCGGTGGTGGACAGCGCGGTCAGCCGGGTCAGGCCCGTGGTCCTTGGGGTGCTGACGACGGTTCTGGGGGTTGTCCCGCTCTTGTGGGATCCATTCTTCAAATCCCTCTCGGTCGTGATCATTTGCGGGCTGAGCTTCGCCACGATCCTGACGCTGATCATTGTGCCGACGCTCTATACCATCTTCTTCCGGGTGACGTCAGACGAGACATGAGGCTCAGGATTTGAGGAACGCGATCAGTTCTGCACTGACCGACGAAGGCGCCTCAAGCTGGGGCAGATGCCCGAGGCCGGGCAGGGTCTGCATCTGGGCATCTGGCATGCAACTGTGAAGCGCCCGCCCTCTGTCGAGCGGTATCCAGGGGTCATCTTCTCCCCATAGGATTTTGACCGGGCATCGCACTTGGCCGAACAGTGGCTCAACCTCCGCCGTGAAGGCTTCGTCTGCCTGGGCGAACTGTCGGTAAAAGCTCACGCGCCCGTCCTCGGTCAGCCAAGGGGCGACGAGCGCATCTAGGTCCTCAGGCGAGATTTCAGAGACAAGCGCGCCTTTGACATAGGCCCTTACAACCGCGCCGTGGATGTGCGGTGGCAATCCGGTAAAGGCCTCCACATGTCGGCCCACATGGTCAAAAAAGGCAGATCCCCAAGGGCGCATGGCCACCACGTTCATCAAGACGAAGCGCGCATAGTCTTTGCCGTGCAACAGGTGAGCGCGCAATGTGGTCGCGCCGCCAAAATCGTGGGCCACGATCAGCGGCTGTTCAAGGCCCCACTGCTCCAACATGAAGGCGAAGATTTCGCCCTGAACATCAAGCCCAGTCCGTTGGTCCGCGCGCATTTCTGACTGGCCGTAACCGGGCATGTCATACCAGTAGACGGTGAAGTGGTGGGCAAGATCCGGGATCACCCGATGCCAGGAATAGGATGACCATGGCCATCCATGGGCCAGAACAACCTCTGGGCCGGAACCGGCGCGGCCCCACGCGATCCGACCAGCGGGGCCAGCCAAAGACTGATCCAAGTTCCAAGTCATTGGACGTTCTATCCGAATTAACTACGGCCACTTTCCGGGTTAGGCCAATATGGTCAACCGTCGAAACGTTCTAAAGGACCCGTCTTAAGTCATTGGCTGCGGCTTGTACCGTACATTTCAGTTCAATCGCATCTGCGATCGAGATGCGCTGGGTCGGCCCGTGAAAGGACAGGGAGGCCATGTAACGGCCCTGGGCATCCGTAACTGGAACAGCAAGAGCGACCATGTCCTCCATAAACTCTTCCCGGTCGAGCGCATATCCATCGCGCGCAATATCGGCGATTTCCTTGAGCAGGCTGTCGGGGGTCGTGTGGGTGTGGGCTGTTTTCCGTTCCAACTGCAGCGATGACACCAGCGTTTCCCGTGCCTTTGGGGCCAGGGAGGCCAAGAAACATTTGCCGCTCGCCGTACAATGGAATGGCACATGGCTTCCAATGGGCAGCTGGATGCGAAAGGCCCAATCGGTTTCGACCCGGTCCAAATAGCTCATCCCGTCTTTCTCCGGCACCGAGAAATTGACGGTTTCGCCGACTGCCTGCGCCAGCCCCTGCAGGATCTGGTGGCGCGCAATGTGGGTTCGGGAGTTGTAAAGCAGTCCGGTCCCCAGATCCCGCAACCGCCGCGCCGCATGGTAGCGTCGCTCGCCACTTTGCCGACTTAGAAATCCTTCTTCTTCCAAGGTTTTACAAAGCCGATGGACGGTCTGCTTCGGCAGTCCGAGCTGTTCGTTGATCTCTGTCGCTGTCAGCGGGCGGTCGCTACGGCCCAATACTTCCAGAATGAGCAGGGTGCGAAGGTTTGTCGGGATACGTGCGCCATCATCATCGGGCATTGCAGGATCGGCAGGCATAGGTCGGGACATCGCAGGGTCGTCTAGATTTGTGTTGTCTTTGTCGCGAATCGGTGTACCGTCCAGGGAATAACATAAATTTGGGACCAAAAGTCCCATTTTTTGATATTGGGAGGAGAATGGAGTTCGACTTCATCATCGTCGGTGCGGGTTCGGCTGGCTGCGCCTTGGCGCATCGTCTTTCTGAGAGTGGACGATACAAGGTCGCTTTGCTGGAAGCCGGACCAAAGGACACCAACCCCTGGATTCACATCCCGGTTGGGTATTTCCGGACGATGGGAAACCCCAAGACAGACTGGCGCTACCGCACCGAACCGGATCATGGTTTGGCCGGGCGGTCGATCAACTGGCCGCGGGGCCGGGTGCTGGGCGGATCAAGTTCGATCAACGGGCTACTTTATGTCCGCGGGCAAGCGCAGGACTATGACGGCTGGGCGCAAATGGGCTGCACCGGCTGGTCGTGGGACGATGTACTGCCGATCTTCAAGAGGTCCGAAAGTTGGAAAGGCCCAAACCCTTCTGGCGCGCGGGGAACGGATGGTCCGCTCTCTGTGCAATCATCCCGCCTGTCGCGAGAGGTCGTGGACCTTTGGGTCGATGCGGCGGAGCAGGCCGGCTACAAGCGTTGCGCGGATTATAACGGCCCTGATCAGGAAGGCGTCGGTCATTTCCAACTGACGATGAAGGGGGGCAGGCGGTGTTCGTCCGCCGTGGCCTATTTGAACCCGGCCCGGGGGCGGCAGAACCTGGAAATCCTGACCGATATTCAAACAGAGGCTGTGATTTTTGCCGACAAGCGCGCCGTCGCAGTTCGAGCCCGGCACAAAGGGCAGCCGGTCGAGATCAAGGCGCGGTGCGAAATCATTCTCAGCGCGGGCGCAATCGGGTCTCCGCAAATCCTGATGTTGTCGGGCGTAGGTGATGCCGACGAGATTTCGCAGCTTGGCATCGAGCCTCTGGTCGACAGCGATGCTGTTGGAAAGAACCTGCAAGATCACCTACAGGCCCGCCCGATCTTCAAGACAGATCTGTCGACGATCAATGTCGAGACCAACAACATTTTCAAACAGTTCATGATCGGGCTGCAATATCTGCTGACTCAGAAGGGCGCCATGACGATGGCCGCGAGCCTGGGCACGGGGTTCCTGAAAACCGAGCCACATCTGGAAACGCCAGACATTCAGTTCCACATCCAGCCCTTTAGTGCCGATAGCCCTGCCGAGGGCACACACAAATTTTCGGCCTTTACCGCGTCGGTCCTGCAACTCCGACCCGAAAGTGCAGGGCACCTGAAACTTCGGTCAGCAAATATAGACGATCATCCGGAGATCTATCCGAATTATCTGGCAACGGATACCGACTGCCGCACTATCGTGAAGGGTATTCAGGTGGCCCGAAAAATCGCGCAGTACGCGCCGCTGAAGGATCACATATCGGAAGAACATGCACCCGGCGCGGACGTGGCCTTTGATGATGAAGCGGCCACGCTGGATTGGGCGCGCCGCACGGCGGTAACGATCTATCACCCGACGGGCACCTGTAAGATGGGCACCGATGCGCAAGCGGTCGTAGACCCGCGGCTTCGGGTCAACGGTGTTACGGGTCTTCGGGTGGCTGACGCGTCGATCATGCCGCGCATCGTCAGCGGAAACACCAACGCCCCGGCGATCATGATCGGGGAAAAGGCGAGTGACATGGTGTTGGAGGACGCCCTCGCCTGAGCAGAAAGGACAATGACTATCGGTCCGGTTATAGGCCTTCACCCCGGATCGAACCCAAATATGCGAAGGCAAATGGATAAGGGAGGAGATCCATGACTACATTTAAGGCCCTGACCACAGGTGCCGCAGCGCTGGCTTTGATGGCAACGTCAGCGATTGCCGAGACGGTCATCCGCGTACAGTCGGTCATTCCGGCTCAGGCGGACGAAGTCTTTATGCTCAATGAATTCGCCCAGGACGTGAACGACCTGACAGGCGGATCGGTCAAGATCGAGGTGCTGCCCGCCGGTGCCGTGGTCGGCGTTCAGGAAACGCTCGATGCGGTGGATGCTGGTCTGATCGAAGGCGGCTTTGCCTGGACGCACTACTGGTCTGGCAAACATCCGGCAGCGATGCTCTTTGGCTCGCCCGTGGCCGGTGCCGGTGTGGGTATCGACAATATCGCATTCCTGTCCTGGTTCCAGTATGGCGGCGGGCGCGAGCTTTACGACCAGCTTTGGGACGAGATGGGCGTGAACGTCAAAGGCTTCATGCTACAGCCCGTCGGTCCGGAAGCGCTGGGATGGTTCTCCGAACCGATTGCCTCAATGGACGATTTCCGCAAGTACCGGTTCCGCACGCCTCCGGGCATTCCGGGCCAGACCTACAAGGATATCGGCGTGGCATCTGTGGCCATGGGCGGAGGGGACATCCTGCCCGCACTGGAAAAGGGCACGATCGATGCGGCCGAATGGTGCTGCCCGAAGCCAGACTCAGTGTTCGGCTTCCAGAAGGTGCTTAAGCACTACTATCTGCAAGGCTTGCACCAGGTCGTGGTCAACGCCGACCTTTACATCAACGGCGATGTCTATGACGGCCTGACGGAACTGGAGCAAAAGGCCATTGAAGTGGCGGCAAATGCCTCACTGTCCAAGGCCATGTCCTACCGGATCTACGAGAACGGCAAAGCTCTGGCTGATCTGACCGAGAACCACGGTGTGATCCTGCATGACACACCCGAGGACTACTTCGTCGAATACATGGAAGCCGCCCGGAAGGCTTTGGAAACGAACGCCGCCGAGAACGAGTTCTTCGCCGAAGTCTGGCAGTCTCAGAAGGATTTTGCGACAATCGCCGTACCATTCTGGGCCGGTGCGCAGACCTCTAACGCGAACCTCGGCAAGGCTTTCGCGGATAGCCTGAAGTAAAGACCACCCGCCCCGTCAGGCGCCGGGCAAAGCGCGCTCAAGACGCGGAAGTCCTTTGGCATGGCATGCCGGGGCGGGATTTCGATACCTGATTGCACGGGACCGATTGGATGGCCGACGAGGTAGATCCGGACCAGCTTGACATAACGGACGAGCTTATCGCCGAAAGGCGGGCTGAACCGGCGGGCCAGACGCCAGCGGATATGACCGCCTGGCAGAGGCCAATCACGGCCACCATCGATGTGATCAACCTTTGGGCTGGCCGCCTGATCTGCGTGCTGATGATCCCGCTGATCTTCTCGATCGTCTACGAAGTCTTTTCGCGCAACATGTTTGCGTTGCTCACCGAAGCCGGGCGCAACGATTTGGCCATCGCCTGGGGTTTTGGCCCAACGCTTTGGGTCTACGATGTTTCCCGCATGTTGGGCGGTGTATTGTTCATGGCAGGGGCCGGCTACGCGTTGATGCGCGGGGTCCATATCCGCGCAGATTTTCTCTACCGGACCTGGTCGCCGAAAACGCAGGCGACGGTGGATGCGGCCCTTTACCTGGCCTTCTACATCCCAGCGATGCTGTTTTTCACCTGGGTTTCGGCTGAATACTGGCTGAAGGCCTTCACCACCGGGGAACAGGCCAGCGATTCCACCTGGGCGCCAATCCTGTGGCCCGCGCGGTTGGCCATGCCCGTGGGGGCGTTTTTGCTGCTGCTTCAGGGTTTCCCGGAACTGTTCCGCGCCTTCCACCAAATGGGCAAGGAACGCGAACGGGTTTTCTTGCGCATCCTGCCGCCATACCTGGTGGTTCTGTTTCTTGTCACTGCGACCGTCTTCTTTCCGAATGTCGTTCCATTCGGTGACTGGTGGGAGGCCATCTTCGGTGGCGGGATCGACATCTCGAAACCCACCATCGGCCTGATCATGCTGGGCGTGATGCTGTTTGCGATCTTCATCGGCTTCCCGATCTCGTTTACGCTGATCTTCCTCGGTTTCGTCTTCGGCACCTGGGGGGCGAACTTCAAGCTCGCGACCTTCCTGATGACGTTGCAGACCAATTCCGTAATGCTGTCGGATCAACTGGTTGCGGTGCCCCTGTTCATCTTCATGGGCATTATGATGGAACAGGCCGGGCTTATGGAGCGCCTGTTTCAGGCCGTGCAAATGATGATGAGCCGCACACGCGGCGCGTTGTTCATTGCCGTTCTGTTCGTTTCGACGATCTTCGCTGCCGCGACCGGCATTGTCGGGGCATCTGTCACGATCCTCGGTATCATGGCCGCCCGCACCATGAACAAGTCCGGCTATAATGTGCGCTTGGCCGCCGGAACAATCACCGCCGGCGGCACTTTGGGCATCCTGATCCCCCCGTCTATCATGTTGATTGTGATGGGGCCGGTTCTGGAAGTGCCGGTGACGGAGCTGTTCCGTGCGGCGATTATGCCGGGCATCATGTTGGCCGCACTATACCTGCTATACGCTTTGGGCCGCTGCTGGCTGAACCCGGAGATGGGGCCGATCCTGCCGGAGGACGAACAGCCTGAAACCTCGGACTACTACCTTCTAGAAGTTGTCGCGGTTATGGGGTCGCTCATATTCCTGATCTGGCTGATCACACGCGGCCTAACGGCTGGCTTTGGGTTCCCGTTGGGAGCGCTCGTCGTCCCGCTCGCCTGGGTCGGGGTAATGTGGGGAGTATATACCTGGATGCGCCACACGCGGCCGGGTGGGTTCTATTTCTCAGACCTGTGGTATGAGTTTTTCATGGGCCTGGTGCCGCCAACGGTCTTGATCGCCTTTGCTTTGGGTTCGATCCTCGCGGGCTGGGCGACACCGGCAGAGGCATCGGCTTGCGGGGCCTTTGGTGCCATGCTGCTCTCTGCGCTATACCGCAAGTTCACCATGCCGGGGCTCTACGATGCGCTGATCAAATCGCTAGAGATTACCGTTTTGATCATGTTCCTGGTTGCGGCCTCAAACTTCTTTGGTGCGGTCTTTTCCAACCTTGGCACGCCGAAGATGCTGACCGAGCTGCTCCTGGCGCTCGATATGTCGCCGATCCTGATCCTGATCCTCATTATGGCGCTGATCTTCTTGTTGGGCTGGCCGCTTGAATGGGTTCCCATCGTGCTGATCATCGTACCAATCCTCATTCCGACCGTCACGGCGCTGGATCTGGGTTTTGAGAACCCCAACGATCTGCTGATCTGGTTCGCGATACTGGTGGCGGTCAACTTGCAGACGGCGTGGCTTAGTCCGCCAGTGGCGCTTTCGGCCTACTTCCTAAAGGGTGTGGTGCCGGACTGGGATCTGACGGACATCTATTTGGGCATGATGCAGTTCATGGTGATCCAGCTTATTGGGCTGATCTTGATCTTCACCTTCCCTCAAATCGCCCTCTGGCTGCCTGC
>JBCBGY010000001.1:0-83187 GCA_038526275.1 Pseudomonadota bacterium | reverse complement strand
ATGTAACGGCGGTCAATGATGGCCGAGCCTGGCTGGACAACACCTTGATGCAAGCCGTCGAAGCCCGTCTGGGCGACGAAAGCTAAAGCGCTTCTTCCAGTCTTATCGGCAAAAAGATCCCCCGCCGGAGGCATCCATTCAGCCCCGAAAACGCGGCGCGGGATCAGCTAATGCCATGCGCCCTTAACCGGAAACAGGAAGGTTTCAGGGTTTCGCGTAAGAGCCTAGTGCCAGAGAACGCGACGCTCTAAAACCGTTCAAGCAAACGTTTGAGATACTCCAACTCGTCGCTTGGGCGTTCCTGATCGCTGGACCGCCGGCGGATTTCATCCAGCAAATCCCGCGCCCGACGGTAAACGTCATCACCTTGCAGCAAGTTCTCTTCGGTGCCCATCGTACCTTCTGGGCCGCGATCCCGGCCTAACGGATCACGCTGCCCATCGGGATCAGCTTGCCCAACTGCCTCGCCTTGCTGACCGGGTTGGCCGCGTTGCTGCTGCTGTGCGAGTGCCTCTCCAAGGTTCCGCATCCCTTCCCGAAGCGCGTCCATCGCCTGGGCCTGATTGTCGATCGCACCGGAAAGGTTGTCGTTGCGCAGGTCTTCTTCGGCCCGATCCATGGCCCGACCTGCATCATCAAGCGAGCGACGGGCGGCATCCCCTTGCTCCGTGCCCGCGCCGGGCAGGTTCTGTTGCTGGCGCTGTAGCTCCTGACGGAGCGAACGCTGCCGCTGCGCCAGATCACCGGCGTTGGGACCACCTTGGCCTTCCTCGGCCTGTTGCTGGCCCTGGCCTTGACCGGGCTGTTGCGGTTGACCCGGCTGTTGGCCCTGACCTTGCCCCTGGCCCCCTTCGCTATGCTGCTGGCCACGCCCCTGCTGACCGTCGCGGCCCTGGTTCTGTTGGCTTTGGCCCTGATTGGCGCCTGGATTGAACTGTTCCTGCAAATCGCGGAAAGCTTCGTCGGACAAGCCCTGCTGCTCGCGAAGCGTCTCAGCAAGCCCTTCCATAGCTTGCTGACCCGGGCTTTGCCCACCCTGACCTTGCTGGCCCTGGGTGACCTGCATATTTTCCATCATCTGATTGAGCTGGTCCAACAGCTCTTGGGCCTCGGCCATCCGGCCTTCTTCCATGAGCTGCTGCAACCGGTCGAGCATTTGCTGCAATTGATCGCCTGTGATCGTTTGCGCATTTTCCGACATTTGTTGCTGCTGCTGCCCATTCTGCTGCTGTTGCTGGGCGAGCTGGCGCATGTAGTCCTGCATCGCTTCTTGAAGCTCTCGCATGAGCTCTGCGATCTCTTCTTCGCTGGCGCCGTTTCGAATGGCCTCGCTCAACTGGTCTTGGATCCGCCGAAGCCGATCAAGCGCCGAAGACAGGTCGCCTTCCTCCAGTCCCAAGGCAATCACCCACAAGGCTTCGGCAATCTCTTCTTGCAATTCAGGCGTGATCCCTGCGGTGACACCAGCCTCCAACCGGCTGAGCGCGATCCGCAATTGTAGATACGCGGAACTGTCGCGGAATATGTCGTCGGGACGGTGAGAGACAGCCCGGAGAACTTGGGCGACGCGTCCGCCATTAGCACGCGCCCACAGAAGATCACGTCGCTGCTCGATCAGGGCAGCCGCCAGCGGATCGAAGAAGCGCCGACCCGGCAATGGCATGACTTCCGGAACAGAGACCCCTTCCAAGCCACCTTCATCTTGAACGAACAATTCGAGCCGAACGGGAAGGCCAGCCCAGGGATGTTTGGAAAAGTTGTCGACGAGGTTTTCGGTGAACTCCCGGCGATCACCAGAGATCGGCATCGGCAGATCGACCACGATCGGATCGCGTGGTTCGGGATCCACCGCCAATCCGTGCTGGCGTGTCAGGGAGTCCAAATCCAGAGTAAATTGAGCGGAGCCTGCCACAATCCCGTAATCATCTGTTGCCAGGAAAGGCTGGCTCATCTGGCCATTGGGTTCCCGCTGCACCGCGCCGTCTAGGGCGACCGATGGTGGTAGGTCTGGCAGGAGCGAGATATCCCAGGTTCGCCCGCCCGGGCCGGAAATGCTGATTGCGCCGTTTTGTGTGATTTCGAACAAATGCTGAGGGCTCGATGCAGGCTCAACCTCTCCGATCCGGCCCGAGACCGTTTCGGCAATGGTTAGGGCACCGACCTCGCCATAAAGGCGCAGACTAACGGTGCTGCCTGCCGGAACTTCCAGCGGGCCTTCAGCGATATCATTCAAATAAAGGCTCGGCTTGCCCGTGTAGGCCGGAGGCTCAACCCATCCTTCCCAGGACGGACCGGCCACTGCGGCAGTTGCTGTCTGTCCTAGAGCTGCCTCGCCGACGGTCGCAATACGCCAAACCGATCCAAAGAGCAGGGCAAGCACAAAAGCCGTGAGTGCAACATAACGAAAGGCATACGGGTCGCGCTGCGACAGAGCCATATCGGGCTTGACCGGGCGAATGCCTTTCAGACGGTTGGCCATTCGGATGACGTGGGCGCGCCACACCGCCACCGAGGCCGCATCGGTGGCACCTATGGCTTGGGTGTCAGCCAGCGTTTGGATCGGTCGGCCAGGCAGGGTTTCGTCCAGTCGGTCCGCCGCATCGCGGCGCGACGGCCAGCGGAACGTCGTGATGCCGGTGTAAAGCGTCCATCCAGCCGCACCGATCGCGACGAGGCCAGCAAACCAAATAAGTTCGAGCGCGCCAGTTTCATGCAGACCGAAAAATATCGCGGCAACCGCCAGAAACAAAACGGTGATGAACGGCCAGAATGCGCGCGCCGCGCGCTCCGCCACCATTCCAAGTCGGGTCAGGCCAACCGGCTGCGACAGATAACCCAATGCCGCCCGACGGGCTGCGCTGGCCTCGGCGTCGTCTTCCGGTGTCTTGTCGGTTTGGTTGGCCTTGGAGTCCATAAAGTACCTCTAGGGTTGAGCTACAGCCATTCCGGAACTGTATCGCGCGCGATCATCTCATCATAGGTAGGTCGATGGCGAATGACGGCGAATTGATCGTCGCGCACAAGCACCTCTGGGATCAAGGGCCTGGAGTTATATTCCGAGGCCATGACCGCGCCATAGGCACCCGCAGAGCGAAATGCCACCAAATCACCCGCTGTGACGGGCGGCATTTCGCGAGATTTCGCAAATGTGTCGCCTGATTCACAAACCGGCCCGACAATATCGTAGGTGGCCTGCGGCAAACCCGGGCGCGGCTCTGCCACTGGGACGATGTCGTGATAGGCGCCATACATGGCCGGCCGGATCAGGTCGTTCATGGCGCCGTCGAGGATCAAGAAGTCGCGATCTTCTCCGGATTTCACGTAAATCACCTGCGATACCATAATGCCTGCATTGCCAGAGATAAGACGTCCCGGCTCGATCTCAACCTCACAGCCCAGATGGCCGACCGTTCGCTTGATCATGGCCCCATATTCGAGCGGCAATGGCGGCGCTTCATTGGAACGTGCATAAGGTATACCTAGGCCGCCCCCCAGATCGAGGCGCGAGATTTCGTGACCATCCGCGCGCAGGGCCAGAGTCAGATCGGCGACCTTACGATAGGCCTGCTCAAATGGCTCCAAATCTGTCAGCTGACTGCCAATATGGACGTCGATCCCGACAATCCGCAAACCGGGCAGTTGAGCCGCTCGGGCATACACTTCCCTGGCCCGGCTGATCGGGATGCCGAACTTGTCTTCCTTCTTACCGGTGGAGATCTTTTCATGCGTACGCGCATCGACGTCGGGATTTACGCGAATGGTGATGGGCGCTGTCTTCCCCATGGCACTAGCCACCTGGTTCAACCGTTCCATTTCGGGTTCGCTCTCGATGTTGAACTGGCGAACGCCCCCATTCAACGCGAGACGCATTTCGCTTTCCGTTTTGCCCACGCCGGAGAAGACAATACGGTCTCCCGATACGCCTGCCGCTTTCGCTCGGGCATATTCGCCGCCCGAAACCACATCCATCCCCGCGCCGAGACTGGCGAGAAAGGTCAATAGAGCTTGGTTTGATGCTGACTTCATCGCGTAGCAAATCGTGTGGTCGAGACCCTCGAGCGCCTCTTCAAACAATCCGTAGTGCCTCTGGAGCGTAGCTGTGGAGTAGCAATAGAATGGCGTACCGACTGCTTTGGCAATGTCGGTGATCGCGACATCTTCGGCATGCAACTTTCGGTGGCGGTAGAGAAAATGGTCCAAACCCGGCACTCCATTGGTCAACCTGCGCCTGATACCAGACGGAGGGAGCGGTGCAATCGTCTGTTGCGCGCAGACAGACCGGAAGCTCTCCCGCCCCAGTGGGCGACGCGGCATAGCCGCGGGCCCCCTGCGTTGGGCCCGGCCGCGCGCGCGGCGCGCGGCTGGCGCTTTTTGATGGTTTGTTCGATGTCCCAGATGGAGAATGGCGTGGCGCGCAAGCGCCTCAATTTAATAGCGGCTACCTCAGTCGGCGGATTGACGTCTGCAGCGAAGAAACAAGTAAAGGGGCAGGCCGCAGCTGACGCCAATGCCATAAATGGCTGGTACGGCAACCAGGGAGAGCCAATCCTTGCGGCTGATCGCCTCAACCATGATCCAGAGGGTTAACGCAAGGGCAGCAATCGTCAGATCCCAGACTAGGCCGGTCGTTCCGTCGTGCACATACCAGCTGTCGATGAGCCCGGTCAGAGACCAGCCATTCGCATTGAACCAACTGACAAAGTAGTACATCGGATGGATCGCGCCCCAGATGGCAAGCCCCAGATAGATGTACCGCATGAAACCGCTTGTCACAGGCCCAGGCTGACCCCAAAGCCACCTGAATCGAGACGGGTTTGCGCCCGGGTCTTGACCTGACCATCCGATCCGACCCCGATACCAAGCGTTGTCGTGACCTCCGGGCGGGTCGGTTCACCGTCCACACCGCATCCAGCGAGCCCTATTACGATCAAAAGAGATCCAATCCGCCTCATGCCAAAGTCTCCGTCCAGCGGGCAATCTGCACGCGCACATTTGCGGGTGCTGTTCCGCCATAGGACGTACGGCTCGCGACGGAATTTTCCACTCCAAGAACTGAATAAACATCAGCTGTGATGCGCGGCTCTACGGATTGCATCTGCTCAAGGGTCAAATCCGGAAGGTCCACATTACCGACCTCGGCCAGCCCGACCAGTGATCCGGTGACATGATGGGCTTCTCGGAACGGCAAGTCCAGCGTGCGCACCAGCCAATCGGCCAAATCGGTAGCCGTCGAGAAACCGGCGCTGGCAGCCATCGCCAGAGCATCGCGATTGGCTGACATATCGCCGACCATGCCCGTCATCGCGGCAAGGCTCAGCATCAAAGTGTCGGCGGCATCGAAGACCACTTCCTTATCTTCCTGCATGTCCTTGGAATAGGTCAGGGGCAGTCCTTTCATCACCGTCAGCAAGGCGACCAACGCCCCGGTGATGCGCCCGATCTTGGCGCGGATCAACTCGGCGGCATCAGGGTTTTTCTTCTGTGGCATGATCGAAGAGCCAGTAGAAAAGCGGTCTGACAAGGTCACGAACCGGAACTGGGCCGAGGACCAGATCACCAGTTCTTCGGACAACCGGCTAAGGTGGCTGGCACAAATCGCGGACGCCGCCAGAAACTCCATGGCGAAATCCCGGTCGCTGACCGCATCAAGCGAATTGGCCGCAGGCCGGTCGAACCCCAGGGCTTTGGCGGTCATTTCCCGGTCGATGGGAAACGAGGTTCCGGCCAGTGCTGCGGCGCCCAAGGGAGATTCGTTCATCCTTGCCCTGGCATCCCGAAAGCGCGAGGCATCGCGGGAAAGCATCTCGACATAGGCCAACATGTGATGGCCCCATGTTACCGGTTGCGCGACCTGAAGATGGGTGAAACCGGGCATGACCCAGTCGGCACCGGCTTCGGCCTGGATCAGCAGAGCCTTCATCAGGGCCTCAATCCCGGCGATCGCCGCATCGCATTGGTCCCGCACCCAAAGGCGAAAATCCGTCGCGATCTGGTCGTTCCTCGAACGGGCCGTGTGCAAACGCCCCGCTGCGGGGCCAATAAGCTCCGTGAGCCGCGCTTCCACATTCATGTGGATGTCTTCGAGACCCGCATCGAAAACAAACTTTCCGGCCTTGATCTCTGACAAGACAGTGAGCAGCCCTTCCCGGATTGCTTCTGCATCATTAGACGTCACAATACCCTGATGGGCGAGCATTGCTGCATGGGCGCGGGAACCTTCGATATCCTGACGCGCCAGGCGCTGGTCGAAACCGATGGAGGCGTTGATGGCCTCCATGATGGCATCGGGACCGGCGGCGAAACGACCGCCCCACATCTGGTTTGCGCCGTCTGGCGCGTCACTGCTATTGGTCATGGCGGGCGAAAGCTCCCGGAAAGGAAACGAGATGAAGCTCAGATCCGCGATCCTTTATATCGCCCTTGCGCTTGGTGCAAACGGTGCCACAGCGGATATGGCCCAGATCGAGGCCCTGCGCACAGGGGATATGAAGAAGCTTAATTTCGTCAGTGATCCGCAGCCGGCCCCGTTGGATGTGACCTTCGTTGATGAAGCCGACGCCCCGCATCAATTGTCGAAGTTCGAGGGAAGCTATGTGGTGCTGAACTTCTGGGCCACCTGGTGCGCCCCTTGCCGTCACGAAATGCCCATGCTGTCAAACTTGGCACGCGAGATGGAAGGAAAGCCCGTCGAAGTTGTGACCATTGCGACCGGGCGCAATTCGCTCACTGGTATGAAGCGGTTTTTCGACGAAATTAATGTCGATAACCTGCCACTTTATCGTGACCCAAAACAGGCACTTGCCCGGCAGATGGCCGTTCTTGGGCTCCCCATCACCGTTATACTGGACCCGGCTGGGAACGAGATCGCCCGGTTGCGTGGGGATGCGGAGTGGGACAGCGACAGTGCCATCGCGATCCTCAATGCGTTGGTTGGCCAAAGCTAAGGTTTGATCCAGTACGGGACGGTGGCTCTCCCGCCACGGCCTCATGCGGCAAAGCCGCCATCGTCCGCGTTGGGCCCGGCAGGCGCGTGACCGCGCCTGAAACTTACGCCTTGGCGCGGCGCCTGCGCGCCAGGACCAGCATTCCAACGCCGCCGAGGGCCAGCGCACCCGAGCCAGGCGTTGGGACAAGTGCGATAGGCAGGGGTGAGAAATCGTATGTCACATTCAGGACGGCCGACGCCTGGGTGCTGAACAGGGTTGCGAGATTGCCAGGGCCGGAGGCAGAGGACTGGCCTTGCGCCGTTACGGTAAATTCTACGTCGCCGCTGCCAACGAAAAGGGCCAGGTCGCCTGGCGTCAACATCGCGTAGGCCATCTCCATAGCGGAGAGACCGCCGAATGAGGTGCCCGACGGCCCGTTGAAGTCGTAGACGCCATCAAAGGCGTCAGCATCAAAGGAGGACTGCACCAAAGGTTCGACAGTGACGATTTCGCCGAGCGCATCGTTGGAGACAGAAAGCAGGGAGGATAGATCGAGGGTAATTGTAGCTGGTTCCTGATCATGGCTTTCGGCGGCGGCGGCACCTTCAACCGTGCCTTCCAAGCTGACCGTGACGCCAAACAACGTACCCTGCAAAGGATTGAACTGCTTGATTGAGAGGATCTCTGTCCAATCGGTCGACTGAATATTGACAGTTTCGGTGAAGACCAGGGTTTTGGCCGAGGCCGTTGTCGCACACACGGTTGCCGCAACTGCGGCCAGCATTCTCAAGGACATAGAGCATTACTCCTGAAATCCACCGTGAGCGGCGGGCTTGGGTTGCAACTGCGTGCCGCGAATGGCGCGAGGCACAGGTCGCCAGAAATGCTATTCGGGTTAAGTTGGGGTAAAAACTGGGGGCGCTTGTCTCAGTTCTTTCGCTGCAGGTGCGAAATCTCCGTCATCCGGCGCTTTTCGCAAGTTTTGCGACCTCGGCGTGGCGCGGACATGTGACAAGGTGATCGTTCACCATGCCGGTCGCCTGCATGAACGCGTAAACAATGGTGGGGCCGCAGAACCGAAAGCCTTCGGCCTTGAGATCTTTGGATATTTTCGCTGAAAGGGGCGTTTGCGCCGGAACGTCATCCAGCGTTTGCCAACTGTTCTGCAGGGGCTTGCCATCCATGTAATCCCACAGAAATTTGTTGAAGCCGACCCTTTCCTCGATCTGAATCCAGCCCTTGGCATTGCCTATTGTCGCTTCGATTTTGCCGCGATGGCGAACGATGCCCGGGTTTTGAAGCAGGGTTTCAACCTCTTCTTCACCCCAGTCCGCGATAACTCTTGGCTCAAAACCGGCAAAGGCTTCACGAAAATTTTCGCGCTTTTTCAATATTGTTATCCACGAAAGGCCCGCTTGAAAGCCATCCAGGATCAACTTTTCCCATAGTGCCCGACTATCGTATTCCGGCACGCCCCATTCCGTGTCGTGGTATTCAATGTAAATCTCTTCCTGCCCGACCCAACCGCAGCGTTCCATGATTTGGTTTTCCTTCCCTGCGGCGTTCCAAAAAGCCAGAACGAACCCCGAAAATTTACCAACTGTTTACCATCGACCGCTAGCAAGAACAATGTGAGAACACGTTATATGAGTGAGCCGAATGTTTACTGACCCCTCTTTCCGCGATCCGCTCCTTCCCCTCGAAATTTCTGATACGGTGGCACAACGACAGCGCCAGGTCCTTGATAAGGTGGAAGCCGCCTTGGCTCGGGACGATGCGTTTTTGCTGTTTCAACCTGTATTCGATAGCCGCCGTCCTGATCGGGTAGCCTTTTATGAGGGGTTGATTCGAATTCGTGATGAAACGGGCCAGACCATTCCTGCCGGACATTTCATGGATCTTTGCGATGCACATCCGCTTGGGCGCGAGATCGACTGTACTGCGATCCGTCTGGGCCTGCGGGCTTTGCAGGAACGGCCAGATGTGCGTCTTTCGATCAATATGTCGGCGCGGTCCATCGGTCATGCGGCGTGGCTAGATGCGTTCCAGGACGGTATCGGCGGTGATCCAACGGTTTGCGACCGCCTGATCCTGGAGATCACGGAAAGCTCGGCCATGGAAACCCCTGATGTTACGGCCATTTTCATGGAGCAATTGCAGGCCTATGGCGTGAGCTTCGCTTTGGACGATTTCGGGGCCGGATGCACTTCTCTTCGTCAGTTCCGGGATTTCCGTTTTGACATTCTGAAGATCGACAAGTTCTTCATCCGGGATTTGGACAAAGACCCGGACAATCGCGCAATTGTCTCCTCACTTCTGAGCTTGGCCCGTCATTTCGACCTTTTGACTGTGGCAGAAGGTGTCGAAACCGCCGGCGAATCCCTTGCGGCGTCTGACCTTGGGATCGACTGCTTACAGGGCTACCTGCATGGAATGCCCGCAGAACTGCCGGACGAAGGCAGTCAAGGAACAGGCCGTTTGTTAAAAGCCGCGTCCGGGGGCTATTGATCGTAGGTGCTTGCATACCAGTGATCGGGTTGCGCTGACCTTACGGCCTGCCTTAACTACGGGCTGAACCGGGGGCCAAGCTGCGCGAGTCGCGCTATCATTCCCGTTATTCTGGTAGAGGAGCCACACATGACCAACGTCGTCATCGCATCGGCCGGACGCACAGCAGTCGGCAGTTTTCTGGGGTCTTTCGGAAATACCCCCGCCCATGAACTGGGTGCTGCTGTTCTAGAAGGTGTGGTCGAGCGGGCCGGCATAGAAAAAGGGGAGGTTTCGGAAACCATCCTCGGTCAGGTTCTCACGGCAGCGCAGGGGCAAAACCCCGCGCGGCAGGCCCATATCAATGCTGGCCTGCCGAAGGAGAGCGCGGCCTGGGGCATTAACCAGGTTTGCGGATCGGGTTTGCGCGCCGTGGCCATTGGTGCTCAGCATATCCAGCTGGGTGATGCGGACGTTGTGGTGGCCGGCGGTCAGGAGAGCATGAGCCTTGCGCCCCATGCCGCTGCCCTGCGCCAGGGCCAGAAGATGGGTGATCTGAAATATATCGATACGATGATCCGCGATGGCCTGTGGGATGCGTTCAATGGCTATCACATGGGGCAAACGGCGGAAAACGTGGCCGAGCAGTGGCAGATCAGCCGCGACATGCAGGACGATTTCGCCGTCAAGTCGCAGAACAAGGCTGAAGAGGCTCAGAAGGCCGGCAAGTTCGCCGATGAAATCATTCCCTTCATCGTCAAACATCGCAAAGGCGACATCACCGTCGATAGCGATGAGTATATCCGCCACGGTGCGACGATTGAGGCCATGATGAAGCTGCGTCCCGCTTTCGCGAAGGAAGGTTCGGTCACTGCGGCCAATGCCAGCGGTCTGAATGACGGCGCGGCTGCGGTCGTGCTGATGACCGCGGACAATGCCGAACAGCGCGGGATCGAACCGCTTGGCCGGATTGTGAGCTACGCGACTGCCGGACTAGATCCGTCGATCATGGGCGTTGGCCCGGTCTATGCGTCGCGCAAGGCCTTGGACAAGGCTGGCTGGAAGGTTTCTGATCTGGATCTTATCGAGGCGAACGAGGCTTTCGCAGCCCAGGCCTGCGCAGTGAACAAAGATATGGGCTGGGATCCCGAGATCGTGAACGTCAATGGCGGCGCCATTGCCATTGGCCATCCGATCGGCGCCTCCGGTTGCCGCGTGCTGAATACGCTGCTGTTTGAGATGAAGCGGCGGGACGCCAAAAAGGGTCTGGCCACCTTGTGCATCGGCGGCGGCATGGGCGTTGCGCTCTGCGTCGAACGCGACTGATCCGACCACAAACTCAATGGGCCGCCAACATGCGGCCCGCCCAGCAACCGGTTCTTCGGGAACCGGCACAACAAAAGATCATCAAGGAGGACTTCGATGGGACGTGTTGCACTGGTAACCGGTGGTTCGCGGGGTATTGGCGCGGCCATTGCCAAGGCGCTGGCGGCTGAAGGCCACTCTGTTGCCGCAACCTATGGCGGGAACGACGAAGCTGCGGCCAAGTTCACCGGTGAGACCGGGATCAAGACATACAAATGGTCTGTCGGCGATTACGAGGCCTGTAAGTCGGGTATCGCGACCGTCGAAGGGGATTTAGGCCCTGTGGAGATTCTGGTTAACAATGCCGGTATCACCCGCGACGCGCCATTCCACCGCATGACCCCGGAACAATGGCAGCAGGTCATCGACACCAACCTGACGGGCGTGTTCAATATGACCCACAATGTCTGGTCCGGCATGCGAGAACGCAAGTTCGGTCGGGTTGTCACGATCTCTTCGATCAACGGACAGAAGGGTCAGTTTGCCCAAGCCAACTATGCGGCATCTAAAGCGGGCGATATCGGCTTCACCAAGGCTTTGGCCCAGGAAGGCGCCCGCGCAGGTATCACGGTAAACGTCGTTTGCCCCGGCTACATCAACACGGAGATGATGCAGACGATCCCTGAAAAGGTCATGAACGAAACAATCCTGCCGCAGATCCCGGTAGGCCGCTTGGGCGAAGCCGATGAAATCGCCCGTGCCGTGACGTTCCTAACGTCGGACGATGCGGCCTTTATCACGGGTTCGACCCTGTCGGCCAATGGCGGGCAGTACCTCGCCTAAGAACAGATCAATGTTGGACCGCGGTTGTATCCGCGGTCCGGCAATCATCGCACTCAGGCCTGTGACAAGCGGGTAATCTCTTCCTTAATTTGCAATTTCCGCTTCTTCAGTTCGGCGATCCGCAGGGCGTCTGTACCCGGGCTTCGTTGTTCTTGTTCGACCTGCTCTGAGAGAGTTTGATGTTTTTTGCGAAGTTCCTGGATATGCGCACTAACTGACATCTTTGCTCCTCTCGTCGTTTCAAACAGCCCGATCCCAACACACTTTCCGAGTCGTGTCACCTACACGTTACTTGACCGGTCTGTTTCAGACTGACGGCTCAATCGTTGAAGATACCTTAATTACCAGGCTGTGTACTGCGCTAGAAGGCCGGTAGCGATTTACCTTCGCGTAAAATTTGACGGGCAGTTTCTGAATAATCATCGCTATCGGAAACATGGTTTGCACCGTCATGCATGATGATCGGTGCCAAGAGGCGGCTTTGGGCTTTCGCGCCCTTTCTGGCCCGGATCAGGATCAGGCTGGCGTCCCGATCGACCCGTGGTGCGATCGGACGGATCCGGACGTCTCCGAAACCCGCCAAACAGTTGCACAACTCGACCATTCGGTCGGGTCTGTGGATCAGGGTCAGGTAGCCTTTCGCCTTTAGACGACGACGGGCGGCGTCGATCCAAACAGCCAGTGGCGTTGTTTCGCCAAGCGCGGTTTCTCGGGACGCGTTTTCGGCAGGATCGCCCGCCGTCCTTAGAAAGTAGGGCGGGTTTGCAATAACGTGATCAAAACTTTCTGCCTGCAGATCCGGCGGCATCGTTGCCAAATCTCCATCATGAATGGTGCAGGGGATCTGGTTTTCGTCAGCATTGCGACGGGCGAGTTCGGCCAGTCCAGGTTGCAATTCGATCCCGACCCGTCGGATATCGGGAACCCGCGCGCCCAGGCACAGGATCGCCGTGCCCACACCGCACCCCAACTCCAACACTGACTGTCCAGCACGGGCGTCACAGGCGGCGGCGAGCAGGACCGGGTCCACGCCAGCCCGGTAGCCGTCGCGCGGTTGCCACAGGTTCAGGCGTCCGCCAAGAAACGCGTCCCGGGTCAGTTCCATCAAACCTGCGGATCTTCGGTGACAGAGATATTGTTGTCGGTCAGGATTGCTCTGGCGATGAACAGATCTTGGGTTCGAACCATCAGCCGCCGCGGCAAAACGCCAATGCTCCCTTCCAGCACGCTCATATGGACGTCAATGGTGAAGCAGTCTATATCCTCGCCCGAGAGCAAAGCCTGGGCATAAGCGATGATCGTCGGATCGGTTGTGCGTAAGACTTCCCTCATAACCCAAAGACTTAAGGGCTTTGTCCCCAGAATGTCGAGTGAAGTGATGGGCCTGGACCATACCAGCGAGAAACCACACGAGCGCCTGGCCGAGGTGTTGGCCGAAGATTTGGGTGCCGTAAATGATCTTATTCGAGAGCGGATGGCTTCTGAGCATGCCCCGCGCATCCCTGAAGTTTCCGCTCATCTGGTCGAGGCCGGCGGCAAGCGGTTGCGCCCGATGCTGACGCTCGCCACGGCGCGGATGTGTGGCTATGAGGGGCAGTATCATATCCATTTGGCGGCCACGGTTGAATTCATTCACACCGCCACGCTGCTGCACGACGATGTCGTTGATGAAAGCGGCCAGCGACGCGGGCGGCCCACGGCCAACCTGCTTTGGGACAACAAATCGAGCGTGTTGGTGGGTGACTACCTGTTTGCGCGCAGCTTCCAGTTGATGGTTGAGACTGGCAGCTTGCGGGTGCTCGATATTCTGTCCAATGCGGCGGCCACAATTGCCGAAGGCGAAGTGTTGCAGCTGACGGCGTCGCAGGATCTTGCGACCGACGAAGCGATTTACCTGAAGGTCATACGCGGCAAGACCGCCGCCTTATTCTCCGCTGCGACAGAGGTTGGCGGTGTCATTGCCGGTGTGCCGGACGCACAGGTTGATGCCCTTCGAACCTATGGCGATGCACTAGGGATCAGCTTCCAGATTGTGGATGACCTGCTGGACTATGGCGGTGACGCCCAAGCCACGGGCAAGAATGTGGGAGACGACTTCCGCGAGCGGAAGTTGACGATGCCGGTGATCAAGGCGGTCGCCTTGGCCGATGATGAGGAACGAACCTTCTGGCGGCGGGTGATTGAACAGGGCGATCAGCACGAAGGTGATCTGGATCACGCGCTTGGTCTGCTGGACCGGCATGGCACCATGGCGGCTACCCGAACGGAAGCCGTGGCCTGGGCGGACAAGGCCAAGGCGGCATTGAGCACTTTGCCCGACCATGACCTCAAGACCATGTTACTGGATCTGGCGGATTACGTCGTGGCCCGCATCCGCTGACGCTCTGCCCAAGGCGTTTTGCAGATTGCACGTTGAATTTGATCTGTTCGCAGGCTGCTACGGCTTAGCGCAACCTCAGGCCGGTATCCGCATCGAACAGCATGGCTTCCTCTGGCGTGATCGTAAGACCGACGCGTTCTCCGGCGCGGGACCGATTGGCCCCTCGCTCTTCGACGATCAACTTTTCGCCAGTGCTTGCCGTCAGATAGGCATATGACACGCCGCCCAGGGCCTCTGTCAGTTCGACAAGATGCGTGTCGCCCGAAGGGTCGACCTGCAGATGTTCGGGCCGCAACCCAACGGAAACCGGTCGACCGCTTTCAGGCAGCTTCTGCGGCAAAGTAATCGCCCCGCCGCCGCCTGGCGCATCAATGGCCACGCCGTTGACCTTGCCCGCCACGAAGTTCATGGCCGGGCTGCCAATGAAACCGGCCACGAATTTGTTGTCGGGGTCGCGGTAAAGATCCATGGGGGCGCCGACCTGTTCGATCTTGCCGGCGCGAAGCACTACAATTTTGTCGGCGAGCGTCATCGCCTCCACCTGGTCATGGGTGACATAGATCATCGTGACACCCAGCTCCTTATGGAGCCGGGCGATTTCCACACGCATTTCCACGCGCAGCTCTGCGTCCAGGTTCGACAAAGGCTCGTCGAAAAGAAAGACTTCCGGTCCTCGCACGATGGCGCGGCCAATGGCGACACGCTGCCGCTGCCCGCCAGACAGCGCTTTGGGTTTGCGATCCAGATATTCGTCCAGCTTCAGGATCTCGCTGGCCTTGGCCACCTTTTCATCGATCTCGGCCTTGGCATGGCCAGTCATTTTCAGACCGAACCCCATATTCTGGGCAACAGACATGTGCGGGTAAAGCGCATAGGTTTGAAAGACCATGGCAACACCACGCTCGGACGGATCCATGGTCGTCACATCGCGGGCGCCAATGTGGATCTGACCCTCGGTCGTCTTTTCCAGACCGGCCACCATGCGCAACAATGTGGATTTGCCGCAGCCCGATGGGCCCACGAAGACGCAAAACTCCCCATCTGCAATGTCGAGATTTACGCCGTGTATGACCTGTATGTCGCCATAGCGTTTCACCACCCCTTCCAGCGTCACACCGGACATTTCACTTCCTCCCGTTGTTCCAAGCTTTCATGCGGCACAGGGAATGTCCACGTCGTGGCTTCCTCCGCAATGCGCTTGGCCGTGTTTTGTAGTTTGGGAAGCAGGGCTTCCAGTGTTTTGAGATCGGTGCGCCCCGTCGAACCGGTGACGCTTATGGCACCTAACACCCGATCCGTGGGGCCAAGAATTGGGACTGCGACGCAGATGATACCGGGTTCGTGTTCTTCGCGGTCATAGGCGAAGCCCCTGTCGCGTATGGCCAACAGCTCCGTGCGCAAGTCCGCCTCGGATGTGAGCGTGGACGGGGTGAAACGGTGAAAGGATTGCTGTGGTAGAAGCTGTTGAAGCTGGCTTTCCGGCAGCCAGGCCAGCATCGCCTTGCCGACACCGGTGCAAAAGGCCGGTCCGACCTTACCGGCCTGGCTGTACATTTCCACCGCATCGCGGCCATAGCGTTTATCCACATAGAGCACCTGGGCATTGTCGAGTTGCGCCAGATGGACGGTTTCACCGGCGGCTTGTGCCAGTGCGTCCAGATGCGGACGGGCGCGGGGGGCAAGCGAACCGGTGTGCCAGGCTGCATGGGCGAGCCGGACCAATCGAATACCGAGGGAATAGTTTCCCGTATCAGGGTCGTGGCTTAGCATGCCCTGATTGGTAAGTGTCTGCACCAGACGGTAGAGCGTGGCTTTGGGGTGGTCGGACCGTTCCAGCAGATCGGAAAACCGAACGGGCCGATGAAAGGAAGCGACGAGGTCCAATACCTCCAAGGCCTTTCCCACCGTCCCGTCACTGGACGCCATCCACGCTTCCCCGCATTACCCTTGGGTCGAATTCGGCAACCAACCAATGAAGACCCCTGTTGACAAACATAGGCGAGTCGCATTTAGAATTTCAATATGCAAAACTAAGTTCCGAATAATGGAACTAAAAATGATGCGACCCAGGGAGGACCACATGACATTCAAAGTGAAAGCGTCGTTCGCGGCGCTTGCTGCTGCGGCATTGCTGGCCGGTAGCGCCCATGCAGACAGCCATGCCAAACTGTCTGGCGATTTGAAGATCTTCTCCGACATGTCGAACCCGGCACCGCGCGCCGTGATGGAAGGTATGGTCGAACGGTTTGGTGCATTGCATCCCGACTTGAACATCGAACTGACCGTGATCGACCGGGAAGCCTACAAGACGCAGATCCGCAACTTCCTGACAGCTAATCCCCCTGATGTCGCCAACTGGTACGCTGCTAACCGAATGCGGCCTTACGTGGAAGCTGGACTTTTTGAGGATGTGTCCGACCTTTGGGCTGAGCCAGAGATCGCGGAGAACCTGGCATCGACCAAGGGAGCGATGACTCTCGATGGTAAGCAATGGGGTGTGCCCTATACCTACTATCAGTGGGGCGTCTACTATCGCAAAGATATCTATGAGGAGCTTGGTCTGGAAGAGCCCGCCGACTGGGAGACGTTCAAAGCGAACTGCCAGGCGATGCTCGATTCAGGTCGCAAGTGCTTTACGATTGGCACCAAGTTCCTTTGGACCGCTGGTGGCTGGTTTGACTATCTGAACATGCGGACCCATGGCTATGATTTCCATGCCGCACTGACCAATGGCGAAGTTCCCTGGACCGACGACAAGGTAAAAGAGACCTTTGCCAACTGGCGCGAACTGATCGATATGGGTGCGTTCGTGGACAATCATACTGCCTATAGCTGGCAGGAATCCTTGCCGTTCATCGTGGATGGTAGTGCGGGTGCGATCCTGAAAGGCAACTTCGCCGTGGCGCCGCTGCGCGATGGTGGGCTGGATGACAGCAAGCTTGATTTCCATCAGTTCCCGGCGATCAACGCGGATGTTGAACTGGCGGAAGATGCGCCGACCGACACGTTTCACATTCCTGCCAATGCCGCCAACAAAGAAGCGGCACGGGAGTTTTTGAAATTCGTGGTGTCCGCGGACAATCAGACGCTGATCAATAACGGTGAGAATCTGGGTCAGCTTCCGGTCAATGCCTCATCTTCCGTGGACAACGACAAGTTCCTGAACGAGGGTTTTGAGATGCTGTCGTCCAATAGCCCCGGTGGTGTGGCACAGTTCTTTGACCGGGATGCTCCGGCTGAGATGGCAAAGGTTGCCATGGAAGGCTTCCAGGAGTTTATGGTCAAGCCTGACAACCTTGATCGGATCCTCGACCGTTTGGAGAAAGCCCGCGGCCGGATCTACTAAGAAAATGCAAGGGGGCAGAGCCCCCTTACGCCATGTCCGGGGGCGCGCGTTCCACGCTTGCCCCCGTCGCCGCCCAGCCCAAGCGCTGGGCCCTGTTTCAGAGCGACCCTGAGAGTTGGTAGTGCGATGGCCGAGACGACAATAAGTAGCGCGGTGACCCCTGCCACCCGAAGCTGGTTTCGTCGCAATGAGATTGCGTTGACACCTTGGCTATTCTTGGCGCCGGGTGTGCTGTTTTTTGCATTTTACGTGATTTTCCCGATCTTTCAGAGCTTTAACCTGTCGCTCTTTCGATGGGACGGGCTCGGCGAGGCCACCTATGTCGGGATGGAGAATTACGGCGAATTGCTGGATGATGATGCGTTTTATGTGTCGCTGCGCAATAATCTGATTTGGTTGCTTTTGTATCTTCTGGCCATTCCGGCGGGTTTGTTCATAGCGCTGTTTTTGAACCAGACCGTCACCGGGATCCGGCTTTACAAGTCGTTGTTTTTCTTTCCGTTCGTCATTTCACAGGTCGTGGTCGGGTTGGTCTTCACCTGGTTCTATGATCCGACCTTCGGGCTGCTGAACAGTTTTCTGGGTCTTTTCGGGATGGGGCCGCTGAATGTGCTGGGCGATGAAAGATACGTGACATACGGGATCATTGCGGCGGGGCTTTGGCCGCAGACGGCCTACTGCATGATCCTTTATCTGACCGGCTTGAATGCGGTGGATCCTGAGCAGATCGAGGCGGGGCGGCTGGATGGGGCCAAAGGCGCGCGGATGCTTTGGTACATCATATTGCCGCAGCTTCGTCCGGCCACTTTCATTGCCTTCGTGGTCACGATCATTGGCGCATTGCGGTCGTTCGATCTGATTTCGATCATGACAAATGGCGGACCGTTTGGGGAAAGTCGGGTTCTCAGCTTTTACATGTTCGAGGTGGCATTGTCGGAATATGGCTTCCGGATGGGTTATGGCGCCGCAATCGCCGTGGTTCTGTTTTTGATCATGCTTTGCTTCATCGCCTACTTCTTGTGGTCGATGTTCCGCGAGGAGCAGGAGGGCCGGCGATGAATGCGTTTCGCACCCGTGTTGCGGAGATTTGCGGCACCTTGCCGGGGGCTGAGGTCTCTGACCCTTGGGGCGGCGGGCATGAGGTCTGGAAAGTGGGAGAGAAGATGTTTGCCGGCATTGGGGCGGTCACCATGGGTGTGTCGGTCAAAACGCCCGACGTCGAAACGGCTGCCTTGCTGATAGACGCCGGTGTAGGTTCCAAGGCGCCTTACATGCACAAATCCTGGATCTTGCTTCCGGAGGAAACGGACGCGGGCGAGTTGCGGCACCGCATCCTTGCCTCTTACGATCTGATCCGCGCGAAACTGCCCGCCAAGGTCCGAAAGGCTTTGCCAGAACGGGAAGGGCAGTCCTGATGTTTCCTACCCCGATTGAGAACACGCCACGATCCTGGCAATTGACCTACCAGGGGCTTTTGCCGCTGGCGCTTCTTTTCTGGCTTTTACCGCTGATCGCGGTGGCGATTTTCTCGGTCAAGCCGGAAGGCGATTTTTCGCAAGGAAACTATTGGGGGTGGCCGTCCGAATTTAACGGATTCGCCAACTATGCCCGAGTGTTCTTCGAAAGCGATATGCCGCGTTACTTGTTGAACTCGGTCTTCATCACGGTGCCGACCGTGGTGGGATGCGTTGTTCTGTCGTCGATGACAGGTTTTGCGCTGGGGATTTATCGGTTCCGGGCCAATCTGTGGATCTTCTTTATGTTTGTGGCGGGCAATTTCGTACCGTTTCAGATCCTCATGGTGCCTGTGCGGGAGCTGACGCTGGATTTGGGGCTTTATAACACGATCCCGGGCCTGGTTCTGTTCCATATCGCTTTTCAGACAGGGTTCTGCACGCTGTTCATGCGGAACTTTATCCGTGCCTTGCCCTATGAGTTGATCGAAGCAGCGCGGGTCGAAGGCGTGGCGGAATGGCGGATCTTTTGGTTTGTGGTTCTGCCGTTGATGAAGCCTGCGCTGGCGGCAATGGCGGTGTTGGTCTTCACCTTCATCTGGAATGACTATTTCTGGGCCGTCGTGCTGACGCAAGGCGTGGAAAGCCAGCCTGTGACCGCCGGGATCACCAGCTTTAACGCGCAATACCGGGCCGCGTACCACCTGATGAGTGCGGGCAGCATCGTGGCGGCGCTGCCACCGGTGGCGATGTTCTTCATCATGCAGAAGCATTTCATCGCAGGACTGACCCTTGGAGCCGTGAAGTAAGCCATGCCGGATGGGACAATGGCACAGACCTTGCAAGGTTGGCGGTTACAGAATGACCAACAGTGCCTGATCCTGGCTGCGCGGGACGGTCGCCTGCCGCAGGTGGTCCATTGGGGTGGGCCGATGCCGGATGTTTCGGTCGAGACGCTGCTTGCAGCGCAGCAACCCGACGTGACCGGCGGGATGTTGGACGAGGCGCCTGAGCTTTCGATTTGCCCTGAGACGTCCCGCACTTTTCCCGGACAGCCGGGATTGATCGTGCAAACGGCTGATGGTGCGCCGATCCGGCCGCTTTTCTCTTTCCAAAATGCGGAGGAACAGGGTGACACCCTGACGCTCACTTACCGTGATCAGGCGAACCGCTTGATCTATCGCGCGCATTTCGCCTTGCAAGGCGGCATCCTTGAGGCGCGGGCGGAACTGCAAGCTGAGGATCCGGTTCGCGTGATCTGGCTGGCGGCGCCCGCCATGCCCGGGCCGCAGCTTTCTGATGAGATGATGGATGTGGCTGGCCGCTGGTGTGGTGAGTTTCAACTGAACCACATCCCGTGGTCTGCCGGTGGCAGGTTGCGCGAAAATCCGACGGGCCGGACGGGGCACGAACATTTTCCGGGCCTCCTGATTCCAGCGCGCGGCGCGACCAACACAAAAGGCGAGGTCTGGGCTTTTCACTATGGATGGTCGGGCGGGCATCGGATGGTGGCGGAGGAACTGCCCGATGGTCGTCGACAGGTGCAGTTTGGCCATGCTGCGGGATCTGAGCAGGCTCTAGGTACCCGTTTTGAAACCGCGCCGCTTTACCTGAGCTATTCCAGCGAGGGTTCGAATGGTTGTGCCACTGCGTTCCAGCGCCACGTGCGAGACCGCATTGTGACTTGGCCGAAAGCGTCGCGACCCGTGCATTACAATTGCTGGGAAACCGTCTATTTCGACCATAGTCTTGACGCTCTGTGCGAGATTGCCGACCGCGCGGCGGATCTGGGCGCGGAACGTTTCGTTTTGGACGACGGTTGGTTCGGGCGGCGGGACAGCGATACCACGTCGCTGGGCGATTGGCAGGTGGACCCGCGCAAATATCCCGACGGGCTTGGCCCGCTGATTGACCATGTCCACACATGCGGGATGAGCTTTGGGCTGTGGTTCGAGCCAGAGATGGTCAACCCGGACTCCGACCTGCAGAGAACACATCCTGAGTGGGTACTGGGCCCGGCAAGTCAGCCGCTGGGTCGGCAGCAGTTGGTCTTAGATATGGCGCGGGACGATGTGCGGGATCATCTGTTTCAGGTGATTGGCGCGATCCTGCACGCCCATGACATCGATTATATCAAATGGGACCATAACCGGGTTCTGCCGGTATCTGATGCCGCGCAATGCCGTGGGACCTATGATCTGATTGATAGGCTGCGCGCAGCTTTCCCGCAGGTCGAGATCGAAAGCTGTGCCTCTGGCGGTGGGCGCATCGATTACGGCATTCTCAGTCGGACCCAAAGGGTTTGGCTGTCTGATAGCAACGATGCTCTGGAACGCCTGAGGATCCAGCACGATGCGGCCCTGTTCCTGCCGCTTGCGGTGACCGGCAGCCATGTGGGCCCGCGGCACTGTCACACATCCGGCAGGACGCTTGATATCGCCTTCCGCGCCTGGGTCGCAGCCCAGCGGCATATGGGGTTTGAAATGGACCCGCGTGAACTGACGGACCGGGAAGAAGCCGTTCTGCGCAAGGTCACGGCCTGGTGGAAGACCAACCGGGACTGGTTGATCGCGGCGGATATTTTGCGGCTCGACAGTGCGGATCCGGCTGTGCTGGCCGAACAGCATTTGAGCCAGGACGGCGCCCGATTTGTGGCGTTCGCGGGCAAGGCCGCGACCTCTGCCCAGATCACGCCGCGCCCGCTGCGCCTGACGCGATTGGATCCAGACGCGATCTATCGGGTTGATTTGGCCAATCGCGACGAGATCCATACCCTGTCGCGCGGCACACCGCAGTTGAAGTCCGGGCCGGTCGACCTGCCGGGAGCTTGGCTGATGCAGCAAGGCGTTACGCTGCCATGGTCACCGCCGGAAACGATGTGGGTGATCGAAGGAACCAAACTATGACAAGGAAAGCCTGATGACCGCCACCTTTTCAGATCTGGCAGGGAAATCCGTGTTCATCACTGGTGGTGGTTCCGGCATCGGCGCGGCCTTGACCGAAGGGTTTCTGCGCCAGGGTGCCCAGGTTGCGTTTGTCCAGCGGTCTGATGCCACCGCATTTTGTGACAGGATGGCCGATGAGACGGGCAACCGCCCCCTATTTCTGCCGTGCGACATCACCGACATCGCCGCTTTGAAAGATGCGGTTGCGAAAGCTGGTGAGGCCCATGGGCCGATTACTGTGTTGGTCAATAATGCAGCCAATGACGACCGCCACAGGACTGAAGAGGTTGATGAAGCCTTTTGGGATTGGGCTCAGGCCATCAATCTGAAGGCCTACTTCTTCGCCTCGCAGGCCGTTATCCCCGACATGCGCAAAGCTGGGGGCGGTTCGATCATCAACTTCTCGTCGATCAGCTACATGATGGGTATGGGCGATTACCCGGCCTACACCTCGGCCAATGCCGGGATCAATGGGATGACCCGCAGCTTTGCCCGTGAATTTGGCCCTGAGCGCATCCGGGCCAATGCGATCATGCCCGGCTGGGTCCTGACCGACCGTCAGATGGATAAATGGGCCACGCCCGAAGCTCTGGCGGCCCATCTGCAGCGCGCCTGCCTGAAGGAGCATCTGAAACCTGAAGACATCGTCGGTGGCGTGCTGTTCCTGGCGTCAGATACCAGCCGGATGATGACGGGCCAGGCCATGGTGATTGATGGCGGGGTGGTCGTTACAGGATGACTGAACAGGCCCACTGGATCGCCGTCGATTGGGGCACCTCGCGCCTGCGGGTTTGGGGGCTTTCTGCCTCGAACACTGTTCTGTGGCAGCGTTCGTCGGAACAGGGCATGGCGACCTTGGCGGCAGATGCCTTTGAATCAGCGCTTCTGGATCTGGTCGGCGACGGGATCGGCTCCTCTCAGACCATGGTTATTGCCTGTGGCATGGTGGGCGCCCGTCAGGGTTGGGTTGAAGCGGCTTACCGCGCTGTGCCCTGCCCGCCATTGGACGATGGGACGTTAACGTTGGCGCCCTGCCGCGATCCTCGGCTTCTGGTGCGTGTGATCGGGGGGGTGAAGCAGACCCAACCGGCGGACGTCATGCGCGGCGAGGAAACGCAGATCGCGGGCTTTCTGGCGCTGAACCCCAATTTTGACGGGGTGATCTGCTTGCCGGGCAGCCATTCCAAGTGGGTCCACGTTAGCGCTGGCGAAATCGTAAGTTTTCAAACCTTTATGACGGGTGAGCTTTATGCTGCACTCGCCCACCACACGGTCTTGCGCTTTTCGATGGCGACAGATGGGTGGGATGCGGTGGCTTTCGCGGACGGTGTGTCTGATGCCTTGTCGCGGCCAGAAAAGATTGCCGCACGCCTGTTTGGCTTGCGCGCAGAGGCGTTGCTGAACGATCTCGCGCCGACCGCTGCGGCGTCCCGCCTGTCCGGTTGCCTGATCGGGGCCGAATTGGCCGCGGCGCGCCCCTATTGGCTGGGTCAAGAGGTTGCTCTGATTGGTGCCAGATCCATCGCCGATCACTATGCCGCGGCCCTGGGGCTGCAAGGCGTCCAAGCGACGATTGCTGATGCTGAGGCGATGACCATTCGGGGCCTGATCAAGGCCCGCGCCCTGATGACGGAGACCACGGAATGAGCCACCGTGCCCTGATTGCCATCCTTCGGGGCATCACCCCAGCCGACGCGCTGCCTGTGGCCGAGGCCTTGATCAGAGCCGGGATCACGCGGATCGAGGTGCCGCTAAACTCGCCGGATCCGCTCGATAGCATCGAGGCCATAGTGAAGGCCTTTGGAGACACCGCGCAGATCGGTGCGGGCACGGTGCTGACGGCAGAACAAGTGGCCCATGTCTACCAGTCGGGCGGGCAGTTGATCGTCTCGCCCAATTGCGTGCCGGAGGTTATTCGCGCAACCAAGGCGCTGGGCCTTGAAAGCTGGCCCGGGATCTTCACGCCAACCGAAGCCTTCACGGCGTTGGCTGCAGGGGCCGATGGTCTGAAGCTCTTTCCCGGCAGCATGGCTGGCCCCGGCGGTTTGCAGGCGTTACGTGCGGTTCTGCCAGAGGGCACGCAGGTTTATGCGGTGGGCGGGGCTGGCCCGGCCAACTTTGGCGATTGGGTCAAGGCCAGTGCCGATGGGTTCGGCATCGGTTCAGCGCTTTACGCGCCTGGCATGGCCCCGTCCGATGTGGCGGTTCGGGCCCGCGACATTGTTCAGGCATTTGATGCGGCTATGAACAGTGCCGTGGCTTAGCCCCGCCGATTGAAAAGCACGTGCAAAAGGCCGCACGTGATTAAGGTGACGACCACCCAACTGACCCACAGCACAGGTTGAACGGCTTCTGACAGAAGATAGACGAGCAGCAATATGGCTGCGCCTCCATTGCTGACCAAACCCATCAGCACTGTCGTCATTGGGAACCCACCCCGAAAAGCCTCAACCAGACCGCCGATATAGGCCACTGTCAGGGCCAGATATGCCAAACCCAGGAGCCGCAGGTAGATCAATGGTTCCGGCAGCGGCGTAATGAAGAATCCCAGCAAAGTGCTCGGAAACACCAGCAGCGGCAGCGCCCAAAACAGCAGAGTTAATGCGATTTTGCAGATCAGTACTGCCTTAAGAATTCCGCCATTGGTACGGGCTACACCTTTTGATGGACCGGTATCCTGCGACGACGACATGGGCCCAAAGTAGGTCAATTTTTCTGCAATTGCAAAATCAGCCTTGTCGGCGCTCACGTAATTATATATCTCCAAGATTGAGATTTTTGTAACATACGTACCGGAAGAATTCATGAGCTTTCGCCTCCAACCTCCTGCGCCCGCCCGCCCGAACCGTTGCCAGCTTTTTGGGCCCGGCTCGCGAACGGCCCTGTTTGAGAAGATGGCGGCGAGTGCTGCGGATGTGATCAACTTGGATCTGGAAGACAGCGTCGCGCCCGATGACAAACCCCAGGCCCGCGCCAACATCATCGAAGCGATTGGCGACGTGGATTGGGGTGCCAAAACGCTGAGCGTGCGTATCAACGGGCTGGATACGCCCTACTGGTACCGGGATGTGGTGGACCTGCTGGAACAGGCCAGCGACCGTTTGGATCAGATCATGATCCCGAAGGTGGGGTGTGCAGGTGATCTTTATGCCGTCGATGCGTTGGTCACAGCGATTGAGGCTGCAAAGGGTCGCACCAAACCGATCAGTTTTGAGGTGATTATCGAAAGTGCGGCGGGCATTGCCCATGTGGAGGAGATTGCGTCGGCCTCGCCGCGTTTGCAGGCCATGAGCCTTGGCGCGGCGGACTTTGCGGCCTCTATGGGGATGCAGACCACCGGCATCGGCGGGACGCAGGAACACTACTATATGCAGCGTGGCGATCAGCAATACTGGTCTGACCCCTGGCACTGGGCCCAAGCTGCGATTGTGGCCGCGTGCCGGACCCATGGTGTGCTTCCAGTGGATGGCCCATTCGGAGATTTCAGCGATGATGAAGGTTTCCGCGCACAGGCCCGGCGTTCTGCCACCCTTGGCATGGTCGGCAAATGGGCGATCCATCCAAAACAGGTGGCCCTGGCCAACGAAGTGTTCACCCCGTCCGAAGAGGCCGTGACCGAAGCCCGTGAGATCCTCGCGGCCATGGAAAAAGCGAAAGCCGACGGCGCGGGAGCGACGGTTTACAAGGGGCGCCTGGTCGATATCGCGTCGATCAAGCAGGCAGAGGTGATCGTGGCCCAGTCGGAGTTGATTGGCGCGTGACCCCGACCACGCTATGACGGGGCATGGCGTCTGCAAAACCCCGCGAAACCGACCTCTATCCGCCGGTCAAAGCCTTCCTCGAAAGACAAGGCTATGAGGTCAAAGCAGAGGTTGGTGCGGCAGACGTGGTGGCCTGCCGGGACAACGATGATCCGGTCATTGTGGAACTCAAGACCGGTTTTGCCCTGTCGCTTTTTCACCAAGCTATCGCGCGACAGGCAATCACCGATTGGGTCTACGTTGCTGTGCCCCGTGGGCGAGGGCGGCCCTTTCTGAAGGCCTTGAAGGACAACGGGGCGCTGGCGCGCCGTCTCGGCCTTGGGCTGATCACCGTCCGGCTGTCCGATGGGTTGGTTGAGGTTCATTGCGATCCGGCACCCTTTCGGCCGCGCCAGTCGAAGGTCCGCCGCAGCCGTTTGCTGAGGGAGTTTGCCCGCCGAGAAGGCGACCCTAACCAGGGCGGCGCAACGCGATCCGGCCTGGTCACGGCCTATCGCCAAGACGCCTTGCGATGTGCGGCATTTTTGGCCGCAGAAGGACCATCGCGCGGAGCCGTGATCGCCAAGGCAACCGGCGTTGCGGCGGCCACTCGAATCATGGCGGCGGATCACTATGGTTGGTTCGACCGGGTCAGCCGCGGCGTCTACGCGTTGACAGACGCCGGTCGAGAAGGCCTCGCGCGCTACGATGCGGCGCTACCGCCTTGCGTGGAGGTGGAGACGTGATGCCGTTCCCGGCGCCCCCGTAAGAGCCCCAAAACTATTCCTCTATGTGACGGAAACGCAGACCTCCGTTAGCAGATCGTCGGGGGCGGTATCTGCCGGGGAATTGAGATACACTTCGATCGGGGGTTGGTCGCCAAGCTCTGCGCCCGATTGCGGCAACCATGTACCGTACATGTACTGATAGGCGCTCTTCAGGCCGGAATAATGGCCCTTGTAATGCATCACGGCGTAGCGGCCCCCTTTCAGCCGAAGCTCGGTCAGCGGTTCCGCGATGTCCATCGCTTCGTCAACGGCGGCGCCGGCATGACTGCGCAACTGGTCTTCGGCCACCGCATCGGGATCGTCCCAATAGACCCCAACCATGCCATTGGCATGATGCCACAAATTTCGACTGGAGATGATTGTGCCAAGCGTTTCAAACTTCTTGCCAATGGTCATGTAAGTGCCTTGGTGGGGCAACGCGGCCAGGCGGCGGGCCGGCTGTTCCAGGATTTCCACGGGGAACATTTGCTGATTTCCTTGCTGATTTGGAGACTCTTTTTTTGGCAACGCCCCCCGGGCCCGAAAGGCCGCAGGGGTCATGCCATATTCGTCGCGGAAGGCCCGAACGAAGCTTTGACTGTTTTCATAGCCGCAGCATTTGGCAATCTCAGCCACTTTGTCGTCGGATTGCACCAGATGGCAGGCACCGCGATGAAGGCGGATGCGCCGGGTGGCCTGCGCGCAGGTTTGCCCAGTCATCCCATGAAACACTCTGTGCCAATGAAACCGTGACATGGCTGCCACTTCGGCCAACCGGTCGAGTGACAAATCCCCGGCGGGATTGTCATAGATGTAACTGATAACGCGGACTATTCGTTCTTCGTAACTTGTCATGGCTCTTTGGTTTGATCTGTGTTGCACGGGTTTCGGTATGACCCAGAAGGATCGGACAAATCTTGCTGAATTGCGGCCGACGGCAACGGTACAACTCAGCCCCATTTCACGGCGCAACGGTTTGAATTTGGGCAATCTTCAGGCTTTTGGCGAGATTTGGATCGTCTGCGGCCCAGCGTTCGGCATGAAAATACCTTTCAAGCAGGCTCATCGTGGCTCAGGTGGCACTTGCTGGAGTGAGACGGTATTTTTGGATCGGCGGCTAACGCCATATTCGCCGGGAGATTCGCACTTTGCTGATCAGCGCGCGCCATGGCATTGTTCTGCTATTGACCCCGAAATGTGCATCAACAGCATTGGAGACAATGCTCCGGCCGCACATGGACTTGTCTTTGTCTGGTCCACCGCAGGTAAGGCATACGAACTTCCGGCAGTTCGAGGCTTTCATCAAACCATATCTCCGAGAGACCTGCCCACAAACATCGTTCCAAACGATTTGCCTGATGCGGGAGCCAACAGCGTGGCTTTATAGCTGGTATCGTTTTCGGGCGCGGTCCGATTTGCGCTCAGTGAGAACGGCGGAGGCTCGGAACAGTACCGGCGGAATTTCTTTCCCCGATTTTGTGCGCGCCTACCTGTCTCCGCGTCCGCCAGCCTACGCGGACCCTGGTGGTACGCAGTTCGACTTCGTGCGCAATAGCGAGGGACAAAACGGTGTCGACTGGATCGTGCCCTATGAGCAGGTTGACCTGCTTGTCACGCACCTTTCCCGCACGTTGGGTGTTCCATTGCACTTACCCGTCACCAATGTATCGCCGAAGGCGATGTATCGTTCCAGTCGCATTCAATGGGCCGCGGACATCGTACAACGGGCGAAACTGCAGTTGGGCTTCGATGCCCGGAGCGGTGCTTCTGAATCTCCCGACTTGCACCTTCCGTCTGACATCACCGCAGCCTTGCGCCGCAAGCTGGCGGATGATTTTCGTACCTTTGGGCGCGCGCAAGAAGCTGTTTCGGGCCCAAGGACGGTCGCCGTGCACGCAGCTGAATAGGTGTCGGTTTTCGGCCAAGCCTCGCCTGATGATCCAAGTCCCCACCAAGTTTACCTTTTGTTAAGTCTTCTTCCCCTAATTCGGTGATCAAACGTTAGGGTTCTGTTTACGGAGACGGGTGTGGGGTCGAATGGGCAAATGCCACGCTTGCAGGCAGCCGCAGGCTGTGTCCTTTCCGCAATCGGTCGGCACTGCGGACTTCAGTCCGACCGGTCCAGCGAATGAAAGACGATTCGAGCAAAGGCAATGACGATAGGTTTCTGATCGGAATCGGTTCGTCCGCAGGGGGATTGGAAGCGCTGACACAATTGGTCAGGGCTTTGCCGTCGGATTCCGGGGCCAGTTATATCGTCGCTCAGCATATGTCGCCCAACCACAAAAGCATGATCCATGCTTTGATCGGACGGGAAACCAATCTTGCGGTTGCAGAGCTTGAAAATGATGTATCGCCCGAGCCAGACACGATCTATGTGATCCCACCAAGCTATGACGCAATTCTGGAAAATGGGCGTCTGCGACTTGTGACCCCTTCCGGGCGTTTCGCCACGCCAAGCCCATCTGCCGACAGGCTTTTTAGTGCGCTCGCCGCAGAGCGTGGCGAGCAATCTTTGGGGATTGTTCTGTCCGGTACGGGCAATGACGGCAGCTCGGGCATTCAGGCCATTCGGGAAGCGGGTGGGATAACCATCGCTCAGGATGTCAGCAGCGCCAAGTATGACGGCATGCCCAGTTCTGCGGCGTCAACTGGGTGTATTGATCTGGTTCTAACTCCACAAGAAATCGGGAAGCACCTCGGCAAGATCTTGGCGTATCCCCGTGACTTGGAAACGCTTAAGGGCATACATGCGGCCACGAGCCGGATGTCTGACCTCATGCACATCTTGTTGGCGCGCACGCGGATTGATTTCCGGGACTACAAGGAATCTACCGTCAATCGCCGGGTCCAGCGGCGCATGGTGGCCTTGGGGATCACCGACTATGATGACTACGTCGAGCATTGTCGAAGCAATGTCGCCGAAGTCGATGCTCTTTTCAAAGATCTCCTGATATCAGTCACAAGGTTTTTTCGGGATCCTTCATCGTTCAATCGTTTGGGGGACGAATTGCAGGGCGTGGTGGAACAGGTCCGTGATCGCCCTTTTCGGATATGGGTCGCCGGATGCGCCACAGGTGAAGAGGCATATTCCGTCGCGATCCTTGTCGTGGAGGCGATGGGTGGACCAGACGTTCTGAACCAAAAAGCCTTACAAGTCTTTGCCACCGATATTGATGGCCAAGCATTGGAAATTGCCCGGAAGGGCGTGTTCCCGATTTCTGCAGCCAACGACATTCCCGACGACCTGGTTGATAAGTATTTTCAGCGGCGTGAAGATCATATTGTCGCCATACCAGCTCTGAAAGGCACGCTCCTTTTTTCCAATCATAACGTTTTTCAGGATCCGCCGTTCAGCAATATCGACCTGGTGAGCCTGCGCAACATTATGATCTACTTCAACAGTCGGTTGCAGGAACGTGTGCTCCACCGGGTGCATTACGCGCTGAACCGGCACGGCATTTTGTTTCTCGGCGGCTCCGAACAGTTGGGCGCATCGCAGCCGGATTTTGAAGTCCTTTCGAATGAACATAAGATCTTCCGCAAACGCATCATTGGCCGAACAGATGCACGAAAGAAGCTCACGGCCTTTTCGTCGGAACCCGACATCCGGCGCACGGGGTATAGCCAGAAAGAGCAGGATTCCAGCCAGCAATATTTGTTCGATGCCTTGGCCAGAGCCCATGGCGAGCGGTCCTTATTGCTCGACGCGGATATGAACATCCTGCGCGTTTTTGGCAGCTTCAGCGACGTCGTGGAACTCTCGGAGGAGACGCAACTTAGCTTGACGCTCAACCTTTTGTTGCGGCCCCTGCGAGAGGAGGCGCCGACGCTTTGCTCTCTTGCATTGCGCAAAGGGCATCGTCGCATGGGGTTAACTCATTGGATTGACGATGGAAATAGTGGTATTGCGGTGACTATGGAGGCCTTGCCGCTGAACGTGAAGGAAACCAGCGAGCGCTATGTGCTGCTGACGTTCGATGTAGACGAAAAGAAGCCGACCAACCTGGAAGACCTCGCCGACGCAGAAGACATTGACAAACAGGTGCTACAGCAAATGCAGGCCGAAGTCAGTCGATTGCGCGAAGTCCTTCAACATACCACCGAAGAACTGCAGGCAACCAACGAAGAACTGCAGTCCGCCAACGAAGAAATGGCGTCAACCAACGAAGAGTTGCAAGCTGCCAACGAAGAACTGGAGACGTCGAACGAAGAGCTGCAATCGACCAATGAGGAATTGATCACACTTAATGAGGAACTGTTGGTCAATTCATCGGAACTGGAGGAGCTGTCGCGGGAACAGAATTCCATGCTCCGCCATGCCCCTTCATTGATCATTGTGGTCGACAGCGCGCTGCAGATCCGTCGCACGAGTGAAGAGGCCAAGTCACGCTTCAAGATACCTGGCCAGATTGAAAACCGTGTTCATCTCAGCCAGTGCTTCCTACCCAGCGGTTTCCCGTCACTGACGGATTTGGCCAGCGATGCGATCCGGCTTCGGCGCATGCAAGAGATTACCTTCGAGATTGAGCGCGTGACGATCTCGCTGCGGTGCGCCCCATTTTATGGCGAAGACGACACGCTTCAGGGTGCGATGATCATAGTGTCAGAGATCGACCGGACTGCCGAGTATTTTGCACAGCAGGAATTGGCCCAGGGGATGAAACTGGTCGAAGACAGTTTTGGGATCGCCCATTGGACCCTGTCGGCGGACAAGAACAAGATGACATGGTCCGACGGCATGTTCAGCCTGCATAGACTGGGCCGACATGAGACCAACCCCGGCCTGGATACAATGCTGGACATGTTCTTGCCAGAAGACAGGGCACGACTGGAAAATGCCATTGACGGTTGCATTGAACGGGGTCGTCCCCTGCAGTTTCGCGGCAGTGTCCGCCGCACAGACGGAGTGATCGCACCTATCGAAGTCTACGGCACTTCGGTGACGGACAGCCGTGGCAAAACCCGGCACTTGGTCGGGATCAACAAAGACCTCACTGCCGACTTCCAGCATGAACTTCTCAGGGAGCAATGGGAAACTTTGGGCCCGGATGTGCCTATGGGCTTTTACTACTATGACGCGGCCAACGATGAAGGGTATGTCAGCGATAACCTTGCGGCGTTCTTCGGTTTTGACGCGGACAACCACCCGAAGTTTGATGACTTGCTACAGCGGATCCATCCAGATGATCGCGCAGATCTTGCGCGCTTGAACGCCGCCACCTGGTCCGACGGTGCCTATACCTACAATGCCCGTTTCGTTGGGCAGGACGGTGTCGAAGCCCCAATCATCATGTCTGGAACCGCGTTCGGCGGAGCGCCTGGGCTCGTCCAATATGTATACGGGACCGTAAGTTTCCCTGCGGCGTCGGTCTGATCCTTCCTCAACTTGGCGTTAAGTGACGAAGGGCGCAGTTGCCTTGTTCCCTTGAACGCGCAATGACAAGGTCCGAGACGTCGAGGGATGGATAGGTCATGCTGGATGCCAGCGCGCGTAAGCTCATTGATCCGCCGCTAAACTGGTTGGGCGCGCGGATTGCGGCGAAGGGCATCTCGGCTAATCAGGTAACCCTTGCGGGTCTTGTCCTGGGCCTGGCCGCCGCGGCATTCATCTGCTTGGAAAGGTTTGGCATTGCCTTGATCTTTCTGTTGGCCAGTCGTGTTGCAGACGGCCTGGACGGCGCCGTGGCCCGCGCAACGCAGAAAACTGATTTCGGAGGCTTTCTGGATATCGCCGCCGATTTCCTGTTCTACGGTGCTGTTCCTTTGGCCTTTGTACTGTCTGACCCTGCTGCAAACGGCGCGGCGGGGGCCTTTCTTCTAACCAGTTTCTACTTCAATGGCACAACGTTTCTGGGCTACGCGGTGCTGGCGGAAAAGGCCAAGATGCAAACCCATGCACGGGGGGTAAAGTCCCTCTACTTCACCGGAGGGCTGCTGGAAGGCACAGAAACCATTGTGTTTTTCGTTGTTCTGTGCCTTTTGCCCGGATGGTTTTCGTCCCTGGCTTGGATTTTTGGAACGCTCTGTTTTGTGACGGCAAGCGCAAGGATCTTGCTGGCACGTCGCGTCTTTCCCGGTGTAAGTCAAAACTGACAGCGCGAGATAGGAAAGCCCAATATGAAACGTCTGATTGCAGCCGCCTTGGCCACATTGGTCGCCAACGGCGCGGTCGCTGAGCCAAAGCCACAGGATTGGGATGCCGTTCTGGCAGAAGCAAGGGGCCAGACCGTTTACTGGAATGCATGGGGCGGGTCGACCACCACCAATGACTTCATCGCCTGGGTCGGGTCAAACGTGCAGCAGGCCCATGGCGTGACGCTGGAACATGTGAAACTCGCCGACACTGCCGATGCCGTCAGCCGTGTCTTGGCGGAAAAGACCGCCGGCACCGACGACGACGGGGCAATTGATCTGATCTGGATCAATGGGGCCAACTTTGCAGCGATGAAAGAGGCCAACTTGCTCTTTGGTCCCTTCGCCGAAGACTTGCCGAACTGGCAATTTGTCGACGTGGACGGCAAGACGGTTCAGACCGATTTCACTGTTCCGGTTGAAGGGTATGAAAGCCCGTGGGCCATGGCGCAGGTTGTGTTCATCCACGACACCGCCCGCCTGCCACAACGCCTCGGATCCATGCCCGCATTGCTGGAATGGGCGAAGGCCAATCCTGGACGGTTCACCTTTCCGCAGCCACCGGATTTTCTCGGGGCGACTTTCCTGAAACAGGCGCTCATTGATCTCACCGAAGATACCGCCGCCTTGCAAGGGTCTGTCGATGATGCGGATTACGACGCTGTGACCGCGCCGCTCTGGGCGTTTCTGGAGGAACTGACCCCAAACCTTTGGCGGCAAGGTCGGGCCTATCCGCAGACAGGGCCGCGGCAGCTACAGTTGATTGCCGACGGTGAGATCGACCTGGCGATTTCTTTTAGCCCTGGCGAGGCGTCGACGGCCATCGCGAACTTCCAACTGCCCGAAACCGCCCGCACCTTCGTGCTGGACAAGGGAACATTGGGCAATGCGAGCTTCGTGGCCATCCCGTACAATAGCGGATCAAAGGCCGGAGCGATGGTCGTGGCGAACTTCCTGCTTTCGCCTGAAGCGCAGGCCCGCGCCCAGGATCCGAACGTTTTGGGATATGGGACGGTTCTGGACATGGCCAAGCTTGATGAGTCGGATCGCGCCGCCTTTGAAGCGCTCGACCTCGGTATCGCGACACTGACACCGGCCGAGCTGGGGCCAGCGCAGCCAGAGCCGCATCCCAGCTGGATGACCCGGATCAGCGCGGATTGGACCCAGCGGTTTGGGGTCGCCGAGTAGCGCCATGCGCGCGCTCCCCTGGCTGCCCACGGTAACGCTGATCGCTATGATCGGGCCGGTTGCCGCGGGTTTGGCTGGAACTTTGCTGCCTGCATTCGGCTTTTTCCCGGCGGTCGGTCAGACTGACGTGACCTTGCAGCCGTTCCGCGACCTTTGGCTGTGGCCGGGATTTGGCAGCGCAGTGTTCCTGAGCGTCTTTACCGGAACCCTCGCCACGTCACTATCCCTGGCCATTGTCGCGCTGATCACGGCTGGATGGGTCGGCACACGCGCCTTTCGCTGGCTGGAGCGTGTCTTGTCGCCGCTCTTATCTGTGCCACATGCGGCCGCAGCTTTCGGGCTGGCCTTTCTGATCGCACCGTCCGGATGGTTGGTGCGGCTCGTATCACCGTGGGGCACCGGATGGACCCAGCCGCCCGACGTGCTGATCCTGCAAGATCCCTGGGGGCTCGCCATGGTCGCCGGATTGGTGGCGAAGGAAGTCCCTTTTCTGATGCTCATGACGCTGGCGGCGCTGGCGCAAAGCGATGGCGCGCGGGCGCTGACGGTCGCGCGCAGTCTGGGTTATGGTCGGGTTACGGGGTGGCTGTGCACCGTGTTTCCAAGCATTTATGCGCAGATCCGCCTGCCCGTATATGTCGTCCTGGCCTATTCGATGTCGGTGGTCGATGTGGCCCTGATCCTTGGCCCGAATACGCCACCAACCTTATCCGTCCAGATCGTGCGTTGGATGAGCGATCCAGACCTGGCCTTGCGCTTGCAAGCCGCTGCGGGGGCTGTCGCGCAGTTTGGGCTGGTGCTCGGCGCATTGACCTTTTGGTGGCTCTGCGAGCGATTGGCCGGTGCTTTGGGGCATCGTGTGGTCTGGAACGGCAGGCGTGGGCACTTTGACAGGGTATTGCGAAGGCTTGGCCTGCTGATAGGCGTCGTCAGTACCGCGTTGGTTCTGGCTGGGCTGCTTGGTCTCGCCGTCTGGTCCGTGGCCGGGTTCTGGACGTATCCCGATGCGCTACCAAACGGGCTGACACTGCGCAGTTGGATGCGCCACGGCCCCGGCCTATGGGACGCTTTGATCGAAACCACGCTCATCGCCTCATGGGCCACCGCACTTGCCTTGATCCTGACCTTGGGTTGTCTGGAAACCGAACAGCGCCGGGGGCTCCGCATGGGGTGGTGGGGGTTTGTCATCCTCTACCTTCCGCTCCTCGTTCCTCAAACGGCCTTTCTCCCCGGTTTGCAGGCCCTTTTGCTCAGCACGGGGGCCGAGAATGGGCGAGGGCCCGTCATCGCCGCCCACCTGGTTTTTGTTTTGCCCTATGTCTTTCTGTCACTGGCGGACCCGTTTCGCGCCTGGGACCCGCGCTATGGCACGATTGCCAAGGCGCTGGGCGCTGGGCCGGACCGGATCCTTTGGCGGGTGCGGCTGCCGATGCTCGTGCGCCCGATCCTGACAGCCTTCGCCGTAGGATTTGCCGTATCGGTAGGGCAGTATTTGCCGACGCTCTTGATCGGCGGTGGCCGGGTCCAGACCCTGACGACCGAAGCCCTGGCGCTGGCGGCGGGCGGGGATCGCCGCGCCATCGGGGTCTACAGCTTGGCCCAAACCCTGGCCGCCCTTTTGCCTTTTGCCGCGGCGATCTTGATACCCGCTGTCGTCTGGCGCCATCGGCGGGGGCTGCGTCATGCCTGATTGCGGGTTGGCCCTGCAAAAGATCTGCGTGGCCCAAGATGCAAGGATCCTGGTGGAACTGGATCGGCATGTGCCGCCAGGAGAAGTCCTGACCGTTATGGGACCGTCGGGCTCTGGCAAATCCACCCTGCTGTCCTTGCTCATTGGCACGCTTGGCCGCGACTTCAACGCCTCTGGCCGGATCATCCTGGATGGTCAGGACATTACCGACTGGCCGACTGAAAAGCGGCGCATAGGCATCCTCTTTCAGGACGATTTGCTATTCCCGCACCTTTCGGTCGGGGAAAACCTGGCATTCGGACTGGCCCCGTCCGTGCGGGGGCGGGCCAAGCGGCGCGCCCGCATTGAAAACGCCCTGGAAGAGATAGGGCTCGCTGGATTTGCCGATCGCGACCCTGCGACCCTGTCGGGTGGTCAAAAGGCTCGTGTGGCCCTGATGCGCATGCTCTTGTCTGAGCCAAAGGCGCTCCTGCTGGACGAAGCCTTTTCGCGCTTGGATACCGATCGACGGATGCAGATCCGAAGGCTGGTTTTTGACTATGCACAGCAACGGGGCTTGCCGACCCTGATGGTCACCCATGATATCGAAGATGCCCGCGCGGCGGGCGGCGCGGTAATTGATATTCAAGAGAGCAGTTAATCAAACTGCTGGGGTATTAACGCAGCGTCATAAAACTATGAATATTCCCCGCCCGCTAAATCCCATATGGACCGGGTCAGGGGGGAAATCCGTCAGGCAAGATCTTGTTTTGCTCGCGGATGTCGTACCTCCACGTAAAATTAGTCGGCGTTTGCAAGGACAGGGCGATGACGGTCATCTTCACAGAAAGCTTTACAACAGACGGAAACGGCACGCGGTACTCGACCAGCACCCCAGAATTTTCCGATGGAAGCTTTGACTTCTTTTCCCGGGTTGGCGCGCTGGTGGGCACAACGATCAGCGGAACCTACGAGATTACCGGAAATGACGGCGCCTACTTCGCGGCCCAGGATATCGACGGCGAAGGCGCTGCTCTGCCGGTAACGCTGGATTTCACCGGAATCGACATTTCCAGCTTCACCGATCTGTCATTCTCGGTCGACGCGGCAGAAGATGATTCCAGCGACGGCAATGAAGACTGGGATCTGAGCGATTTTGTCCATATCGATTTTCAAATCGATGGCGGCGGCTATCAAAGCCTGCTGCACTTTGAGTCTGTCCCGGATGGTGATGCGTTCAACGCCGTTCCCGCTGTTGATACCGACTTCGATGGCGACGGTGATGGCACCGAACTGACCAATGCTTTCCAGACCTTCACTGCGGCCATTGCTGGCTTGGGTTCGACTCTGGACGTGCGGGCTACGTTCAGCCTGAATGCAGGTGACGAAGATATAGCGTTCGATAACTTCGTGGTGGAGGGCACCGAAGCTGGCCCCACCGTCGTGGTGCTGGAGGATTTCGAAGACGCTGACGTCGCCTACACCGTATCGACACCGGAATTCTCGGACGGGTTCTTCGACTTCTTCATCCGCACTGATGGAACGACGAACATCGGTACCGGGTACGACCTGCTCGATGCAGATGGCACGTTCTTCGCCGCTCAGGACCTTGACGGGGAAGGGGCAGCATTGCCCGTGACCATGGATTTCACGGGCCTGGATATTGCTGGCCTGACCGATCTGCAGTTCGCCATTGATGTGGCGGAAGATACCGCAGGCGACAGTGCGGAAGACTGGGATCTGACCGACTTCTTCCACATCGACTACCAGATCGATGGTGGCGGCTTTCAGAACCTGCTGCACTTTGAGTCAGTGCCGGATGGTGATGCGTTCAACGCCGTTCCGGCGGTTGATACCGACTTCGATGGCGACGGTGATGGCACGGAATTGACGGACACGTTCCAAACCTTCCTGGCCGATATTGCTGGCACTGGTTCCACGCTGGATCTGCGCCTGACCTACCAGTTGAATGCCGGCGACGAAGATGTGGCCATCGACAATGTGTTGGTCACCGGTACAAGCGGCGGCACTGTCACGCCCAGCCTTCAGATCAGCGATGTGACGGTTTCGGAAACCGACGGTACGGCAACGTTCGACGTTACCCTGTCTGCCGATGTGACCGGTGGTACTCAGGTCGATTTCACCACCGTCGACGGCACCGCACTGGCTGGCAGCGACTATGTTGCAACGTCGGGGACGCTGATTTTTGCCGGTACTGCAGGCGAAACGCAGCAGGTCACAGTGGATCTGATCGACGACACGGATGTAGAGGCGGACGAGACCTTTACCGTGGCTCTGTCAAACGCAACGAACGGCGTCGAGATCGCAGATGATACGGGCGAAGGCACGATCACCAGCGACGAGGTTGCGCTTACCAAGATCCACGAAATCCAGGGCACCGAAGACCAGAACCTGCTCGACGATCAGGTTGTGACGGTCGAAGCCATCGTTGTGGGCGATTTCCAGGATGGTGACGCGGATGATAGCCGTGACTTGCGGGGCTTCTATATCCAGGAAGAGGATGCGGACGCCGATGGTGATGTTGCCACGTCGGAAGGTATCTTCGTCTTCGAGAACGGCGACTTCATCACCGACGTCAATGTCGGCGACAAAGTTCAGATCACCGGCACGGTCGACGAGTTCTTTGGCGAGACGCAGCTTGATACGATCACCGACATTACCATCATCTCTTCTGGCAATACGCTGCCCACGGCGGCCACGATCGATCTGCCCTCCAGCAGCACGACGCTGAGCCAGGACGGCGATTTTCAGCCCGATCTCGAAGCGTTTGAGGGCATGCTGGTCACGTTCGCCGACACGTTGACCATTACCGAGATGTTCCAGCTTGACCGGTTCAACGAGATCAAGCTGACCGAGGGCGATCGTCCGGAACAGTTCACGCAGTTCAACGACCCGGATGCTGCAAGCTTCGCCGCCTATCTGGAAGAGGTTGGCAGCCGCACCATCACCTATGACGATGGCCTAAGCGAACAGAACGCCGCTATCGGCAACCTTGATGGGTTCGGCCCGACCTTTAGCACCGCCACAGACATCCGCATGGGCGACACGATCGACGATCTGTCTGGCGTGTTGAGCTACCAATGGGCGGGCGACGCAGCTTCCGGCGCCACCTGGCGGGTGCGCGCGACGCAGGACGGCGAGAACACGTTCGACAAGGTCAATGAACGCGAGGACGCGCCCGAGGATGTGGGGTCAGACTACAAGGTCGCCAGCCTGAACGTTCTGAACTTCTTCACGACGCTGGACGAGTTCCCAGATGCGGACGAGGGCTCTGGCCCGAATGGTCTGGACCCGCGCGGTGCAGATGCCAATCCGCAGAATGCCGACCCGACGCCTGCCTTCGATGAGGAATATAACCGGCAACTCGATAAGCTGGTGCAAGCCCTGGTCGCAATGGATGCCGACGTTGTGGGCCTGGTCGAGTTGGAAAACGACTTTGCCACCGGCGGCGATGCCCCGACCGGCACAGGTAATGTCATCGGGTCTGGCGTTGCGATCCAGGAGCTGGTCGATGCGGTGAACGCGTCGCTCGGTGGCACGATCTACGATTGGGTGCGCCCGTCTGGCCAAACTACGACAACGTCGGAATTTGTGGGCGGCGACGCAATCGCCGTGGGCTTCATCTACGACACCACCTCTACGACCCTGGTCGGAGACGCGGCGGTGCTGGACACCGAAGCGTTCATCGATCCCAACAGTACCACCGATGGTGGCCGCAACCGCGCAGCTTTGGCCCAGACCTTCCAAGAGATTGAGACCCGCGAAAGCTTCACTGCATCCGTCAACCACTTCAAATCCAAAGGCAGCAGCGGTCTGACCGCTGGCGACGCGGCAGATCCGGACAGCGATCAGTTGGACGGCCAAGGATTTTGGAACGACACCCGTACAAAGGCCGCTATTGAATTGGAAGCCTGGCTCGCCGGGGACCCGACCGGTTCCGGTGATGAAGACATTCTGATCCTCGGTGACCTGAATGCCTATGCCAACGAAGACCCGATCACCTATCTGGAAAGCCAGGGCTTCACGGATCTGGCCGAACAGTTTGTGGGTGAGGATGCCTACAGCTTCGTCTTTGACGGTCTGACCGGTACGCTCGACTATGCGCTGGCCAATGCGGGCCTGTTGGATCAGGTCACTGGCGCCACCGAATGGCATGTCAATGCAGACGAGCCGGACGCGCTGGACTACAATCTGGAATTTGGCAGGGACGCGTCCATCTTTGACGGCTCGGTCCCGTTCCGCAATTCGGACCACGACCCGGTCATCATCGGCCTCGATCTGGGACCGGATGAACCGACCGTGTTCGTGTCCGTATTCGCCTCGCCGGATCTGCAACAGCAGATCGGAGCCTTTGGCGATTTCGACCTGGCTTTGAATGCTGCTCAAGACGGCAATGCCATCGTTGTAAACGAGCCGGATGCCATCGGCGGTATCGGCCAAACCTCTGTCGCCGATCAGGATTTGACCGTCATTGCTGATGCGCCGTTCTATGCCAACTTCTTCCTGGACGCGGGTGTCACCGAATTCACGCTGCAAGGGACGACAAACGCAGATGTTCGCGGCACGACCGCGGCTGACGTGATCTTCGGCAGTGATGGCAACAACGTTATCCGGGGCCGCCAAGGTGACGATTTTCTTGCAGGGGGTGCTGGAAACGACATCCTCGCGGCCGGAATGGGTGTTGACCAACTGTTCGGTGGCGAAGGCATCGACGATCTGCGCGGCGGCAATGGAAATGACAGTCTCTTCGGTGGAGAGGGTGCAGACCGCTTGGATGGCGGCAACAACGAAGATTTCCTCGACGGTGGCACCGGGAATGATCTGTTGCTTGGTCGGGCTGGCGGCGACACGTTCTACTATGAACGGGATTCGGACCGCGACCTCGTTTTGGATTTCGAAAATGATGTCGACACGATCCTCTTCAACACGGAGCTTTGGGACAATGCCGATCTAACGGCCCAGGAAGTGGTGGATCAGTTCGCCGATCAGGTCGGTCGCATCTTCACCCAGTTCACCTTTGGCAATGGCGACACGCTTCAGGTGCGTGGCGTCGCTGATGTGAATGAGTTGGTGGACGATATTGAGTTCATCACAGCCTTGCCCGAAGACATCGCCTGAAGCGGGCATCTCTAGACCTACGAATGCGCTGGCAGCTTTGCCGGCGCATTTTTTTGCCCTGTTTTTCTCACATCGGTCTGTGGACTTCGTCGCGCTTGCCCGTGAAAACCGAGCGAGAGACAAGGGGATTGCAACGATGGCAGTGAGACGATTGCTAACGGAATTTGGGATGGGTGCGTCGCTGCGGCGGCAGGACTATACCCAGGCGGCCCGCCGCGCCATAGAAGACGCGCTTTGGCACAATTCGATCAACCTGGCAGAGCTTTTCGATCAACCGAAAGAAGCGATGCAAATCACTGTCCAGATCGGCGTGCAACAGCCTGACGCGGTCGATACCGAAGCACTGCTCGACATTTTTCCTTACGGCCAGATCGGATTTGACGTGGTCGCTGGCGGTCTGGACATTCCCCGCCCGAACGGGCCGCCAACAGTAATGGCCAATGTCGCTATTCATGTTGCTTTGGAGGTCGGGACATGACGGACCAGCGTTTCATCATAGAAATGGGGATGGGCAACGACCTTTATGGTCAGGATCATACCAAAGCGGCCGCGCGGGCCATTGAGGATGCCATGCGTCATTCCTCGATTCCGCTCTTTGAGACCTTAGGGATAAGTCACGATGAGATGCGGGTGCACGTTACCGTGGCGGTCCCTGATCCATCCGCAGTTGATCTGGAACAGCTGACCGCCACTCTGCCTCGGGGGCGGGCGAGTGTGACAGCTGTATTGGGTGGCCTGCAGATCACCAATCCAGACAATGGGACCATCTCAATCGTGGCCTCGGCGGCCATCGAGGCCTTTTTACCCCGTTCGGTCATTCCAAAATCCGGCACGAACTGAAAGAGCCGGACCCGTAATTGGTCCGGCTCCCTCAACGACCGACTTGCGAGGGCGCGAAGCTTGGGGATCAGCCCCACAGGCCGGTGTTGATCAAATCTGAAGCCAAAGTGGTCCCGGACGGCTAAGCCGATCCAACCTGGCCTGCAAAAAATGTCTGACTGTATTGATTGAAAAATTCGGAAAAACGTCCGTAACTCGCACAGAGGTAACACGCGCCGCGCTCAGAGTCCGACGGCTCGGTCGCGGGGTAAAGAATGCCATTTCGTTCAGGAAAGGTAATCTTGCTTGTTCTCATTTGTCCTTGCCGACATGGCCACGTGCCCCGGTTGCCATCAGATGACCATTCACCCAAACGGCTGGGGCGCTCCCTATGATGGGCAGCTAACGCTGCATCTGCGGCAGGGTAAATGATGAGCACGATTTGGGCCGTTATTGCCTCCGGCCCGTCACCAATGAAAATCCATCTCCCGCTATTGTTCGGGCGATTTGGACAGCAATCCGTTGGCCATCTGGGTGGGCGTGCAAGTGATTCGGGTAACGTATTGAAAGATATACACTTTATACGCTTCCATAAGAATTTTTGCGCAACCTTGAAGCAAAGGGCGCTTTACGGAACAGCATAAAGGTGCGCCCATATCTGCAGGTGTTTTCGGAACGATCCAGATCATTTCTGACGCCGCCCGCAATCGCGGCAGGTTCCCGCCGAAACCGACTGGCCCGGAGCCAATGCGATGCTTAGAAACCGAGCGTACAGGAAAATGTGCAATGCAGCCCCGACCCAAGGCGTGACGGGCCGCAACCTGACTTGTATAGCAACGAGAAAGCCGCAGGTAGACCAAGCGAACCCGAACTGGAGAGCAGGAATGTCATTGAAATTGTTGGGTCTCAGTGGCTCGCTGCGATCAAATTCGTTCAATCGCAAGCTCGTCCAGGAGGCGGGCCGGATCTGGGGTGCAGACTATTTTGATACGCATTCCCTCAACCTTCCTCTTTATGATGGGGATCTAGAAGAAAGCTCGGGCATTCCGCTGGCCGTGACGGAACTCGCACACAGCATTTCTGATGCGAACGCTGTTGTCATTTCAACGCCGGAATATAATCAATCCATTTCTGGTGTTCTGAAGAATGCGCTGGACTGGGTCAGCAGGGTGGAAGGGGCGCCGTGGCGCGATAAACCGGTTGCAATCATGTCCGCTGCGGCGGGACGGGCAGGGGGGGCACGGGCTCAATATGCCCTGCGTCTCTGCCTGACACCCTTCCGCCCCCGCTTGCTGCCAGGTCCCGAAGTCATGGTCGCGGCTGCTGCTAAAGAGTTCGACGATCAGGGGCTCCTGAAAGGCGAACTCTATGTGAAACTTCTCACCGAATTGATGGCCGAGCTTCGCGAGGCCGCATCTCGCAAGTGAAGAGGACGCATCCAAAACATCGCATATGACCTGACGCGTTAAGCTTCCTTGATTTCAGGCAGCGTCAATCAGGTTTGCGGCGGTATGTTTTAGCAATGCGCTCTGCCCTCTCTTGTTGGCCAAAAAACCCGCCGGAGGCACAGGCGCGCGCAGCGCGCCTGCCGGGCCCAACGCCGGTGAAGGCCGCAAGGCCGACAACCGGGGGCGGGAGAGCCACGGGTGTGGGCCGCCTACAAGCCTAACGCTTCCTTTACGGCATCTGTCGCAGCGCTTCCATCAAGGGTGGTGACCCCGTCCAGCCAACCCATCACCGCGTCTGAATTGGCCTGGATCCAAGCGGTGGCCGCATCTTCCGGGTCAGCCCCGTCATTCAGAATGGCACCCATGATCTCGTTTTCCATGGCCAGAGAAAATTCCAAATTTCCCAGAAGCTTACCAACGTTCGGGCAGTCGTCGCTGAAGCCCGCGCGGGTGTTGGTATATACGGTTGCGCCCCCCAGGTTGGGGCCAAAATAGGCGTCGCCGCCGGTCAGGTAAGTCAGCTCAAAATTCGCATTCATGGGATGTGGCTCCCATCCGAGAAACACGATCGGTTCCTCTCGCGATGTGGCGCGGGCAACTTGCGCCAACATCCCTTGCTCGGAACTTTCCTTCACCTCAAAGCCGGTCAGTCCGAACGCATCGGCGGAAATCATATCCATGATCAGACGGTTGCCATCATTGCCGGGCTCAATACCGTAAATTGTCTGCTCCAACGCGTCCGCATGGGCGGCGATGTCGGCAAAGTCCTTAATGCCGAGCGCTGCGCCCGCGGCATTGGTGGCCAGGGTGTATTTTGCACCTTCCAGATTGGCTCGAACCGTATCAACGGTGCCTGCCTCCCGATAAGGCGCGATATCCGCCTCCATCGTGGGCATCCAATTGCCCAGGAATATGTCGATGTCCCCTGCAGCCATGGACGTATAGGTGACCGGAACCGACAGAACCTTGACGTCGGTCTCATATCCCAGCGCCTTTAGCACAACCGTCGTTGTGGCGGTTGTGGCGGTGATGTCGGTCCAGCCCACATCGGAAAAGGAAATGGTGTCGCAGGCGGCGCCGGCCATGCCGGCCGTCAGCGCCAAAATGGTTGCCGACAGTGCGGTCTTTGCTGTCATTCGTCTGTCTCCCCAGGTTCTGTTTCAAGAACTAAGGCCCGGGCAATCGGGAAATGCAACTGTGGCGTCAGAGAAGAGTACGCTCAATCACCCACCACAGACCCGCTGCAGCGATGATAAGCGACCCCGCGACAGAAATTGCTCGGTAGACAGTATCCTCAACTCCAAGGGTCAGGCCGACGCCGGGCATTCCGTCCCGCTGCAATACACGTTGCGCCGTCAACACGATCAAAAGGGCCACAGCGATCACGGCAAGCTGGCCCAATTCCACCCCGACATTGAACGCAATCAGACCCGTGACGAACCGGGCAGGTTCTAAGCCAATATCGGCCAGGACGCTGGCAAAGCCCAGCCCGTGGAGCAGGCCAAATCCGAAAACAAGTGCTGTACGCCACCAGCCAAGATCCGGCTTGAGCAGGTTTTCCACCGCGACATACACGATTGATGCGGCAATGAGCGGCTCCACGATTGAGCCGGGCAGCGAGACATAGCCCAGGCTTGCCAGGGCCAGCGTTACGGTATGAGCCAGTGTGAAGGCCGAGACCTGCCAAAGGATTGGCCCGAGTTTCAGCGCGAAAAAGAACAGGCCCAAGACGAATAGAATGTGATCGAGCCCTTTGGGCACAATATGTTCGAAACCGAGGATCAGATAACGCCCGATGACGGTGCCGACCCCTTCTGCCAATGCGCCTTGTCGGGGGAGCGGCTCACTTTTTTCGCCATTCTCAAGATAGCCGGTATAGGCGTCCTCCCCGCCTTCGACTTGCCGGACCACAAGGGCACCGAGAGCGGCATCCCAGGCCACTGTTACGGCGCTGTCGTCTTCAGGCAAGGGCGCAAGAAGTGTCAGGGCTGTTTCACGCGGAAGGTCCAGGTCAGGCTCGTCGATAACCTCCACACTTTCGAGTGTGGGGAACAATCGGGTTTCTCCAGCCCGCAGGTTGAACCGCTCCGCGAGGTCGGGCCAGTTTTCGCGGAACTGTTCGGCCAGTTGATCTGCGGGTAGGGCCCGAAACCGGTCATAGTCTGCCGCTTCTGGCGCCTCGTTTGTGTCTTCGACCGCTGAAAGGTCTACTCCGGCGAGCAGAGCTTCGGCTGTGAGGCGGATGGTCATGGTAACGTGAGTGTCGGAGACATCGACATCTGCCACAGACGGGCGTACCTCATGTGCTGACAAGCCTGAGACGGTGCTCAGCCAAAGGGCAATTGACAGGATCGCCAGAAAAGTCTGCTTTGGCGTCGATTGAAGGAGTGCATTCATGCGTGCCATTCTATTCCCCCCGATCCTTGGCCTGGCCTTCTGTGGCCCGGCTTTTGCCCACGAATTTTGGATTTCGCCGGACACCTATTCCGTTTTGCCAGAAGAGACCATCACCGCAGAGCTGCGCGTTGGAGAAAATTTCAAGGGCCCGGGCTATGCCTATATCGGGTTTAGAACGGAACGGTTCGACTATGTCATTGCGGGCGAAGAAACCGAAGTGCCTGCCCGGATGGGGGATCGGCCTGCTGTCAATATGCCGGCCCCTGAGAACGGGTTGTTGGTGTTGGTGCATGAGACAACGGACAGTACGTTGACCTACACCGAGTGGGCCAAATTTCAGAACTTTGTCAGGCATAAGGACTTTGCAGGTGTCTTTGAGCAGCACCGGGATCGGGGTCTGCCGGAAACCGGCTTTAAGGAAAGCTATCGCCGGTTTGCGAAGAGCCTGATCGCTGTCGGCGATGGGGCGGGCCGGGACGGTTCGGTGGGTTTAGAGACCGAAATCGTTGCGGTGACGAACCCCTATACCGACGATCTGTCTGACGGCATGATTGTTGATGTGCTGTACGATTTGGAACCGCGCGGCGATGCGCAGGTCGAACTGTTCGAACGGGCCCCTGATGGCGCGGTGACCGTTTCCTTGCACCGGACGGACGCGGCCGGGCGCGCGTCATTCCCCGTGAAGTCGGGGCACGAATATCTGGTCGATGCAGTGGTTTTGCGGCCAACCGACAATGATGATCCGGAAGCAGGGCCTGTTTGGCATTCTCTTTGGGCCTCGCTCACCTTCAAGGTTCCAGACTAAGCCAAACACCAGTGCCACCGAAACCTGGACGCCAGGGCATGTCGTTTCGGTGCGGGGGGACGTAGCCCTCCCGCCCCCGTCGGTCGGCCTTGTGGCCTACTCCGGCGTTGGGCGTGGCCGCGCGTGCCGCGCGGTGCCTCCGGCGGAAGTATTTTGGCCAATAAGAAAGCAATGTGGGCAAAGGCGGCAAGGTGCGCTGACCGTGCTTTGCGGGGGGCGGTCGGATCAATGCGTGATCCGACCATTTGGGTCTTTATATGTCTTCTGCGGACATGACCATCAGATCGTCGGCTTCGGAGTCGATGTCTTCGATTTTTTCCATCATATTGATCGAGACGTGCGGCCAACGGATTAAGCCTGGCTTGCCATCGACCCGGTCGAAAAAATCCAGGAAGATAAACTGGGAATAGGCCATGACGAGTTTTGGGTCGCCATTGGCGTCTGTGTCGCTCAGTTCCATGATCCAAAAGGTGGAGCGCATCACGGCTGCGTCTGCCTGGCGTTCAATGAAGGGGATGTTGACGATCCCGGCCTCGAGATCGTCGGTATCCATCTTTAGGATCGTGGTGCGGACCACGTTATTCGGCAGGCCGAGTTGAAGAAGCAGATTACTGTTTTCTGGCCCAAAGCCTGGAAATCCAGCCGCCCCGATGACGCCCTTGAAGGGGTTTTGCAGGAAATGGTTGTAGGGGCGAAGATAATCCCGTTCGCCTGTGGCATTCCCTGCAGCGGTAGCGACATCATCTGTCACACCTTCCGGAAACGCACTGAGCGTGCCGATCGTTGGCGGGCCATCGATCACATGGGTTTCTTCGCTCCATTTTCCGATCGCGTTCGCCGCATTGCCGTGGGGGATGGTGGCGAGGCGCGCGATGTTGAACCCATCTATCGTTTGTTCCTTCATATGTAGAAACAGCCCGGGTTCGTGATGGATGGGCAGCAGGGCCGGGCCTGCGGTGCCGCTATTGGCGAAGTCTTCCGCAGCGATTTGCGCAATGGCTTGTTCATAGTCGAGTGCTGCTATCCGCTGGGGAGTGTTGCGCGCGGGTCGATCGCTGCTGATGCCGCGATTTGGGACGTTGTCGTCGACCTTCGAGAACTTCAGTACTTCGTTATACTGGTTCATGAGAAGCCGGTAATTTCGGAACTGGCCCTCTTGCGCGAAGGGCAAGGCGATGATGTTCCAACCACGTCCATCGAACGGACTTTGGCCCGTACCGTCGAGCGTACCGGCTCCGCGGAAAGCATCTTTTGTGCCATCCCGCTTTTCAAGCCGATGCTGTGGTTGGATATTGGCCCAAGTTCCGGGAAGGAGCTTCAGTGGGCCCAATTCCGTATCACCAGTATGCGCAATACGGACGGCCCGTTGGGCCGTGTTCACAAGATCATTCATTTCAATACCACCTGAAAATGGGTCGCAATATTAGGGTCGAAGCTTAAAAAGTGCGCAACGATGCAGGACTGATAGCATAAAGTAGGCACATTGTGAAGCCATGCCCCGCGTGCTATGTCCTTAGCCGCTATCGCAATCGGGCAGATTTCTTGGCCAACCCACTGGAATATCGGTCGGTTTAGGGGATAATAGTGATAAGTCTAAGGCCCCGTAGCTCAGCTGGATAGAGCGACCGCCTCCTAAGCGGTAGGTCACAGGTTCAAATCCTGTCGGGGTCGCCAGGACCGGTTTGATCGACAGGGCCGATTTTGCTAAAGGGATGATCGGCAGATCGCCGGGTTAACGGCGCTGTTTTTGCGAGACTACACTCATGCGCCTTTCAAAACTGGCCGCCTTTGAGCAGCCGTTAAAGTGGTGCGCCGTCGCATTGGGTATCGTCAGTACAGTTGCCATCGTTCAGGGATGGCAGTTGGCGGCAATGCTGTCCGGCTTACCGTTTTGTTTGATATGGGTTTACTGTGGTTGGTTAAGGACCGAACCTCAGCTCAAGAACGTAAACATCCTGTTCTCAGCCCTCTATATCTACGGGATCGTGCGGTACTTTCTGTTTGATGGGTGAGGGAAATCGAATGCCCAAGATCAATCTACCGCCATGGTCAGAAAAAGCACCGGGACCGAACCCGTTGACCGGTCAGGATGATGGGCCCTATGCCGAGATTGTTCTGGGCGATGTGGTTGGGATTACTCAGTTTGGTGCACGCTTGGAAAGGTTGTCGCCGGGCTCACGCTCGTCGCATCGGCATTGGCACGAAACCGAAGACGAATTGGTCTATGTGTTGGCGGGTGAGTTGGTTCTGGTGGAGGACGAAGAAACAGTGCTTCTTGCCGGGGACGTGGCTGGTTGGAAGGCAGGGGTTCCGGCGGCCCATTGCCTGGAGAACCGATCCGAGGAAGATGCCGTTCTTTTGGTCGTGGGAACGCGGTTTGACCATGGCGTTGTGCATTACCCGGATCACGATGTGATCTTGCGCCACGATGCCGATGGCAAAACCTTCACCCGAAGTGATGGCACGCCTATTGAGCGGTGAGGGGCCAGACCCCTCTGCTCAATTGCGATTGGTTATGCGAAAGAACCTGAAGCAAGTCACCTGCAATCAACGCGTCCAATTCGGGACGCGCTGCATATTCGTTTCAGGTATTTGGCCAAACGCTTTAGGCTGAGACTTGCAAGGCCTTATCCATAAGGGCCTTGATTTCGGCCTTGCGGGTGCCAGCCACGATGCGCCCGATCTCCTCATCGCCTTTCAGCACAACCAGGGTCGAGCGGCGGGGAATGGACAAACGCTTGGTCAGCGTATCATTGCGATAGTCGTCCCAATCCACGTTGATAAACGTGATGCTTTGATCGTAGGCCGGGTTTTCGGACCGCAACGCGTTGATCACGCGTTCCTGGGCACGGCAGGTCGTGCACCATTCTGCTTTGAAATCCAGAAACACGGTTTCGCCAGCTTTAAGGTGCTTGTCCGCAAGACCCGGCGAGTAGGTCAGGACAGAGGCCTTGGCGAGGGATGGAATGACAATAGCCGCAGAGCTCAGTGCCAGGAAGTGACGGCGGTTCATTGAATTTCTCCTCAGGGGTGAAGTTACAACGCGACAGATAGGTCTTGAAGCCAGATCGGCAGGACGTCGAGCGCCCAGATCTCCAAGAGTTTATGCACCCCGAAGAAGATACCGACACCAACCAGAACGAATACGATGCCTAGGATAGGGCGGGCGCGGATAGCGACGGCATGCATCCAAGCCTTGCGCCGTTGCAGCGCCGAACGCGCGCCATAGCCGAGCGCCAGGATGATGGTGGAGACTCCGAGGGCGAAGGCGGACATGATTGCACCCGCCCAGCCCAGGCTTTCTCCGCTGAAGGCGAGGGATATGGCCGCGCCCAGGGTCGGGCCCACGCATGGGCTCCAAACGGCGCCCAGGAGCATACCGCCGAGGAACTGGCCACGCAGGCTGGTTGTATCAAGCTGGTCCATGCGGGCGTCGGCACCGGCGGCCATACCTGCTGTGGCGGTGGCAAAACTTGCGGAAAAGCGGGGTACCAGCAGCACCAAACCAAAGCCTACCATCAGGAGTGCTGCAACTTGCGCAACGATCTCTTCGTCGATGTCAAAGGATTGGCCCAGTGTGGCAACCCCCAATCCCAGCGTGACGAAGGCCAGGCTCATGCCCGCCGCAAGGGCAACAGGCCCCCAGCGACTGGCCTGCAGCGCGCCGGCCAGCACAATCGGCAAGACCGGCAGCACGCAAGGGTTAATCAGGGTCAAAAGACCGGCGCCATATCCGAGAAGTAAATCCATGGCGGCTCCATGCCCGACAGTCGGGTGATTTGTCATCTCCGTTACCGCTAACGGGCGATAACAAAGCTGTGGGGAGAATTACGTCTTTTGCGTTTTCGAAAGTTGAACCGCCAAAATCCCAATCATAATGATGATAACGCCCACGATATCGGCTGTTCGGATCTGTTCCGAAAGAAGGGCTGCGGCAATGGCCACTCCGAAGAATGGGTTTAGAAAGTGGAAGGCGGCGGCTTTGATCGCGCCGATCCGTTCAACGAGCCAGACCCACAGGAATGTCGCCAATAGGCCAGGCACCAATGTGGTATAAACGAACGCCACCACGAATGCTGTGGACCAGTCCAAGCGCCACTCTTCGGTCAGCAATGATCCGAGAGCCAATGTGGCGGAGCCGATCAGCATTTGCAGTCCGATCACCATCATCAGGCTGCCCGAGGAAATAGCGTCGCGGACGACAAGGGTTGCAAAAGAAAGGGCCAACGCGCCCAGACTACAGAGTAGGATGCCGGACAGATCTGCCTCACCCGCCAGTCTGCCGCCCATGATGATTGCCACCCCCGCGAAACCTGCGCACAATCCGCCAAGCGCCACGACCGACAGTTTTTCCCGGAAGAAGGCCCAGCCCAAGAGTGCGACGAGCAACGGCATGGTTGATGCGATGATCGAGGCGAGCGAGGCCTCAATCGTTTGCATCGCGTGAAAGTTCAGACCCAGATAAAGCGCGTTTTGGCACACGCCGAAGATGATTGTCGCGCGCCATTGTGGGGCCGTCAGCCGCCAAGACTGGCCAAGGGATCTTGCAATGGCAACGGCGATCAATCCGGAGATAAAGAAGCGCAGAGACAGAGCGCCCAGAGGCGAAGCGGCAGCCACAATGATCCTGGCCGAACTGAATGCGGACGACCAGATAATGACAAAGACCAGGCCAGCCAAAACGGCACGACTGTCCATGAGAAGCCTCTCTGGGTCGACCGATCAAGCCGACCGTCTGGAGCACCGTTGCCCAAAAAACTGAAGGGCTGCATTCCAGCAGCCCCACGTCAACTCAATCTGTAGGTTGGGTCAGCCGTTTACGCTGTCTTTCAGCGCCTTGGCGATGGTCATCTTGACCACCTTGTCGGCTTCCTTCTTGATCTTCTCGCCTGTCGCAGGGTTCCGGACTTCACGCTCGGGCCGCTCACGACAGTAAATCTTGCCCACGCCTGGTAATGTCACAGCGCCGCCGCCGGCGACTTCTTTGGTGATGATGCCTGAAATCGCGTCCAAAGCGGTGGCCGCACTTTTCTTGTCTGCCCCCATTTCTTCGGCGAGCGCAGCGACAAGCTGAGTCTTGGTCATTGGTTTGCCCATTATTGGTCTCCTCGTTATTGCCCCCCTGTTGGGGTGATTTTCCGCCGTGCCACGCCATGTAGGGTGGTGTCTCAATCTTTTGTGACTGAGGCTCCAGTAAATCAAGGGGATTCACGCACGTTTCCGCAGCGGAGCGTGGCTTTTCAGCCTATAAAAACGCGGTTTCGTCGAAACTGCGTAGCTTTCGGCTGTGCAAACGCTCCAACGGCATGCTCCGCAGCTGTTCCATGGCGCGAATGCCGATCAACAAGTGGCGGGAAACTTGGGTCCTGTAAAAGTCCGAAGCCATGCCTGGAAGCTTCAATTCGCCATGCAAGGGCTTGTCGGAAACGCACAGCAGCGTGCCATATGGCACACGGAACCGAAAGCCATTCGCCGCGATGGTGGCACTTTCCATATCGAGCGCAATGGCGCGGGACTGGCTCAGGCGCTGCACTGGGCCGGATTGGTCCCGCAATTCCCAATTGCGGTTGTCGATTGTGGCAACGGTGCCGGTGCGCATGATGCTTTTCAGTTCGTACCCTTCTAACTGGGTGACCTCGGCCACCGCCTCTTCGAGGGCTATTTGCATCTCTGCCAGCGCCGGGATCGGGACCCAGATCGGCAGGTCGTCATCCAGCACGTGGTCTTCGCGCAGATAGGCATGGGCCAGAACGAAGTCACCCAGGCTTTGCGTATTGCGCAGTCCGGCGCAGTGCCCGACCATCAGCCAGGCGCGGGGCCGCAAGACCGCGATATGGTCGGTCGCGGTTTTGGCGTTCGACGGACCGACGCCGATATTGACCAGGGTCACCCCGTCGCCATTTGCACGGGTCAGGTGGTAGCTGGGCATTTGCGGCAGCTTGGCCAGCGGTTTCAGTTCTCCGTCCGCAGCCGTGATCACCTGGTTTCCGGGAGCGACGAACGCCTCGTAGCCGCTGGACGGATCGGCGAGGGCGTCCCGCGCGTAGCTTTCGAATTCGTCCACGTAGAACTGGTAGTTGGTAAACAGAACGTGGTTCTGGAAATATTCGGGGCGGGTCGCGGTGTAGTGGCTGAGGCGGGCCAGCGAATAGTCAACCCGTTGGGCCGTGAACGGCGCGAGCGGGCTGGAGCCATCTTCATGCAGATAGGCCGCATTGTTCACGATATCGTCGTGTGTGGTGGCAAGATCCGGCACATCGAAGAAGTCCCTTAACGGGAAGGTCATGGCCCCTTCCTGAGGTACCGTGATCGAGGCGTCTTCGGCCACGGCGAAATGCACGGGGATTGGCGTCTCGGAGGGGCCAATCACAACGGGCAGGCCATGATTTTCGATCAACAGTCCGATCTGCTGAGTCAGGTAATGGCGGAACAGGTCCGGCTGCGTGATTGTCGTCGAATAGATGCCGGGCGATGCGACATGGCCAAAGGCCAGTCGACTGTCGATCCGGGCAAAGGTTGTCGTTTTCAGCCGGATCTCCGGGTAGAACGCCCGGAAGCGGCAATCAGGCCGATCGCCGCCGACCGTCTTGGAAAAACCCTCCCGCAGGAAGGCGGTTGCCGCCGCATAGAGAGCGATCAGATGATCCACCGCCTCGGACGCGGACGTAAAACTCGCCGTCTTCTGATCGGGCGGTGTGAGGATAGGTGCGATGGGCTGAACGGTCATGGGGTCAACTTTTCTGAAAGCCGGTGTGCCTGCCTATCATGGCACCTCCGCCACAACTAGATCTGTCAGGGCGAACTCCCTCACATCGACCAAGCCAAGATCAGAGATCCGGAGTTCCGGGATCACCACGAGCGCCAGAAGCGAATGCTGCATGAAGGCATTGTTCAGGCTGCATCCGGCGGCGCGCATGGCTGCGCCCAGTTGGTCGGCTTTGGCCGCGACTTCGGCTGCCGGGCGGTCAGACATGAGCCCCGCGATTGGAAGTTCGATCAAGGCCTGTTCGGCACCGTCCTGCCAGAAGGTTACGCCGCCTCCGACCTCCGCCAGCCGGTTCGCGGCCAGAGCCATATCGCCCGGCGACGTGCCGACCACAATCATATGGTGACTGTCATGGGCGACGGTCGAGGCCAGGGCCATCGACGTAGTGTAGCCAAAACCGGACACCAGGCCGTTCGTTACGCCGCCCGTGGCCTTGTGCCGTTCGACCAGGGCAATCCGGGCCACGTCGCCTTTTGGGGCCAACATGCCAGCCTCAACATCAATCTCTGCCGTCAGGGCCTGGGTCGGGGCCTGATTTTCGACAACGCCGATCACCTGTGCCGTGACCGTTTGGGCCCCTGGCGGCGCAGGGATATCGAAATCCGTGGCCGTCACAGGTCGCGCCATTCGAACGGTTTGTCGCGCTGTCGCGGGCCAATCGAGGTGCGGGCACTCTGTAGTGATCTGACCAGCCTCTGCCACGGTTTTTCCGCCCGCGATGACCCGTTCGATGGGCAACGTCGTCAGATCAGAGGTCAAGATCATGTCGGCGCGGCGTCCGGGCGCGATACTGCCAAGTTCGCGCTCCAGCCCGAAATGGGTGGCGGTGTTCACGCTGGCCATTTGCAGCGCGATCAAGGGCGGGCAACCGCAATCGATGGCGTGGCGCACCACCCGATCCATGTGCCCGTCATGGACGAGCGTGCCGGAATGGCAGTCATCCGTGCACAGGATCATGTTCCGGGGGTCGAGTCCCTGTTCCGTGATCGCCGTAATCTGGCTTTCCACATCGTACCAGGCGCTGCCCAAACGGATCATCGCGCGCATGCCCTGACGCATCCGGGCAATCGCGTCGGCCTCGCAGGTGCCCTCATGGTCATCCGCAGGCCCACCGGCGGCATAAGCATGAAAGGCGGGGCCAAGATCGGGTGAGGCATAGTGGCCGCCCACGGTTTTGCCTGCGGCCTGGGTTGCTGCAATTTCGGCCAGCATCTTCGGGTCACGATGGATGACGCCTGGAAAGTTCATCATCTCGCCCAGCCCGATAATGCCAGGCCAGGACATGGCTTCTGCCACATCGGCTGGCGTGATTTCGTGGCCTGTGGTCTCCAACCCTGGGGCTGACGGGGCGCAGGAGGGCATCTGGGTATAGATGTTGATGGGCTGCAACGCCGCCTCGTCATGCATCAGGCGCACCCCGGCGAGGCCCAGGACATTCGCGATCTCATGGGGATCGGTAAGAAGGGTGGTGGTGCCGTGGGGGATGACGGCACGGGCGAATTCGGCAGGCGTCAACATGCCGCTTTCGATATGCAGGTGGCCGTCGCAGAAGCCTGGGATCACGTAACGGCCAGCTGCGTCGATCTGTGTTGTCTCCGGACCTATGCAATGGCTGGCATCCGGGCCGACATAGGCGAACCGTCCAGCTTTGACCGCGATCTGCCAGTCGAGGATTTCACGGGTTTGAACCAGAACGACTTTGCCGCCGGTTACGACCAGATCGGCCGCTGTTTCGCCATGGGCCGTCGCGATCAATGCGGCGGCACTGTCTTGCCAAGACGGAAATCGTTGCGTCATGGCGCAGTATCTCGCCATGCGGGGAACTTCGCAAGACGCATCAGCGGTTCTTTCCGCAAATAGGCGCGGGCGTGTCAGGCGATGGCTTCGGCGGCCAGCAGAGCCTGAAGGCCGGACCGGTAATCCGGATAGCGCAGCCTCACGCCAAGCTCTGATTTGATCCGGTCATTTCGGACCCTGCGGCTCTCAGCGTAGAAACTGCGGGCCATGGGGGTCATCTCTGCGGTCTCAAAATCTTCTTCGGGCGGCAGTGGCACGCCGAGAAGTTCTGCTGCATAGCCCAGCACGTCTTCCGGCGGGGCGGGTTCGTCGTCACACACATTGTAGATCCGACCGGGATTAGGCCGGTCAATCGACGCAACAACCACCTGGGCAATGTCTTCCACATGGATCCGGCCAAACACCTGGCCCGGCTTGATGATCCGCCGTGCCGTCCCATTGCGAACCTTTGAAAATGGACCGCGCCCCGGCCCGTAGATGCCCGCAAGGCGAAAGATATGGGCGCCATGTTCAAGCCATTGCTGCTCCGCCCGCACCCGCCATTTGCCGCGCTGGTTGCCGGGCGTGCAGGGCGTCTCTTCGTCGACCCATCGGCCCTGGTGATCGCCGTAAACGCCCGTCGTGGACAGATAGCCGATCCAAGGCGGAGTCTGTGTCGCCAAAGCCTCTTTGATCAACGGCAGGAACGGGTCGCCATCTGCATCGGGGCTGGCCGAGATCAACAAATGTGTGACACCCGATAAATCCAGCGGATCACCGGGCACGATCAGAGGCGTGACCCCTGTCGCCTTCAAGGCCGCTATTTTGTCTGCGGAGCGCGTGGTGCCGCTAATCTGCCACCCGAGCGGCTGCAAAAGCTTGGCCACCGCCCGAGCAGAATAGCCGTGGCCCAGGGAAAGGAGCGTTCCGGTCATGCGAACCTAGGGCTCATTTGGCGTAGTCTGGATCCTCGGCGTCCAGAATGAGCTTCAACTCGGACAGGTGCTTTGTGGCCTGGTCGGGATAGTCCTCGATCTCTTGCGCGGTTTTTTCGGCAATATCTTTGGGAATGACGCGCAGACGCTGACCGGTTTGCAAGGCTCGGATGTAAGTCTCCGCCGCGCGCTCAAAGTAGTAAAGCCGATTGAACGTGTCAGCGACAGTTTCGCCAATGACCATGACGCCGTGGTTCCCCATGATCAGCACCTTGTGCTTGGGATCCTGCAAAAGCTCGGCGCAGCGCTCGCCCTCTTCTTCGAAGGCCAGTCCTCCATATTCTTCGTCGATCACGCACCGGTCGTAGAACATGGCGCAGTTCTGATCGATGGGCGGCAGGCGGCTATCTTCGAGCGATGCCAGCACAGTGGCGAAAATCGAATGCACATGCATGGCACAACGGGCATGGGGACACTTACGATGCAAGGCACCGTGAAGCCCCCAGGCTGTTGGGTCGGGCGCATTGGCAGCGTTGAGCGTTTGGGGATCTTCAGCATCGATCAGCAGCAGATCAGAGGCGCGAATGCGCGAAAAATGCACCTGATTGGGGTTCATCAGGAATTTGGTGCCGCTGTCATTTACCGCGAGGCTGAAATGGTTTGCCACGGCTTCGTGCATGTTCAGCCGGGCCGTCCAGCGGAAGGCTGCGGCCAGATCGACCCGGTCGGACCAGTGGCTGATATTGGGCAAATTGCTGAACAGCATTGTGGACATGAAAGTGCGCCTCCTGATTTTGGGATAGTCTACGCTCAACCCGTCGCCGTCGCCAGCGCCTGTTGCGAGATCATGGGTACGCCGAACGGTTCGGTAAGGGGGTGGGGAGGTTTGCCGCCTAAAAGACCGCCATCACCCCATGTGCAGGAGCAGTCCATGAGCACCACTGACATCTTTAGAGAGTTCGCTACCAGCCCGACCTCACCCGCTGAACGGATCGAAGCGATCACACCCAATAATGACAATGACTTGGCGTACATGACCCGCGCGCTGAACGTGTCAGGCAGCGGTTCGGTTCGCGTGACGACCAGCACAGGCGACGTGGGCACGGTCTACATCGCGGCCGGTTCCATGTTCCCGATCCGCGTGAGCCGTGTTTGGGCCACGGGAACGACGGCCACAGGTATTCAGGGCCTGTCTTAAGCGGCGGCCCGTTTATAGGCGGCGATGAGCGTATCTACCTGGTGATCCCAGCTCAGTTCCGCCTCGACCCGGGCGCGCCCAAACTGACCCATTTTGGCGCGCCTTTCGGGATCTTCCAGCAGTTCCGCAATCTTGTCGGCCATGTCCTTGGTGTCGTTCGGCACGGCGTAAAGCGAGGCATCCTGTGCGGAGTACCGCCCTTCGGCCACTTCGAACTGCACGATCGGCTTTGAAAAGGCCATATATTCCAGAATCTTGTTCATTGTGGATTTGTCGTTCATCGGGTTCACGCGATCCGGGTTCACGCACACATCCGCCGTTGACAGCACCTCAAACAAATCCTGATCCGGCGCGCGACCGGTAAAGGTAACGTGGTCTTGCAGACCCATATCCGCGGCCATCGCCTGAAGCTCTGCCAGGGACGGGCCACCACCGACCAGCACGAATTGCACATCGATCCCACGGTTCTGGATCATGTCCTTCGCGCTTTCGAGCAGAAGATCTAATCCTTCCTGCGCGCCCATCACCCCGACATAGCCGACCATATGCTTGCGCCCGTTGCGCCATTTGTCGTTCGGCGGCAGGACATGCAGGCGGGTCAGGTCGGGGCCGGAGCGCACGACGAAGACGTCTTCGGCCTTCTTGCCGCCACGGGTCATTGCAATGTCGCGATAGGAATTGTTGGTCGAGATGACGACCTTTGCCGTGCGGAAGGTCCACTTCTCGAAGGTCATCATCAACCGCCAGAAAAAGCCGCGCTCGTTGAACTTGGCCTCGTAGAGCTCTGGGTTAATATCGTGATGATCAAAGATGTAGCGCTTGCCGAACAGCTTGAAGGGCAACGCGACGAGGAAGATCAGGTCAGGCGGATTGCAGCCCTGAATCGTATCGAACCCGTGCTTTCGCGCGATTCGAAGGGCCAAACGCATTTCGTGCCAAAGCGCCGCGCCATATTCGACCAAGTACCCGATCGCGCCAGACGCGTCGAAGGGCAATTTATGGCGATAGATATGCACCCCGTCGATCTCTTCGTAAGGCGCTTCATAACCCTTGCCGGTGGGGCAGATCACACTGACAAGAGCGCCCGCCGCAGTCAGGGTCCGGCATTCGTGCCAAACCCTGCGGTCAAACGGCAAGGGCAGGTTTTCGACAACGATCAGCACCTTTCGTCCGGCAAGCGGCTGCTCGGCGCGGACCGCATCCATGCGAGGGGTTCGGCTTTCAATCACTCCATCCATTATGGCAGCGTCCCCAAATCTAGGATTTCGGTTTCGGCAGGCAAATCTAACTGCTTTACCGTCGCGTTGGTCGAGATCACCCGATCGTAGCTGCCGTTGCGCGCCGTGTCTCGGTCAACAAGGATGCGCTCCAATGTCGGCAACTGGCTGAATGCATAGCCAAGGTTCGCGCCGACAAGCATATCGGCAGCGATGGCTGGATCAAAAATGTCCAGCTTGTAGCCCGCAGCCAGCAGTTTCCGTGCAAGATCGACATTCGGGCTTTCGCGCAGATCGTCGGTTCCGGCCTTAAAGGCCAAGCCCGCCATCAAAACCGATGCCCCTTCTTTCAACCCATCAACGGCATGGGCGAAAAGAGCATGCTTGTGGGCCTCATTCGAGCGGATCAGGCTGTCCACCAAGTGCAGGTTCGACCCTGTGTCGGCCCCAATATACTGCAGCGCCCGCACATCCTTGGGCAAGCAGGACCCGCCAAAGGCTCCCCCCGGACGCATGTAGTAGGGGGAGATGTTCAGCTTGGTGTCGCTGACGAAGATCTCATGCACCTTCTTGGCCGATATACCGGTCTGAAGGCAGACCCGCCCAATCTCATTGGCGAAGGCCACTTTCACAGCGTGCCAGGTATTGTCGACGAACTTTGTTACCTCGGCCTCGCGGAAGCCAACATAGAAGGTCGGCGCAGTGATATTGGCGTTCAGGGTTTCCATGGCCGGGTTCGGTTGGCCGTCATGTGTGCCAATCACGATCTTCGGCGGTTCGAAATAGTCCTTAACAGCAGAACCTTCGCGCAGGAATTCCGGGTTATAGACCAGCGATACCCGTTCGTCGGTCTCGTCTCCAAGGATTGAGCGGAAGATGGGCAGGATCAGCTCTTCGATCGTGCCCGGGCGAATGGTCGACCGGTAAGCGATGGTCAGCTTTCCCGTGCCCTCTGCCAGGGCCCGGGCGATCTGGCGGCTCACATCGGCAATATATGCCATGTTGTGCGATCCATCGGCGGCTGACGGCGTGCCCACACAGACGATCGCCAGATCTGCCCCTTCAAGATAGCTGCCAATCTGCGTGTCGGCGATAAACAGTCCCTTGGACTGAGCGTCGCTCAACATTTCTGCAACCTTGGGTTCTACGATTGGGGCTTCGCCGCCATTGATCGCATCCACTTTCTTCTGGCTCACATCGACGCCGATGACCTGGTGGCCTTCTGACGAGATGCAGCATCCCGCCGTAAATCCCACATAGCCGAGCCCGAAAATTATGACCTTCATGTAGTGCTTCGCTTTCCTGCGCCAGTTCTACCGTGCGCCTTAGCGCATCGACGAGAGGGGTTCAAAGGTCGCGGGGCTTCTAGCCCCGATTGTAAACATCTTCGTAACGAACAATGTCATCTTCCCCCAGATAGGTGCCTGTTTGGACCTCAATCAGGTACATGGGCACCCGTCCAGGATTGGCCATGCGATGCACGGCGCCCAGAGGAATGTAGACAGATTCGTTTTCTGTCAGCAGTTTTTTCTCTTCACCAACGGTAACTTCTGCGGTTCCGCCCACGACGATCCAGTGTTCCGACCGATGGACATGGCTTTGTAATGACAGGATACCACCCGGCTTCACCATGATCCGCTTGACCTGAAAACGCTGTCCCAGACACAAAGTTTCATACCAACCCCATGGTCTATGGAAACGCGGATAGTGTTCCGCTTGTTCAACCTGAGATTGTTTTAGCAGAGTTACTGCCTTCTTGACATCCTGCGCCTTCTCCATGTCGGCAACGAGCACAGCATCGCGCATGGCGACGGCAACGACATTGTTCAGACCGACTCCGACCAGGTGCAGACTGTCCTCTTCTGATCGCAGGAACGTATTCGCACAGTCGACGGCGGTGGCCGACCCTTGCGTTACGATACCGTCTGAGTCGGGATCCGACGCAGCCCAGAGCGCATCCCAGCTGCCAAGGTCTGACCAGCCGTTGGTCAGGGGCACGGCGGCAATATTGTCGGCCTTTTCCATCACCGCATAGTCTATGCTGTCCGATGGGGCACCGGCATAGGCATCTTCGCCCAGACGGAAAAAGCCCAAATCGGTTTCGCCGGTTTCCACCGATTTTCGGACGGGGGCCATCATATCTGGTGCATGGGCCTCGAACGCTGCGATGATGTCGCGGACCCGGAACAGAAACAGGCCCGCATTCCACAGGTGTTTGCCGCCCGCCAGCAGGGCTTGAGCCGTTTCCAGGTCAGGTTTTTCTGTAAAGCTGGTCAGGGGGTATGCTGCCAGACCGTCAGGTTGGGCGGCCAGTTCGAGATAGCCGTAACCCGTTTCAGGGCGATCCGGCGTCACACCAAAGGTGACCAACTTGCCTGCAGCGGCGGATTTGGCGCCTTCGCGGACGGCTTCCAGAAAGCTGTCAATTCCGGTCATGACATGGTCGGACGGGGCGACCAGCATCAAGGCGTCCGGTTCGTTTTCCAGCAACAAGGCTGCTGCCAGAATGGCGGGGGCCGTATTGCGCAATGCGGGCTCGATCACAACGCGCGCATCGGCCAATCCAACGGCTTCGCACTGTTCGGTTGCGATGAACCGGAAGTCGGCATTTGTCATCACCAGCGGCTGGCCGAAATCCGGCCCGGTCAGGCGCTTCAGCGTGACTTGAAACAGGGTCTCGTCGCCAAAGAAGCCTGTGAATTGCTTGGGGTAGGATCTGCGGGAACTGGGCCACAAACGGGTGCCAGAACCACCACAGAGAATGACGGGGTATATCATTTAGACCTCTTTGGCGGATTGTTGAGCTGCGCTTATCCTGTCTGCTCAGCGAATGCCACCATGGTTGTTGCCTGCAGGAACTGTGTTGGTCCATCGCCTAAAACCACGGCAGTCAGGCGACCGGTTCGGAATACTCCTGTATCAATAGCGATATATCCCGGTGTTATGCGTGGTTCTGGGACAATTGTATGACCATGAACGACCCAAGTGCCGTCATATCGGGCCGGCGTGTCCTTCTTTGGCCTGGCCCAGAGCAGAACTGCGTCACTTTGCTCCGACATCGGAGCATCAGGAATGGTCAAAGCGTGGGCAGCAATGACATTGCCGCTTTGCCACCAAAGCGGCCTTGTTCTGATCCAGTCTTCCAATCCGTCGGGCATGGCGGCGCGCAGGCCTTGGGCCAGTTGAGTCTGCCGGCTGGCCGCATCGGGTGCGGCGACCATTGGATTGAGGCCAAAGCTGATCAGCGCTTCCTGGCCGCCATTGATCATCCAACTGGTACCCTTTGTGGTAGGTTCGTCGAGGAAGCCCAGCATCATCACGTCGTGATTGCCCATCAGGCAGGTCACGTCGGGGGAACGTTCCAGTTCCATGAGGCGCTCCAACACTCCTGCGCTGTCCGGACCTCTGTCGACATAGTCACCGAGAAAGACCAGATCCGCAGGGCGTCCGTTTCGATGTTGGGCGATTTGGTCCAGCATGTTGTCGAGTTGGGCGAAGCAGCCATGTATGTCGCCCACGAGGTACGTCAGCCTTCTCGGTTCGGGCGGGTCGATCTCTGCTTCGGAATGTTCGTTCCTCGGGCGATCGAGGGTGTAGCCCAACCCGCAGCCCACGAGGAACCCCCCAAGGTGGGTTTCCCAGGCCAGTTGACCGTCGAGCGCCCAGTACATGACCAGGTTCATCGCCAGCAGATACCCCAAAAGGTTCCACATCAGCCGCAAGTTGCCGGCATGCAGGTCGCGGTCGACCCAAAGCCAGATCACCATGGCCCCGGCTAGTCCAAATAGTGCGCCAGATGCCCCCACCATCAGGCGCAACGATTCTGAAATCACGCCATATGCGACTGCGCCGCCTAGTAGGGCGCCAAGATAAAGTAACGCCAAGCCTTTTGGCCCGATCCGGTCCAGGACCAGTAGGCCGATGGACCAAAGCGTCGCCATATTTACGAGCATATGGATAGGCCCGCCATGCAGAAAGCCGTAAGTCAGAAACATGGTCCAGGGCTGCGCTGCATAGTTCGGCCGCCAGGTGCCCAGCAACAGTTGGGGACGGAACGCACCGTTATCATAGGCGCGTTGGCGCAGGCGGGGGATGTCGAGCACCCCCCAGTCCGCCGCAAGAAATAGGAGTTCCGCACCAGCGCAAACGGCGATGACGGCCACCAGCAGGGCCAGGCCCAACCTGTCGGGGTTGCCGCTGCTGCGATCAGTCATGGCACGCATCTTGGCACCTTCGTTCATGCCAAGGAAATGTGTAAGGTATTAGGCGAACTGTCGAGTTCATTACCGCATTCTGCGGTGACATTTTGGGCAAGGTGATGGCAAGACCTGCCGGGTCCGGCAACCGTTACGCCAAAAGTCAGTTCGGCACGAAACGAGGCAACTTCGGAAGAACCGTCCCGATCAGGCGTTGCATGCGGGCCTCGGCTTCCGCTTCGGTTTCTCCACGCGCAATCGGTGTGACGAAACGGATCAGCGAACCGTCGGTGCGGCCTTCGCTCAGGCTGTCATAGACCACGCTCAGCTTGGCGGCGAAGTCGTTGGTCATCCGCTTGCCGCGCTGTTCGAACCAGTAATAGACCAGCTGCCGTGACAGGCCCTTTTCGATGACCGCCCGGTTCACATTGAACGTGCCATAGACTGAGTCGGGAAAGCTCACCTCGTGCTCGGCCAGATTGAATACTTCCCAGCCCCCCACCGGCAGGCAGACCTCGGGCGAATGGATGCCGGAACCATCCGTCTGGTTGTGATAGTAGGCGATGAACATGTTCACACCAGCCGGCTCACCCGCAGTGGAGAATGTGGCGTTCAGGTAATCATCCGCAGCCAGCGTCGCTTCGACCTCTGGCTCCAGCGAGCTCCGAACAGAAACCCAGCCATCGATCCGATTTGGGAACAGCACAAACGGGTCACGGTCAAGCTGCACTGTCTCGCCATTCGGCTTGAAGACGATCCAGGCAGAGGTGATGGCGATAGTGATGGCGCAAGCGGCAATCATCGCTTTGGAAAGCTTGATGCCAGCGATCCGGGCCATGATCGGGCCGAAACCTTCGAAATCCAGATCGATGGCCTGCGACAGGGGCAGTGGGTTTGGTGTCAGCCGCTGCAGGCAAATGGCCATCAGGAACAGGATCGCAATGCAGGCGATAAAGATGATCCAGCCTTCGAAGAAGTGCATGAAGCCTTCAGCATGCTCAATACCGTAGGAGTTAACCACAACGCCCACAACACCGATGCGGAACGAGTTCATGAACACGGTCAACGGCGCGGCGGACAGCAACAGGATCGCCTTATGCCAGATCGGCCCGCGGTAGAGGATGGCCATCAGATAGCTAAAGCTGAGGATCGGGAACAGGTAACGCAGGCCGGAACAGGCCTCGGCCACTTGCAGTTTGAAGACGCCCAGATCGATGATGTTGCCTTCCAGGAAGACCGACACACCGGCCATACGAACAAACCACACACCCAGTTCAGACGACACGCCCTGGAGGAAGATGGTCATCTGCCAGTACAAGAACTGGGGCAGGGGCAACATGAAGATCAGATGCAGAACGGGTGCCCAGTGGGTGATGCCGCGTTTCCAACCAAAAACCGTCAGCGTAACGCCGCCTGTCCATAGGATGAAGGCATAGGTCACGATGTCAGGTATACGCGCGATATTGCCCAGAATGGCGATGGCCAGCGACACAACGATCACAACGACACCCGGGGCCCGATCGGTTACGACCGGCTCGAGCGGCGGAGAGTTACGAAGCTCTCGGATGAAGAGGTAAAGCGAAATAAGCGGGATCAGTGGCCCGTGGCTGTATTCCGGCGTGGCCCAGGCACGGGCAAGCGATTCAAATCCCAACCAAAAAATCGGGACTGAGGCCACCATAAGCAGGGAAAAGAAGAAAAGGCCCAGCGGATTAACCGACCGAACGCCAGCAATATTCACATTCATCTCGTCGGTCCCCAACAATGGTGCTCGATGACGCCCCCGCGGTCGATCACATAGCTCAAAAGGCTAAAGATTTCGACCCGCACAAGGGATCACATGAGTGTCATTAACCAAGCGCTAAGGTCGCAGGGAAAAACTGCGATTGATCGTCGCGAATAAGGTATTTGTGCGGCGGGTATCTTCGTCATTGGTCCGGCTTACCCGATGTTCATAGCCCGTGCGCAACTGCCAGTCGCGGGTGAGATCCCGCCTGTAGGTCACGCCGAACGATGTTCGGCGGCGGTCTGTGCCATCCTCGGCATCGGCTTCACTTTCGGTAAGGGCGAGATCAAGCTCCAGACCGGAGATGCTATTGATATCATGCCGATAATTGGCGCTGAACCGGGTATTGGTGAACGAATCTCCATCAGTATCGGTCCGGCCGTTCTGGCTGAGTCGAAGCTGGTAGGAGCCGCGCTTCAGATCTTCTTGGTAGGTGACACCAAACAGCGGGTCCCACCCATTGCCGTTGGTCTGCGTCGCACCGACCGAAAAGCTCAGATCCCCGCGTTTCAGTTCGTAGTCGCGGCGCACCCGTAAGGTTTGCCTCCGGCCGTTGCGGACAACGTTGTTGGCAAAATTCGCCGCGATCACACCGTTGGGTCGGTCATGTTCTACGCCGAAATTGAAGGACGGCCCCTCATCCACATCGGTGTCGTCATCGGTATCGGTTTCCAGGCGCACATGGAACAGGCCCGCATTGAACCGGGTCGTTCGGGTAAAGTCATAGCTGACTGACCCCCCGTAGCGGAACGTGTTCTGCTCGGTGTTGTCTTCGTCATCATCGGTGAAGGTCGACTGGAACGCCGTCAGGCGGACAGTCGTTGTGGGGGTTACCAGCATCCGCAGACCGGCGGTGATGGAAAAGAGTTCGGTATCAGTCAGTTCGTCGCTGGTGACACCGTCAAAGCTCCGCGTGCGATAGCGAAGGTCGAGGCTGGTGCCCCATGTGCCGCCAGGGTCGGTCTCAATCCCAAAACGCAGATCGGTGTCGGCCCGGGTGCCGTCATCCTCGATCAGGTCTTCATTCTCGAACTCGTCCTCGACGATGCGGCTGCGGTTGATGTCGGTTTCGCGGTAGGAGCCGAAGAACGTAAAATTGGCCCGTTTCGCTTCCTGACTGTAGGACAGGTTGATGAACGGGTTTTCAAACTGGGTTGTCGTGTCATCGTCCTCGGCGAAGTGTCCGGCTTCCAGCCGACCGCCGAAGCTAAGCGCCAGGTTTGATGTCCGCGTTTGCGAGCGTGCCCCGAAGGTGAGGTTCGTCCGCGAAAACGTCGAACGACCGCTCGGGTCGGCCACGTTCTCGAGGTTATCGCTGGTCACAATGCCGGTTGAGACATCAAGCGTGTATTCGATGCCGGGAGGTGGTTGACGCTCTTGCGCCATCACACCGCCCACGGACCCAATCACCAGCGCCAGACCCAATGTCTTGCCACGGGCGTCCTTTAGCCTCATCGGGTTACTCGAACAGGCGGCGTTCGGGGACGAGGATGACGTCCCCATCGTGCAGGATGACATCGCGGACAAGGCGCGCACCCCGTGCCAAGGCGTGGTAATTCACCTTCACCAGTTTCTCGGTGTGACCAACCCGCCGGCGGATTTGCACGCGCTTGGTCGCGGCGAAACGGGTAAATCCGCCGCTTGTTGACAGGAATTGCAGGATAGACAGACCGGATTCGACCTGTTTTGGGCCGGGGCTTTCGACCTCTCCCAGAAGGTAGATCGTCATCGTGTCCAGCGCTGCTTCTGGTTCCGGTTGCCGTTCGCCCAACCGGCTCACCGCAACGAACACGGTGGGTGGGTTGGCAAAGTTCGGGGCCAGGCGGCTGATGAGCGTACGACGGACCTGTTCAACTGTGCGGTTGCCGACGTCGACTGTGCCCGCCAGCGGGAAGCTTATCCGACCGTCAGGCGTGACAAGAACCGAGCGGTTCAAGGTGTTGTCTTCAACAACCTCGATCTGAAGATTATCGCCTGGCTGGATGCCATAATTCTGTGCGGCAGCGGCCGACACAAAAAAGAGCGAAAGCAGCAGAAAACATAGGCTACGCATCTCGATCCCTACCCGCATCGTTTAGTCTTTGTTTACGGGATAAGCGATTGCGGCGGGGTAGAGAAGGTATTCGGCCAAAATTCTCGACCAATCGCCACAACCGGTCAGGTATCGTCGTTTTTACGCATCACTCTGAGGCTGTGGGAGCTGTGCTTTCGGCGGAACTGAGCTTGTTCAGCTGTTCGCGGGCATCTTCGAAGATGGGGCGCGGATCGTCGCCTGCGATGTCCAAGGCGCGTTCCAGAACCGGGCGGGCCTTTTCAGGTTGCTTCAAGGCAATGTAAGTTTTCGCCAAATGGTATTGCACCTGCGGATCTTCGGCCAGGCTTCTTGCAGCCGGTTCCAGATGTCGCAGGGCTTCTTCATGGTCGCCCCGCAAGTATGCAATCCAGCCATATGTGTCCTGAAACGGTGGGAAATCGCTGTCCCGCAGGCGACGGGCGACGCGGTAGGCGCGATCAAGGCTTTCCGGATCGTCGCGCAGCGTCGACAATAGGCTGGCGAAGTTATTGGCGATGACGCTGGTCGAGGTATTCTGATCGTAAAGCGCCTCATAGATACTCAGGGCGCCCTCGAAGTCGCCGTCCGCTTCCAGACGGCTTGCCAGCATCCATTGCAGGTTGGGGGCTTCGGGATTGGCGGCAATGCCGTCGCGAAGAGCGGCCATAGCCTCGTCAGCCAACCCTTGGGCGTTGAGCGACCGGATCAGTTCCAGCCAAATCCGCTCTGTGCCCGGGTCCTCTGCCAACAGTTCTCGGTAACCGGCAATGGCCGCATCTGGATTCCCTTGTAGGCCCTCCAGCACGGCATCAAGGAACCGAAGGCCGCGATCCTCGGGTCGGCGTTCCAGCAGACCGGCCAGATGTTCGCCGGCCTTGTCCAATTCGCCATTTTGCAGGTGCAGATCCAGCACACCGATTTCGGCGCCAAGATTGCCACCCTCTTCCGAGGCAAGTTCGTCGAGGAAGGACAGAACCTCATCCTGGCGATCCTGTGCTTGCAATACTGCAAGGGTCAGTTGATCGGCGATGGCGTTGCCGCGTTCTGTGTTGGCCCGCTTTAGCGTGCGGATCACCTGTTCGGTGCGGGGCCAGTCCTCCAGGCCAATATAGACGCCTCCCAACTCGCGCAGCAGTTCCGGGTGGCCCGGTGTGATGCGCAGGGCATCAATCAACACAGTCTCAGCCGGCCTGTAACGGTTCTCCGCCAATAAGAACTGCGTGTAGACCAGTGCGGCTTCCGGCGCATTGTTCGACGCTTCGACCGCTGATGCCAATACTTCGCCAGCCAATTGCCGGTTTCCGTTCCGCGCATGCGCCTGAGCCATAAGTAGCATCAGACTGTGATCGTTGGGATCCTGATCCAGAGCTCGGCGGAGGTCCACAATCGCTTGATCGCCTTGGTCTTCCGCGACCAACCAGGTTGCCCGGACTTTGAGCGCCTCAACCAATTGGCTGTCTTCTTCCAGCACTTCTTCGATCACAACCCGGGCGCCGACTTCATTTCCCGTCTCCGCCAGCATGCGGGCCAACAATACGCGCAGTTTGCGCACCTGATCGGTTGATTCTACCCCATCCAGAATCTCTTCAAGTTCAGCCATCGCCTTCTGCTTGAACCCGTCTTCGAAATTCATCGTGGCGCGCAGAGACCGGAACAGCTGATCATTTGTTCCCTCGGCGATGAACTCTTCCAAAAGGGCCCGGGCCTCATCCCGGCCGCGCACGTCCTGCATGAAGCGCACAAGGGTGACCCGGGCATCGTCGCCCGCTTCGCCTTCAACGATCTGGCTGCGCAGGAAGACCTCGGCATCATCGGTCTTGCCGCGGGACAGGTAAAACCGGATGAGCGTCTGCTTGATGCTTTGATCTTCGTCAAAGCGCCCGATCATCTCTTGCAGCAGGTCTTCGACCTGTTCGTCCTCGCCGCGGCGGGACAGCAACTCGAGCTTAAGTTTGTAAAGCGCCCGGTTTTCGCCCTTTAGCGCCAAGGCTTTGTCCAGTTCGGACAAAGCTTCGACTTCATCGCCATCCCGCAGCAGGGAGTCGATCACAAGGCCACGCGCGACCAAACTATCGGGTTCGACCGCCAGCAGTTCTGCGATTCCCCGGGCAATGTCCCGACGCGACGAGGGATCGTCACCCAAAACGGCGTTGCGGTAGTTCACAGCGGCTTCGACGATCTTCAGCCGCGGATCTTCGGTATTATGTTCCTGCGCACGTTTCAGGAAATCTTCAGCCTCGGAGAAGCGGTTGAACTCCAAAGACAGCTCCGCCAGCGCAAGATATCCTTCCCAATCGTCGGGATACTGCTCGACCAAACGCAGATACTGCGAATAGGCTTCGTGCCGTTCGCCCGCTTCCCGCACTTGGCCAGCATAGAGCGTGCGGGCTTCACGATGGGAGCCATTCAGACGGAAGACGTTGCGCAGTTCGACAAGGGCGCGGTCGACGTCATTTTCGGCCAGCAGTTCCAGGCTGCGCTGGTAATGAGCTTCTGCCCGTTCTTCAGATGTTTGGCATGCTGCCAGAACAGTCAGGAGCAAGGTGGCCAGGATAACGCGCAACGGGAATGCGAAAGGCATAGGGTGGTTGTCTCCAAAATTCGAACGCTTCTTACAGAAGACATGCCTTTGTGGCCACCCTTCCCACAAAGGCGTGACCCAGCCTAAGGGCTGGATCAACACAGTATTTTAGTCGAATGGGCGCTATTTCGCGGTCAGTAACCTGTGCCGCGCGCTACAACACCGACCGTCCGCACAAGGATGCCCATATCCGTGGCGAAGGTCAGCTGATGTTCGTACTTGGTATCAAAGCGCGCGCGACCGCTGAATTCACAGTTGTTGCGGGCAGAGATCTGCCAAAGACCGGTTATTCCCGGGCGAAGACTGTAGTAGGCCGCGCCGGGATAGAGCTTTTGCTGGTTGCACATCATCGGGCGTGGGCCAACCAACGACATGTCGCCTGTCAGGACGTTCCAGAGTTGCGGCAATTCGTCCAACGATGTTTTGCGAATGATACGACCCACCCGCGTGATGCGCGGATCGTTCTTCAGTTTCTGTGTCCGTTCCCATTCGGCACGGGCTTCTGGATCTTCGGCCAAGAACCGTTGGAGCTGAACATCAGCGTCAGCAACCATGCTCCGCAGCTTCCAAATTGTGAAGACACGTCCGAATCTGCCGACCCGGCGCTGACCATAGAACGGGTTATGGCCATCTAAAGCAATGAACGCCGCCAGAACCACAACCATTGGAACAACCAACGGAGCAGCCAGCAACACCATTGAGATGTCCATCAACCTCTTAACGCCATTTCTATAGAGTCCCCGCCGACGTTCGACTGGAAAAACCTGCGCGGCCAAGGCAGGCTTCGGCTTCTCAGCAACCTGCGCCATAGTAGCAAAATGTGCAGTCATATTATCCCTTACGCATTGCGGCAACGAGCCTTGGTGTGGAGTGATCACACCCGTGCGATCTCGATTTGATTTCCAAGTTAGGGTTCAAATAACCCCTTACTGTGATCGACTTAATGCAAAGTTTAGACAATGAGAAGGCAGTGTCTCTAAAACGTCACCCATGCTAACCCCCTGTTTTTCATAGGTATTTACTCATACTACCACAAAAGCTAAGCACCCTCGCCACACTGATGTACGATTAATGGGCGTTAACTAATGCTGTAATACTCGATTTCTGCACATTGTTAAGGGTGAATCTTAAAATCGGCTCCCCCTAACGCTAGGAAATCAGGCGAAATCTGGACCATGTTGCGTTCCTTTTGTCCCAGATTTTGCGACCATTTGAGTCCATCGCCACATTGTCGCCAATCCCGCAACAACTTCTTACGAAATACCGCTGTAGGGAAGTTTTTGACGACCGGTGATTCTGGGGGAACATAGGGGCTGGACGCCCCGAGTAAGATGAGCAACACACCCTCGACTTTATGATCGGCGCAAAGCTCCTACATATTTGGAGTCCTTCAGGAAACGACTTATGACGAAGCACAATGGTTGGCGCATCAGACATATATACTGAATACTTCGGTCTGCGGGAGCGCCCCTTTACGCTCTTGCCGGACCCCGACTTTATATATTGGTCGCGCGGTCACCGGGCGGCCTACACTATACTAGAGTACGGCATCGTCATGCGTGCACCGATCACGGTGCTCACCGGCGAAGTTGGTGCCGGCAAGACGACGCTCTTGCAGCATCTGTTGAACTCTATCCAAGACGACACGACGATTGGCCTTATTTCTAACGCGCAAGGCGATCGCGGAGACCTGCTGCGTTGGGTGCTGAACTCCTTTGGCATCGAGGTGGGCGGCGAGCTGGACTATGTCGGCATGTTCCAATTGCTTCAGGACTTCCTGCTGACGGAATATGCCGAAGGACGGCGGGTCATCATCGTCATAGACGAGGCGCAAAACCTGACCCCGGAAGTGTTGGAAGAGCTTCGTATGCTCACCAACATCAACACCCACAAGGACGAGTTGCTACAACTTGTGCTGGTCGGTCAGCCGGAACTGCGCACGATGATCGTTCAACCGGAATTGAGCCAGTTTGCGCAACGAGTGGTGGCCAGTTACCATCTTTCGCCGATGTCGGAGGAGACGGTTGGTCAATATATCGCCCATCGACTGCAACATGCTGGCGGGACCGGAAAAGAATTCACCCGTGGCGCGACTGAGATGGTATATCATCACTCGGGTGGTGTGCCGCGACTGGTGAACAAGCTCAGCGACTTTGCGTTGGTTTATGCTGCGATGGGCGAAGAGAAGCAGGTCACGGAAGATACGATAAATCAGGTGATCAATGACGGCGTCTTTGTCACCGCCATAACACTTACCGAGCGGGCTGCAGAATGAACCCGGAACTTCGCTACTATATCTCGATCTTCTACCGAAGATTGCCTTTGTTTGTATTCGTCACTCTGTTGATCACCGTTCCTGCGGTCATGATCGCCTTTGTCTTGCCGCCGAGTTATGCCGCGCAGGCCTTACTACTGTATGAACGGGGACAGTTGGACCAGAATACGGCTCCGCGAAACTCAAATTTCCGGCCAGCGGAAGAACTGCAAAAGGTGCGGCAGCAGTTGCTGACCCGGCAGATCCTTATCGATATCGCGCGGGATCATGATGTGTTCGAAGCCATCGGCTCGATGTCACCCGACCAGATCGTCAACAGCATGCGGGCCAATACAAAAATCGACAACAATGTCGGGCGCAACAGTGCGACCTTCATGCGGGTTCGGTTTGAAGCGCGCAGCGGCGCTGTCGCGGCGGCTGTGGCCAACGATTATGTGACCCGAATTCAGGATTTGTCCGCCCGGTCGCAGCGAGATCGCTCCGGCGGCACGCTCGCCTTTTTCGAGCAGGAAGTCAGCCGCCTGAATACGGAGCTTGGTCTGAAAAGCGCACAGATCGTGCGCTACAAGAATGAAAATCAGGGCGCTTTGCCGGACAGCTTGAATTTCCGTCTGAACGAGCAGTCCCGCCTGCAAGAGCGAATCCGCAACCTCCAGCGCGACGTCGACGAATTGGCGGACCGCAGGAGCCGTATGGTCTTGATCTTTGAAACATCAGGATCTGTTGAGACTGCGCAACCCGAACAACGGCAGACCAGGGCAGAGGCTGAATTGGCCAGGGCGGAAGATGCGTTGGAAGAGCTTCTAATCGTATTGTCGCCAACCAACCCCCGGGTGGTGCTGCAGCAAAGCGTGGTCGACCGGTTGCGGGAAAGGGTGGCCGTGGAAGTTGCCTCAGCCTCCGGGCAAGAGGCGCCTGCCACCGCTACGGATGCAACCGTCCCCGACCGCAACACCGTGCTTTTCGAAGCCGAACTGGCGGAGCTTGATTCCCGGATCGAGAATGCCCGTTCGGAAATCGAGGCACGCGAAGCGCGTTTGCTGGAACTGGAAGATTCCATCTCCCGCACACCGGCCAACACGATTGCACTTCAGGCGCTGGAACGCGAGCGCGATACGATCGAACGCCAGTACCAGACGGCCGAGGCGAACATGGCCCGTGCCGCGCAGGAAGAACGCAAGATCATCGGTGCATTGTCCGCCCGGTTCGAGGTGGTGGAGAACGCGATTGCGCCAAACAGTCCATTCAGTCCGAACCGTCCCATGATCGCCGGTGCCGGGCTCGGTGGAGGCATAGCCCTAGGGCTCGGATTGATCTTGTTGCTTGAACTGATGAATCGTTCGATCCGCAGGCCGGTAGAGATCACCAATGCCATGGGTGTGTCGCCGCTGGCCACGATCCCTTATATCATGACCGCATCAGAGCGCCTGAAACGGAGGCTTTGGACCCTGGCGATCGTCGTTGTTCTTTGCATCACGGTGCCCGCGGCCATGTACTATGTCCATATCAACGTGTTCCCGCTTGATCGGCTGGTAGACAGCGTCATGGACAAAATCACCTCATTGATCCCGCTCTAAGCGGACTCTTCTCGGCAGGACGTCAAACATGGAAAAACTGCAGGCAGCCCTTCAAAAGGCCCGCGAGAAGCGGGCTGGCAATGGCGGCGACGAAACCGGCCAATACCGTCCGGCCAAGCGAGCCAACGCCTCCCGTCTTCTGCGCCCCGATACCAGCGAGCTTTGGGCGACCCTTGCGCCCATGCAGGTCGACAAGACCCGACTGAGCAGGCGCAAGTTGGTCACAATCGATGCGGGTCACGAAGCCACAGCGTTCGATATGTTGCGCACCAAGGTTCTGACCCTTCTCAGCACCAACAATTGGAAGCGGATTGCGGTCACTTCGCCCGCTCCGGGTTCAGGCAAAACGACAACCAGCGCGAACCTGGCCGCCTCTCTGGCACGGCAGTTGGAACTCAGCATCTTGCTGATGGATATGGACATGCGCCGCCCGGCGCTGGCCGAAGCCTTCATGCAGCGTGGCACGAAAAGCACCTATGACGTGCTGGAACGCCGAATCGCCTTCGCGGACCAGGCTCAACGGATCGGGCCTAACATGGCCGTTTCGATGAACTTTAACGCGATGCGAGACCCGTCTGATTTGTTCCTGCGGCAACGCACCACAGAGGTGCTGGACGAGATCGACCGGACCTACAAACCAGACGTGATGATTTTCGACATGCCCCCGCTTCTGGTTAATGACGACACGACCGCCTTCCTGAGCAATGTGGACTGCGCCCTGATCGTTGTGGAGGCGGGTGTTTCAACGCTGGAACAGGTCGATCTGTGCGAAAAGGAACTGGCATCCCAGACCAATGTCATGGGTATGGTTCTGAACAAATGCCGCTTCAACAATGATGCCTATGGGTACTATAGCTACTCCAAGACCTATAGCTAATCGCCTGCCGGTATCACCAAGATGCATACGCCTCGGATTGCGGTGATCATTCCGCATTACAACGACCATGAACGGTTGCGCCGGTGCCTGTCGGCGCTCCACCAAAACGACTTGCGAGAGGCGGAAGTGGTCGTGGTCGACAACAGTTCGCCAACGCCATTGGACGACATTGCGGTGGATTTTCCGCAGGTCCGCTTCGTCGTTGAGCCGAAGAAGGGTGCGGCTGCGGCCCGCAATCGCGGGGTGGAAGAAACAACTGCACCGGATTTGGTTTTTCTGGATGCAGATTGCGTCCCGGCCCCGGATTGGCTCACCACGGCTTCGTCACTGGCATCGCCTGACATCGTCGCCGGCGGGCGGATCGATGTTTTCGACGAAACGCCCGCACCCCGTAGCGGTGCAGAGGCGTTCGAAACCGTCTTTGCCTTCAACCAAAAAAGCTATGTCGAGGAAAAAGGTTTCTCCGTCACCGCCAATCTTGTGACCACCCGTGCCGTTTTTGAACGCACAGGTCCGCTTATCGTCGGCGTCTCTGAAGATATCGAATGGTGCTGGCGTGCCACGGAAAAGGGCGCCAAACTCATCTATGCCGACGGATTGCGCGTGTCTCACCCGACGCGGCGGGACTGGCCAGCCCTGCGCAAGAAGTGGCAGCGTACGACCGAAGAAGCTTATCACCTGCATCCGAGCACCCCGGTCGGGCGCCTCAAATGGTACCTCAGGGCTGTTGCAATGCCGCTCAGCATTTTCGCCCATGTTCCAAAGGTGCTGCGCCATCCGGGCCTGAAAGGCAGCTCCGAGCGGCTTGCCGCACTTGCAACCCTCGCCCGTCTGAGATTGACCCGCGCACGCTGGATGCTGCGCCTATCCCTGGGAAAAAGCCTGTGACAGACGCCACGCCCGAACTGACTGTCATTGTCGTCAGTTACAATACCAAGGACCTGACACTGACGGCCTTGCGCACGCTCTACCAAACCACAGTCAAGACCAACTTCCATACGGTCGTCTTCGACAACGATTCCAAAGATGGTTCGGCAGATGCCATCGCCGCTGAATTTCCCCAGGTGGAACTGATCCGGTCCGAGGACAATCTGGGTTTCGCCAAGGCCAACAACGTGGTGGCGGCAAAGGCCAAAACCGAATGGCTTTTGCTGCTCAACCCTGACACCGAATGCCACGAAAGCGCGGTGGACAACCTGATGACCTTTGCCAAAGCGCATCCGAAGGGCGGGATCTACGGAGGTCGCACTGTCTTTCCCGATGGGTCGCTGAACATCGCCTCTTGCTGGCAGCGGATCACGGTCTGGTCGAACTTCGCCAAAGCGGTCGGGCTTGCGGCGGTCTTCAAGGGATCAGAGTTCTTCAATCCCGAGGCGATGGGCGACTGGAAGCGCGATAGCGTCCGCGAGGTTGATATCGTTGTGGGCTGCTTTCTGTTGATCCCGCGTGACCTGTGGAACCGGCTGGACGGGTTCGACCTGAAATACTTCATGTATGGCGAAGAGGCCGACCTGTGCCTGCGGGCCAAGGCGCTGGGATATCAGCCGATGATCACCCCTGACGCACAGATCATGCATTTGGTCGGGGCTGCCGCAAGCACCCGGGGCGACAAAGCCACCCGTGTTGCCAAGGCGCGGGCCACGCTGATGCGGGATCACCTGCCGCGAAGCCAGGTTTCGCTCGGCATAGCAACCATGTGGCTCTGGGCGGCCATCCGGCACTATGGCCTATCTGCCGCCGCCCAGATCAGCCCGTCTAAGTTTTCTGCCCGGGCCGAGCAATGGAAAGCGGTCTGGCTCGCTCGCAAAGATTGGTTGCAAGGCTATTGACCGAAGATCCCGCCCACAAAACCCGCCTTGGCCGCCCCGCGCGGCTCGCTCGTCTGCTGGGCGGCCTGTTGGACCCGCGCGCCTGGGCCCATGCCATCAAGCTGGTCAACTACTACAACTATTCCCACGTCACCCCGCTGCGGCAGGTGACCATGGGGGAAGGCTGCAACATCAGCCCGAATGCTGTCTTCTCCAATCCGGAGCGGATCAGGATCGGCAGCCGAGTCACGCTCGGCGCCCGCTGTGCGCTTTGGGCTGGCCCGCGTGATGGGCAAATTACCGTCGGTGACGATGTGCTCTTCGGCCCAGAGGTCATGGTCACAGCGTCAGGCTACCGGTTCAATGATGGTCAACCGGTTACCAAGCAAGCCATGGACGAGGGCAACGTGGTGATCGGCAACGATGTCTGGCTCGGTACGCGGGCAATCGTCCTGCCAGGGGCCACCATCGGCGACGGTGCCATCATCGGTGCCGGCAGCATCGTTCGCGGCGACATCCCGGCCATGGCAATAGCCGTCGGCGCGCCCGCCCGGGTCGTCGGTCAACGGAACATAAGCGATCAGCCCTAAGGCTGGATCAGGCCGTCCGGCGCGCCGCGACCAAAAGGACCAATCCGCCCGCAAAAAGCCAGACACTTGCCGGCAGAGGTACCGGCGCAGGGCTTACGGCTTCAAGGACTGTCTGGGCCACAAAACTGTGAGCGGCTTCCGTCGGATGACTGTCATCCCAGAACAGGAAACCGTCGCACGATATGGCGCCGCGCTCGCAGGTGCCCGTCACGTCCGAAAACCCGAAAGATGATGGATCTGCCAGGACAGTGTCGACCAAGGCTTCGATATCGACGTAAGTCAGATCCAGACCAAGGCTTTCGCCGCTGTCGGCAAAAACCTCCAACGCATCGTTAAAGGCAAGGGATGCCGCCGTGGCAAGCGGTGCCTCTGGCGTACCGGCAAAGCGCGGAATGAGACCGAGGTCGATCAGGCTGAGAAACGCATATCGCGTCAGCCCAAACTCGGCGGTCAATTCAGCAACCCCTGCGCCAATAGCCTGAATCGCCGCCGCAATGCCTGCCTCACTGGGATTGTTGAACAGATCATTTCCACCGAAATAGATCACCACCAGCGGGTCGCTGCCCAAATCCGGGGGCGCATCTCGGAACAGATCGCGCTGGTCGTCAAAGTCCACGGAATTGGGGTCGTCAGCGGCAGTCGCGCCGAGAAAGGCGTAGTTCGTACCCCCTTCGATCCAAGATGTGGCACCAAGCTGCGTGGCCCATGTATCGCCATTTGTGGCAATGCGGCCCGGGCCGAAATTGCCCTGATCGCTCAGGCTATCGCCAAACACGACCAGATCGGTCCACGGTAGCGGGTCCAGTGTTGCCGCTGATGTGAGTTGAGCGGCAGTCGCAAAGGCCGCCGCCAAAAGCGTCGTACGCATCGTAGCATCTCCCCCCTGATGGCAAAAGTGGGCCCCACGAGGCGCGTCGTTGTCAAGCCTTAAGACGGCACGCTCCACCTATGCGAATGCAAAGGGACTTCCTCCCGGCCCATTCTGATAGGTGAAAATATCTCCGCCGGAGGATACCACCCCTCTCACCTGGGGCCGGGCCACAGCGCCTAGTTTGCCATGTGGCGTCGGATCAGGCCCGCGATCACAGCGAACAGGCCGTAAAGGATCCATGCGGCCGCGAGGTTGATGGCGTAAAACACCAGGCGGGCCTGAAACTCCATCTCGTTCAGGAACGGATAGGGCAGACCGCTGGTTACGCTGCCAATCGGCGAGCGGTTCATGGGCCCCACGAAAAATTCTGCCCAGGCGACGTAAGCCACGACCACGCAAAGCAATATGCCCATGGCCGGAAGGTGCCGTCGGAAAGCGCGGGCAATGAAAAGCGCATCAATCCATTGCAGCAGCGGCCCGACCAGGTGGATGTAATACTCCACATACCAAGCGAGATCCTGGTTCGAGACGCTCGCCGGATCATTCAGATAAAGCCGCCAATACTGGATCACCACCATCGCATTCAGAACCGCTGCCACGCTGGCGGTCAGAAGATGCGGGTTCGTGATGCGCTTTTCGGAAATCGCCAGCATCCGCGATGCGGAATAGAACGACAGCAAAAGCGCCCAGTTGGTCAGATAGCGAAAGGGCCCGCCAGGTCCCTCGTAGCTTGAACTCACCAACTGATAGACAGCGTATCCTGCCGCCAGCAGAAAGACGATCCAGCGATAGGTCAGAACAGGGCGCGAAAAGGGATCCACTACGCTGTCTCCTGCCTAGGCGCGCTTGCCAATCACCTCGATCCCCAGAACCTCCAAAACCTTGGCCTCGATATGCTCGGCATTCATAGCGGCCACCGTATACATGTCGCGCGGGCCAGCCTGGTCGATGAAGATGTCCGGCAAAACCATCGACCGGAACTTCAGGCCGCTGTCAAACACACCTTCCTCCGCCAAAAGGTGCGAGACATGGCTGCCGAACCCGCCAATGGCGCCTTCTTCGATTGTAATCAAAGCGTCATGCGCCGAGGCCAGTTCAAGGATCAGTTCGCGATCCAGAGGCTTGGCAAAGCGTGCATCCGCAATGGTCGGCTTGATCCCACGCCCGGCAAGCGTTTCCGCCGCAGTCTGCACCTCCTGCAGTCGGGTCCCAAAAGAAAGGATGGCAATGCCACTCCCTTCAGCAATGATCCGGCCTCGGCCGAGGGGCAGCACCTCTCCGCGTTCCGGCAGATCGCAGCCCACACCTTCGCCCCTTGGGAAACGGAAGGCGATGGGGCCCTCCTCATAGGCCACAGCGGTCGCCACCATATGGCGCAGTTCGGCCTCATCAGCGGCGGCCATCACCACCATGCCCGGCAGGTTGGACAAAAAGCCCACATCGAACGCCCCGGCATGGGTGGCCCCATCTGCGCCCACCAATCCCGCCCTGTCGATGGCGAACCGCACGGGCAAGCGCTGGATGGCCACATCATGGACAACCTGATCGTAGCCACGCTGCAGGAAGGTGGAATAGATCGCACAAAACGGTTTCAGGCCGCCCGCAGCCTGGCCTGCCGCGAATGTGACTGCGTGCTGCTCTGCGATGCCCACATCGAAGCAGCGACTGGGATAGCGGTCGTGAAAAAGCTTCAGCCCCGTCCCATCGGGCATGGCCGCCGTGATAGCGGTGATGCGCGGATCATCCGCCGCCTCTTGCAGCAGGCTTTCGGCGAAAACCTTGGTGTAGGAGGGCGCGTTTGACGGCGCCTTTTTCTGTTCGCCCGTCACCACGTCGAACTTTGAAACACCATGGCCCTTGTCCCGCGCGCTTTCGGCGGGGGCGTAGCCCTTACCTTTCTGAGTGATCGCATGGATCAGGATCGGGCCATCGGCGCGCACCTTCACAGTCCGCAGAACCGCCAAAAGCTGTTCCAGATCGTGGCCATCGATCGGGCCGAGATACGAAAAGCCCAGCTCCTCAAACAGAGTGCCGCCGACCGTCATGCCTTTGATCATTTCCTTGGCGCGCTTGGCTCCGTCCTGGAATGGCTGCGGCAGCAGGCTCACGGCCCCTTTGGCGGCAGCCTTCAACTCCTGAAATGGTGCGCCAGCATATAGGCGGCTCAGGTAGGACGACATGGCGCCGACCGGCGGTGCAATCGACATGTCATTGTCATTCAGGATCACGATCAGCCGTTTGCCCAGGTGGCCCGCATTGTTCATCGCTTCATAGGCCATGCCCGCACTGATGGCGCCGTCGCCAATCACAGCGATGCAGTCGCCGATCCCTTCATCGGTCTTGCCGCCAAGGTCGCGCGCCACGGCAAAGCCCAAAGCAGCGCTGATAGAGGTCGAACTGTGGGCCGCCCCAAATGGATCATAGGGGCTTTCCGAACGTTTGGTAAAACCGCTCAGGCCATCTTTCTGGCGCAAGGTGCGGATCCGGTCGCGCCGCCCTGTCAGGATCTTGTGCGGATAGCATTGGTGGCTTACGTCCCAGATCAGCCGGTCGCGCGGGGTATCGAAAACCGCGTGCAGCGCCACGGTCAGTTCCACCACGCCAAGACCCGCGCCAAGATGGCCGCCCGTCACCGAAACGGCGCTAATCGTCTCTGTCCGCAATTCCTGGCTGAGCTGGAGCAAGTCCTTGTCGCTCAGGTTCTTCATGTCCTTGGGCGAGTGGATCCTGTCGAGCAACGGAGTTTTGGGTTCTTCGGCCATTGCAAACCTCCTTACCGGTCGCGGGATATCACAAAGCGCGCCGCGTCGCGCAACATGTCTGCGGCAGGGCCGTAGGGCTCCAGCGCACTGCAGGCTTGGTCCACCAGGGCCTGCGCCTTGGATCGGGCGGGCTCCAGACCCATCAGCGAAACGAATGTCGCCTTCCCCGCGCTTGCATCCTTTTGCAAGCGTTTTCCGGCAGTTGCCGCATCACCCTCAACATCCAATATGTCGTCTGCGATCTGAAATGCGAGGCCGAGCGCCTGCGCATAGTGCCGCAGCGGTGCGGGATCGGCCTCAGCCAGAAGCGCACCCGCCACACCGGACCATTCGATCAGTGCGCCGGTTTTGTGGGCCTGCAATTCGGTGATCTGTTCCAGCGTCAACGGCGCCTCAGATGTTTCCGCTGCGATGTCTAGCGCCTGGCCCAACACCATACCGCGTGCGCCAGCGGCCCGCGCGAGACTGCCGGACAATGCGACGGCAACCCTGGGGTTTGGTCCACGCGCGAGCATCTCAAAGGCCAGAGATTGCAACGCATCCCCGGCAAGGATCGCCGTGGCGTCGTCCCATTTGACATGAACGGTGGGTTGGCCGCGCCGCAGATCATCATCATCCATGGCCGGCAGGTCGTCGTGGATCAGCGAATAAGCATGGATGGCTTCCACTGCCGCCGCGGCAGGCAGGGCCTCGTCACCGACCCCATGCAATCGGGCGCCTTCGAGCACCAGAAATCCGCGCAGACCCTTGCCACCGCCCAGAGCATATCGCATCGCGTGGATCACGGGCTGGTCGGCATCGCTTGCGAGTTCTGCCTGCAAGGTCGCCAGAACCCGAGCGCCCGCCGCCGCCAGTGTATCCGGGAAGGTCACAGCCCTTCGACGGGACGGGTGCCGGTGGGTTGGCCATCCGCATCGAGTGTGATTGCCGCCACTTTTTCTTCCGCGGCCTTGAGTTGGGCCTCGCACCGCTTTTTCAAGGCAGAGCCGCGCTCGTATAGTTCGATTGAGGCTTCCAGCGGCACGTCGCCTGCCTCCAATTGGCTCACAACCTTTTCAAGTTCGGCCATGGCCTGCTCGAACGTCATTTCATCTACCGGAATGTCGGTCATGCGCCGCGCTCCATCAGTACTTTGACATGGGCCGCCGTGCTTTCGGCCAGCCCGTCCAGATCGTATCCGCCCTCAAGCGACGAAACGAGCCGCCCCCCCGCATGTTTGTCCGCCAGATCGCACAGCTTTTCCGTGGCCCAGGCGAAATCGGCAGCGTCCCAATTGAGGTTGGCCAGCGGGTCAGCCTTATGGGCGTCAAAGCCTGCCGAGATGATCACCATCTCCGGTGCGAATTGATCGAGGGCAGGCAGGACCTCGCGTTCCATCACGGCGCGGAACTCCGCACCGCCGGTATGGGGCGCAAGCGGGGCGTTCAGCACGTTCCCGTGGGCGCCGGTCTCATTGGCGTGGCCCGAGCCCGGATAAAGCGGCATTTGGTGGGTCGAGGAGAAAAGGCACCGCTCTTCGGCCCAGAGCAGATCTTGCGTGCCGTTGCCGTGGTGCACGTCGAAATCCATGATGGCGACGCGGGCGAGGCCGTGATGGTCAAGTGCCCGTTTCGCTGCAATGGCCACGCTGCCGAACAGGCAAAAGCCCATAGGCGTGGTTTTTTCGGCATGGTGCCCCGGCGGGCGCACGGCGGCGAAGGCATTGTTGACGTCGCCCGCCATCACCGCGTCGACTGCGGCGACACAGGCACCTGCCGCGCGCCGGGCTGCCGCCACAGATCCTTTGACCATGTGCGTGTCAGCGTCGAGGCTATGCAGCGCGCTGGCGGAATTGCCGGACTGGATAGCCTCTTCCAGCGAAACCTTGGGTTCAGACGCCAGGATATGATCCAGGTGGGATTGCGGGTGGACGCGCAGGATGTCTGCGTCAGCGACCAAGGGGGCCTCTCGCCTGTCCAGCGCGTCGAAAGCTGGGTCGGCAAGGGCCGCGCGGATGGCTTCCAAACGGGCGACCCGCTCCGGGTGGCCCATGGGCGTCACGTGGCCAAGGCAATCATCGTGCCAATACAAAGCTGTCGTCATAGGATGGCCCCGCTTTCCTTCGCCGTTCGAAAGGGATAGCCAATCGCGCCACCTGTGTCAGCCCGAAAGCCGCGCAGAAAAATCAGATTTCCTGCGCAGACCTGTGCCGCTTTGTCAGCTATGGATCGGGCCGTCTCCGCAGGCGAGTGCTGCTTCGCGCACGGCTTCCGAATAGGTCGGGTGGGCGTGACAGGTACGGGCGAGATCTTCGGCACTGGCGCCAAATTCCATGGCCACGCAAATTTCGTGGATCAGGTCACCCGCCAAGGGGCCGATAATGTGAGCCCCTAAAATGCGGTCTGTGGTTTTGTCGGCCAGCAGTTTCACGAACCCTTCGGATGCGAAGTTGGCCTTGGCGCGGCCATTGCCCATGAAGGAGAATTTACCGACCTTGTAGGCGCGCCCTTCCTCTTTCAGGGTCTCTTCCGTATGTCCGACGCTGGCCACTTCGGGGTGGGTGTAAATTACGCCGGGAATGACACCGTAATTTACGTGCGGATGCTGGCCTGCGATACCTTCTGCAGCAGCCATGCCTTCATCTTCGGCTTTGTGGGCGAGCATCGGGCCCGCAATGGCATCGCCGATGGCGTAGATGCCCGCGACGTTGGTGGCGTAGTGGTCGTTTACCTCGATCTGGCCGCGTGGGGACATCTTCACGCCAAGCGCTTCCAGGCCAAGCCCATCGGTGTAGGGTTTGCGCCCGGTTGAGACCAGAACGACATCTGCGTCGAGCATATGTTCGGACTTGTCCTTGCGCAGCGCGTAATGGACCTTGGCTTTGGTCTTGAGCGTTTCGACCTTGGTGACGCCTGCACCCATGACGAAATCGAGCCCCTGTTTGGTGAGGACCTTCTGGAATTGCCGCGAGATTTCGGCGTCCTGGCCCGGAGTGATCGCATCCAAATATTCGATCACGGTGACCTTTGTGCCAAGCCGGGCATAGACGGATCCCAGTTCCAGGCCGATCACGCCACCGCCGACAACGACCAGCGTTTTTGGGATCTTGGGCAGTTCGAGCGCGCCGGTTGAGGTGACGACGATCTTTTCGTCGATGGTAACTTCGGCGCCGGGGATGCTGGCGCTTTCCGATCCGGTGGCGATGATGATGTGCTTGGCGGTGTGGATCTCGTCGCCAACCTTGACCTGGCCCGCCGCAGGAATGGATCCCCATCCTTTGAGCCAGTCTATCTTGTTCTTTTTGAACAGGAACTCGACGCCTTGGGTGTTGGCTTTGATCGTGTCGGCCTTGTAGCTGAGCATCTGGGCCCAGTCGACTTTGGGGGCAGCGACCTTCAGGCCCATTTTGGCGAAGTTATGTTCGGCTTCGTGCAGTTGGTGGCTGGCATGGAGAAGCGCCTTTGACGGGATGCAGCCGACATTGAGGCAAGTGCCGCCCAAAGTTTCGCGCCCTTCGACGCAGGCGGTTTTGAGACCCAGTTGCGCGCAGCGGATGGCGCAGACATAGCCGCCGGGGCCGCTGCCGATTACGATGACGTCATAGCTGGCCATGGGGGCCTCCTTCACTGTTCTTGCGAGGTGTCTGTCTGCAGAACCTGCGGAATAGATGTTTACCGGGGGAGGGGGGCCGCCTGCCCCCCACTCAGCAAAGCTGAGCCCCCCCGGAAGTATTTTTGCCAATAAGAAATCACAAGAGCGCGGCGATCAGCATGGCGAGCGTCGCCAGGAAGCCCACCGTCCAGATGAGGGATCGCCACGGCACCGCGCCGCTGGCATAGGCGGGGATATAGAGGATGCGGGCGACGAGGTAGGCATGGGCGCAGAAGGCGGTGAAGCTTGAGTTTTTCTCGCCAAGTGTCACGACGACCACTGCGATCGTGAAGAGGGCGAGGCCTTCGAAATGGTTTTCCATCGCCCGTTTCATCCGCTGGGTCGTGGTGGTCAGGCCCTGGGCCAGGTTGGGATCGTCCCGGGGCCCCAGGGTTTTGTCGGTGCCGAGTTCCAGATTGGCCGGAACGGCATAGAGCATGAACTGGACGACTTGCAGCAGGGCTGCGAGGGTAAGGACGGTGAGTTCGGGGCTCAT